>NZ_BATA01000008.1 GCF_000474235.1 Halarchaeum acidiphilum MH1-52-1
CACGCCGGGGAGGATGTCATAGAGCGGGGAGTCGTTCTCCTGACCGACGACCTCGCCGCCCGAGAGGCGGCATCCGACGCGGGCGTCGAAGTACACGGTTCTATCGGCGTCATCGTGCTCGGCTACGCGGGTTGCTCGACGGAGACGAAGCGGCATCGCGTATGCGGGCGCTCCAGCGGGAGACGAGTCTCTTCGTGACCGAGGCGGTCGTGGAGCGCGGTATCCGGACGTTGGACGAGCAGTAACGGAACGAGCGGCTTCGATAGAGCCGCTAAGCACAGTCGCTATGGATAGATTGTGAGTCGTGAGTGCCGAGGCCGCCGATCTCCGCGAATCCGATGCGGAGTCCGTCGACACACGCCTCGCGCTGACGAACGCGGGATCCCGAGCGTCGAGCCGTCGCGGTTCGCGACGGGGCGGTTCGCTCGGTTCGCTTCGTTCGAAACGCCCCACGGTCCGATCGGGCGGATGAACCCCGGCCGTGCCGAACGACGTTTCACGGGCGGTACGAGGCGGATGTCACGGGGTCGTCCGAGAGGGATTCGCCCCCTCGTGATGTCGCCAGAAACCGATGGTTTCTGGCTGCAAGCGGGAACTCTTCGATTTCCCGCCATGACGAGACGCCGTCGGCGTCTCGAACCACTTGCCCCCGAGGCGGTTGATATCTGTCGTCGGGGACTCCGGCTTGAAGCTTTCATAACTGTGGAGGGCGTAGCTCCCGCTGGATGACCGGGTTCTCGACGCGGACTGGCGGGGCAGTCTCGACGGCCGTCGGGTTCACACTCGCCGCGATCCATCTCCACGACGTGTACACGCTCGCCGGTGATCCGGTGTACGCCGTGCTGTCCGTCGTCCCGTTCGTCGCCTCGATCGGGGTGGGGCTGACCGGTATCGGGATCGCGCGGGGGCAGTTCGTACCGCCGCGGTTCGTCGATCGCGTGCTCCTGTGGATGGTCGCGGGCATCATCGCCGTCGCGTCGTTGAACGCGTGGATCATGGCGGGCGTCCTCCTCCACGTTCCGTGGTCGCCGGCGTTCGATCCGACCGGAGAGCTCTTCAGCGTCATCCCGTTCGGCGTCCTCCTCGGGGTGCTCGTCGGCATCTACGACGCGCGACGCCTCGATCAGCAGCGTTCCATCCGGCGACTCAATCGGATCAACGAGACGCTGCGGATCGCGACGCAGGAGATCGTGAACGTGACCGACCGCGACGTCCTCGCCCGCGCGGTCTGCGAGCGCCTCGTCAGCTCCGATCTCTACGACGGCGTCTGGATCGGGCAGTACGATCCCGACGACGGAGCCGTCAATCCGGTCGCGTCGGCGGGGCTTTCCGAGGCGTACGTCGAGTCGATCGACGTCACCACCGACGACGCGCCGACCGGGCGGGGTGCCGGCGGACGCGCGATCAAGACCGGTGAGATCCAGCGCGTCGAGGACGTCTACGCCGATCCATCGATGAAGCCGTGGTGGGACATGTTCGAGCGCCTCGGCGTCGAGTCGCTCGCCGTCGTCCCGATCGCGCACGACGACACCGTCTACGGCTTCTTCAGCATCTACGCCGACCGGCCGGAGGTCTTCGACGAGCGCGAGTGCGAGGTGCTCTCCGAACTCGGTGACTCCATCGGCCACGCCGTCACGTCCATCGAGGCGCGCGACCGTCTCGCGGAGCGTGAGCGCGAGCTCGCGCGACAGAACGAGCGCTTGGAGGAGTTCGCGGCCGTCGTCTCCCACGACCTCCGAAGCCCGTTGAACGTCGCCGAGGGGTTCCTCGATCTCGCGCGCGAGACCGGCGACGACGAGCACTTCGATCGCGTCGAGTCGGCTCTGGCTCGAATGAACGACCTCATCGACGACATCCTCACGCTCGCCAGACAGGGCGATGCCGTCGACGAGTTCGAGCGCGTCGTCTTCCGCGACGTCGTCGAGCGCGCGTGGTCGACGGCCGGTACGTCCGCGGCGTCGCTCCGGATCGACGGCGATCTCGGTCTCGTCTCCTGCGATCGCAGTCGGTTGCGCCAGCTCCTCGAGAACCTCTTTCGGAACGCGATCGAACACGGCGCCGACGACGTCACCGTTACGGTCGGGCCGACGGCCGACGGCTTCTACGTCGCCGACGACGGTCCCGGAATCCCCGAGTCCGAGCGCGAGCGGGTGTTCGACGTCGGCTACACGACCGCCGAGGGAGGCACCGGATTCGGGCTTAACATCGTCCGGGAGATCGCCGACGCGCACGGCTGGTCGGTCTCGCTCGTCGAGAGCGAGGACGGCGGTGCCCGCTTCGAGTTCGCGAGCGTCGACGTCGCCGCGCGCGAGTCCGACGCGGTGTGAGGCGGGACGGCCGCTGAGGACGGGGATCGCGGTCCCGATCCGACTTCCGGACGGCGTTCGGGACGCGTCGAGCGCCGCTACCGCTCGATCTCGCTCGCGATTCCGGCGCCGAGCGCGCAGAGACCGCAGAGCGCGACGAGGGCGCCGAGTGCCGCGGCAGGCCACGCGAGCGCGTGTGATCCCCAGAGTCCGACGACGAGCGCGATGCCGCCGGCGACGACGAGGCGGACGAAGCGTTCCACGTCGGGGGCGACGGCGCCCCGCCGGTTGTGTCTGTCGCCCCTCAGTAGCGATCGATCCGCCGGCGGTCCCGTCGCGACGCGAGGTCGCCGGCGTCGCTGGCGGACACGTACGTCCCGACGCGCTCGCGGCGCCACCAGTCGCTCGTCTCCGCGCGCTCCGCCGGCGTCGTGTATCGGTAGCGATAGCGCACCACGCGCACGCGCTCCGGCGGGTCGTCGCCGAACGGGTCGTCGCCGAGGAGCGAGCGCGTCGCCGGGTCGCCCTCCAAGAGGCGGTCCAAGAGGCGATAGAGCCAGCGCTGGCGCCGGCCCGGTCGGGGACGCATCGCCGCGAACCAGAGCTGCCAGTCGAGGCGGAGGTGATAGGGCGCCCACTGCATCGGGCGCTCCCCGACCGCGTCCGGTTGCCCCTTCCACCCGTAGGCCGTCCAGTCGCCCTCGTCGGGGTCGGCCTCGCGCGTGCCCTCGACGACGAGCTGGTATCGGGTGCTCGTGATCGAGCCGAACGCGCCGTAGGTGTTGACGAGGTGCAGCGGGTCGAATCCCCGATTCATCGTCTGGGACTCGGAGAGGAGGTTCCGCGCGGGGCGGACGCTGAGGACGAGGATCGCGGCGGCGACGACGAACGCGGCGTAGGTCTGGTACGCGGGCGTCGGCGCGGCCGTCGGGACGCCGACCGGGAGGACGGGCGCGAGGACGCCGTCGTCGAGTGTCGCGACGGCCTGCACGATCGTCAGGGCGTTCAGCCACGCGAAGTTCCCGGTGCCCATGAGCCAGAGCTGGAAGCCGATCGTGAGCGCGCCGCCGAGCGCCGCGTACGGCTGCGGCGCGAAGTAGAGGAACGGCACCGCGAGCTCGACGACGTGGTTGCCGAGCACCTCGACGCGGTGGAACCGCGCGGGGAGGTGGTGGGCGAACCAACTGCCGGGGTTCGGCATCGGCTGGGTCTCGTAGTGGTCGTCCATCGCCGTCAGGTCGCGCCAGCAGTCGTCGCCGCGCAGCTTGATGAGACCGGCGCCGAACATGTTGCGAAAGAGCAGCCAGCGCAGGAGCCAGACGATGATCTCGGGTGGCGCGCTCGCGCCCGCGCCGAGGAAGATCGCGAGGAAGCCGGTTTCGAGGAGCATCGACTCCCAGCCGTACCCATAAAAGACGCGGCCGGCGTTGACGAAGGAGAGGTAGAGGACCCACATCGCGGCCCAGAGCGCCATCGACGCCGGCACGGCGTACGCGCCGAGGACGTTCGGGACGCCGGTGACGGCGAGCGCGGCGAGACCGACGCCGGTCCACGCGGCGACGCCGACGACGCGGTCGTCGGGATACAGGTGAAAGAGGCTCGGACGCTCGGCGAACGCGGCGCGCTCGGCGTACTCGGAGAGCGGGAGGAGACCGTCCTCGCCGACGAGCGGGCGGAACTGGCGCGCGGCGACGAGGAAGGCGAGGAGGTAGAGAATCGCGAGACCGCGCTGGAAGAGGAAGCGAGTCAGCCAGTAGTCGCCCGTCCCGAGGAGGCTCACGCGGGCCGCTACCGCCGCGAGGTACAAACCGCTGGCGGACGCTCCGACGGTCGCTCGGCTAGTCCCGGCTGTACGGATCGCGATGGGGATCTCGATCCGGGCCTCGTCGCGGAACTCGGTCGCGTCGGCGTTCCGCGATGGGGATCGAACGACGCCGGACGCGCGGAGCGAACGGTTTTTCCCGCCTTTCGCCGAACGGGCGACATGGAACGCCTGCGCGAGTCGCTCCACGAGGCCCCGATCATCGACAAGGACGGCTACCACTACCTCGTCCACCCGATCAGCAACGGCGTGCCGATGCTCGAACCCGCGCTGCTCCGCGAGGTCGTCGTCGGCGTGACGCGCGCCGCCGACCTCGACGTGGACAAGATCGTCGCCCCCGAGGCCATGGGTATCCACATCGCGACCGCCGTCTCGCTCCAGACGGACGTGCCGCTCGTCGTCATCCGCAAGCGCGAGTACGGCTTGGAGGGCGAGGTCGCGCTCCATCAGGAGACGGGCTACTCGGAGTCCGAGATGTTCATCAACGACGTGGAGGAGGGGGATCGCGTCCTGATCCTCGACGACCTGCTCTCGACGGGCGGCACGCTCGCCGCCATCACGGACGCGCTCGACGACATCGGCGCGGAGATCACGGACATCGTCGTCGCGCTCCGGAAGGTCGGGCCCTCCGCGCTCGACGACACCGACTACGAGGCGACGAGCCTCCTCGACATCACCGTGGACGAGACCGGCGTCACCGTCCACGAGTGAGCACGTACATGCATACAATTGGAGAAATAGGTCGGTGAAGTAGGGTCGAACACGCAACGCTTATCGGATCGAGCGGGCACGGACGAGATACATGGCGTCCGAGACGGACCCCGAAATCGACATCGAGTACGGTCTCGACGACCGGCCGCCGTGGCCGCGCTCGCTCCTGCTCGCCCTCCAGCACGTCGCCGTGATGATCGTGCCAGCGACCGCCGTCGCGTACATCGTCGGCGGTGCGGTGGGGCTGGGCGACGCGACCGCGTACATCGTCCAGATGGTGCTGCTGTTCTCCGGCCTCGCGACGGTCGTGCAGGCCTACACGGTCGGTTCCGTCGGCGCGAAACTCCCCGTCGTCATGGGGACGAGCTTCACCTTCGTCGGCGCGGCCTCCACGGTCGGCGTGAACTACGGCCTCGGCGCCGTCTTCGGCGCCATCCTCGTCACCGGCTGGCTCGTCGAGGGTCTCATCGGCTGGCAGTTCGAGCGCATCAAGCCCTACTTCCCGCCGCTCGTCACCGGTCTCGTCGTCGTCATCATCGGGCTCTACCTCGTCCCCTCGGCGATGAACGACGCCGCCGGCGGCGCGGGGAGCGCGCACTACGGCGCCCCGTACAACCTCGCGCTCGCGGCGCTCGTCCTCCTCGTCGCCGTCGTCCTCAACCTCTTCACGCGCGGTATCACGCGCCTCCTCAGCACACTCGTCGCCATCGCCGTCGGCTACGTCGCCGCGTTCGCGCTCACCGTCACCGGCGTCGCCCCCGGCCTCCTCACCTTCGACGCCGTCGCCGCCCAACCGTGGCTCGCGATCCCGCGCGTCGGACGCTTCGGCTTCTCCTTCCACCCCGTTCCGATCGTCACTTTCGCCTTCCTCTTCCTCGTCTCCGCGATGGAGACCGTCGGCGACATGTCGAGCGTCACCGCCGCCGAGGGCCGCACGCCCACGGACGAGGAGTTCCGCGGCGGCCTCTTCACCGACGGCCTGATGAGTTCGGTAGGCGGAATCTTCGGCGCATTTCCCGTCACCTCCTTCTCGCAGAACGCCGGCATCATCAACTTCACCGGAGTCATGAGTCGCCACGTCGTCGGCGTCGCCGGCGTCATCCTCGCCGTGCTCGGCCTCAGCCCGAAGATCGGCGCGCTCGTCACCACCATCCCGAGCGCCGTCTTCGGCGGCGCGGTCCTCCTGATGGCCGGCATGGTCGCCGCGAGCGGCGCGCGCCTCATCACGCTCGACGTCACGCTCGATCGGCGGAACATGGTCGTACTCGCCGTCTCGCTCGGTCTCGGTCTCGGCGTCGCGACCACCCCCGAGGCGCTCGGCGGTCTCCCGCGCGCCGCGCGGACGTTCCTCACCGAACCCGTCATCGTCACCGCGCTCACCGCGCTGGTGCTCAACACCCTCGTCCCCGGCGAGGACAGCCCGCTGTTCGACGCGGAGTGAGTGTCCGACTCACTTGCTACCACAGCACTCGGAGGTGCTTTACGCGCCCGTCGCCTCAGTGACGTATGGACTACCAGATCGCGCTGGACCGGGCGTTCGACGCCCTCCCCGAGCGCCCCGCCGAGGCCGACGCCCGCCTGACCATCCCCGACCCTGAGGGCGAGACGGACGGCGCGTTCACCCGCCTCACGAACGTTCGCGCCATCGCGAACGCGGTGTCGCGCGAACCCGACCACCTCTTCCGGAACGTCCAGCGCGAACTCGGGACGAACGGCCAGTTCGACGGCCAGCGCGCCCGCTACAACGGCTCGTTCTCCGTCGCGGACTTCGACGACGCCATCGACGCCTACGTCGCGGAGTTCGTCACCTGCTCCGAGTGCGGCCGCCCCGACACCCGCCTCACGACCGAGGACGGCGTCGACATGCTGCGCTGTACGGCCTGCGGGGCGTTCCGTCCCGTCCAGAAGAAGACGAACGCGACGCGCACCGTCCGCGAGACCGTCGAGTCCGGCAAGACCTACGAACTGGAGATCACCGGCACGGGCCGGAAGGGCGACGGCGTCGCCGAACGCGGCCGCTACACCGTCTTCGTCCCGGGCGCCGTGAGGGCCAGACCGTCCGCGCGTACATCAAGAACACGAGCGGCGACCTCGCGTTCGCGCGCCTCGTCTGAGTCGCCGGCCCTACGGCGAGTTGCCGCCGGCCTGCCGCGACGCCGGCGTCCGCCCTCCTGTTCCGGTCAGCGGTAGAACTACGTGTATTCTCCACCACAGGTGGGTGCGACTAGCACAGATCTGACGTCGTCGGGAAAGCCTGCGCGTACGTCTCCCGAAACGGCGACGAACGCCCCGCGTTCGAGGGACCGGGACACGACGACGGCCAGATTCCGAAGGGGACCGTCGAACTCGGCGAGTCACCGCGCGACGCGTGGACGCACACCGTCACCGTCACCGTCACTGGCGGGGGCGCGAAGCGGCGTCGAGTTCGACCTCCGATGGTTCGACCTCCGGACGGCGGCCGACGAGACCTTCGCGCTCGACCTTGTCGACTTCGACACGCTCCCAGTCGGATCGGACGCGACCGCGGCGGCCGTGTCCGCTGACGACTAGTTCGTCGTGACGACCTCGACGACGGCGTTGTGGTCGAGGACGGTGTCCTTGCCGAGCTGGCGCTTCGAGCGACAGTCGATCCCGTGGAGGAACCCCTCGCCGATGTCCGAGTGGATGGCGTAGGCGAAGTCCTCGGCCGTCGCGTCCTGTGGGAGGAGGAAGACGTCCGGGAACGGACCCTGCGTCCAGTTGAGGCTCGCGTCGCCCGTGAAGATCGCCTTCAGCCCGAGTTCCTCGAAGAGAGCGGTCTCCAAGGCCCGCTGGACGCCCGTTCCGCCGAACGACGTCACGAACTCGCGGATCTCCTCGAGGCCCTGCTCTTGCTCCGCCGAGACGTCCGCGACGATCTCGAAGTCGTCGTCGCCGGGCGTGTAGTCGACGACGCCCTGCTCGGCCGCGTTCTTCAGCGCCTTCTCCGCGTGGACGCTCACGGGGACGATGGTGACGTCCTCGTAGTCGGGATCGTTCGTGATCTCCTCGTAGTTCGCCTGTCCCTCGGGCGTGTCGAGCTTGTTCGCGGCGACGACCATCGGCTTCGTGCGCTCGCGGATGGCGCGCGCGAGTGCGAGTTCGTCGTCCTCGTCCCACGTCCCGGGATCGAGAGCGAGACCCTCCCCGAGGATGATCTGCTTGATCTCGTCCTTGTTCGTGCCGAACGCGCTCATCTGCTCGGCGAGTTCGACTTCGAGTTCGGTCTCGGTGGTGTGCGCGGTCTCGAAGCGCTCGATGCCCTTCCGGAGGATGCCCAGATACCACTGATCGAGTTCCTCCTCGAGGAAGTCGATGTCGTCGCGGGGATCGTGGCCCTCGGTGGGTTCGCCCTCCGCGTCCGTCTTCCCGGAGAAGTCCACGATGTGGACGAGGACGTCCGCCTCGTTGAGGTCGGTGAGGAACTGATTGCCGAGTCCCTTCCCCTCGTGCGCGCCGGGGATGAGACCGGCGACGTCGACGAGCTTCGTCGGCACGAAGCGCTTGCCGTCCTCGCAGTAGCCCGCGTTCGGCGCGCACTCCTCGTCGAACTCGGGGGCCGCGCAGTCCGTGCGAACGTACGCCTCGCCGACCGCGGGATCGATGGTCGTGAAGGGGTAGGCGCCCTCGGGGACGTCGTTCATCGTCGCCGCGTTGAAGAAGGAGGACTTGCCGACGGAGGGCTTCCCCACGAGACCGATCTTGTAACCCATTGCGGTGTCGAAGGCCGTCGCGGCCTAAATGGTCTTCTGAAGACCGGTAGCGTGCCACTCAGTAGCACGATATTCGCCGCCGTCCCGAAACCGTTTCCCTTCCGTCCTTCCTGAGCCGACGTATGGACCGACGCGACTACCTCGCTGCCCTGAGCGTCGCCGGTCTCGCCGGACTCACCGGCTGTAGCGCGCTCTCCGACCACAGCGGTATCGGTGACGATCCCCCGGAGGGATGCGGCGTCCCCGCCTCTTTCGCCGCGAACCGCGGCGACCTGCCGGCCGACGACGACCCGACCGACGGCATCCCGCCCGCGGTGAGCGAGACGCCGCCCGCCCGCGACGTCGATCCCGGCTCCTTCCCCGTCGCGACCGTCGACGGCACCGACGTCCGGCTCGCCCCCGTCGACGTGGCGCACTACTGGTGGCGCCGCGGCGCCGCCCGGTTCGCCGACGCCCGCGGGCGCGACGCGTACGACCGCGCGCACGTCTACGGTGCCGTGAACAGCCCCGCCTCCGGATCGACCGACTGCGACCCCGCCCCCTACTGGCCGGGGGGCGATCGGATCGTCTGCTACGGCGGGGGCGAGCGCCACCTCGGTCCCCGGCGGCCGCGGCCCTCCTCGCGAACGACTACGACGAGGTGTACGCCGTCGACGGCGGGTTTCAGCCGTGGCGTCGAAGCGGCTACCCGATCGCCGGCGAGGGCGTCGAGCGATCCGCGACGACCACCGCCTCCGAGTGACGTGCGAGCCGCCCCGGCCCGCGGGCTTTTTGCCGTCCACGGTCCTCCTTCCCTCGTGAGCGATCACCCGATACCGAAGGGCGTGAGCCGGGAGACGCTGTGCACCGTCGTCGCCGGCTGGTACGCCGCTGGCGCGAGCGAGGGGGCGACGCAGACGAGCGCCGTCGAGGACGCGACCGGTATCAGCGACGCCGTGAGCAGACAGACGGCGTTCCTCGCCGACGTCGGCGTGCTGGACGTGGACGGCCGCGACCACCGCCTCACAGAGCGCGGGGCCGACCTCGCCGCCGCGCTCGCGAACGACCGGCAGGCCGACGCCCGCGCGGCCTTCCGCGACCTCCTCGCGGAGTGGGCGCCGACGCGACGCGTCCGCGCGCTCCTCGACGGCGAGCCGATGAGCGCCACCGACCTCCTCCCGGTTCTCGCCGGTCTCGCCGGCCACGACCCCGATCGCGAGCGCGTCCGCGTCGGTCTCCGCACGCTCCTCGATCTCTGGACGTGGGCGGGCGTCCTCGACCGCACCGACCGGGGCGCGTACCTCCCCGGCCGCGTCGAGGCCGCCTCGCAGAGTTCGGTCGCCGTCGGTCTCGAACTCACCATCGACGTCGATCCGGACGACGTCGAGAACCTCGTGCGCGCCATCCAGCGCGGCCTCGCCGAGGACGACCTCTCGACCGTCGAGGCCGACCTCGACTTCGACGAGTAGTCCGTGCTCACCTCGCTCGCGCTCCTCTCGGCCGGCCTCCTCGCGCTCGTCTACGGCGCCGACCGCGTCGTCGCCGCGGCCGCGGGGCTCGCCGAACACGCCGGTGTCAGCGCGCTCTTCGTCGGCGTCACCGTCGTCGCCGTCGGCTCCAGCGTCCCCGAGATCGCGACCGCCGCGTACGCCGCGCTCTACGGGGCCGGCACGCTCGCGGTCGGCCACATCGTCGGCTCCGCGACCGCCCAGATAACGCTCGGTATCGGTCTCGTCGCCGTCGTCTCGCCGCTCACCGTCCCCCGAAACCGCCTCGCCGTCTACGGCGGCGGGATGCTCGGCGCGATGGCAGTCATGCTCGCCGTCACCGTCTCCGGCGTCGTCACGCGCGTCGAGGGGGTCGTGATGTGCGCGTGCTACCTCGGGTTCCTCGCCGTCGTGGTCGATCGCACCGACTTCGCCGATCACGCGACCGACCACGACGGCATCCACGAACCCCGCCGCGCCGTCGCGTGGCTCGCCTGCGGTCTCGCGCTCGTCCTCGTCGGGGGCCACCTCCTCGTCACCGAGGGACGTGCGTTCGCGCTCGCCGTCGGTCTCCCCTCCTACTTCGTCGGCGCGATCACCGGTCTCGGGACGACGATCCCCGAGATCGTCGTCGCGCTTCAGGCCGTCCGCGAGGGCGAATCCGGCATCGCCGTCGGCACGCTCCTCGGCTCGAACGTCACCGACCCCCTGTTCAGCCTCGGCTTCGGCGCCGCCGTCGGCGGTCTCCACGTCGCCCACGTCCACCGTATCCTCTCGCCGGCGGCTACATGCTCGCCGTCTCGGCCCTCGTCGTCGCCGTCTTCGCCCTCCGTCCCACGATGGGACGCCGAACCGGTCTCGTCGTCGCCGCGCTCTACCTCCCGACGTTCCTCCTCGTCTAGCCCGTCGGCATCGCCGCCGCTTGCGCGGGGCGTCCGGCGGACACGCTTTTCGGACGCGCGTCCGTGAACCCGGACATGACCGAACGCGTCGTCGTGATGGGCGCCGCCGGACGGGACTTCCACGACTACTTCGTCGAACTGCGCGACGACCCCGAGCGCGAGGTGGTCGCGTTCACGCGCGCACCGGGCCAGAACCTCGGCGAGACGGCGGCGGAGGGCTTCGCCGACTTCCCCGCCGAGTTGACTCCCGAGGGGACGGGATCGATCCCGATCGTTCCCGAGCCGATCTGGCGGCGACGGTCACCGAGCGCGACGCCGACCTCGTGCTGTTCGCCTACTCGGACGTCGCGCACGAGGACGTGATGCACGCGGCCTCGCGCGCGCTCGCCGCGGGCGCGGACTTCGGGATCCTCGGTCCCGACACAATCCAGTTGGACGTCGACGTCCCGGTCGTCGCCGTGAACGCCGTGCGCACGGGCTGCGGGAAGTCGGCGCTCTCGCAGGCGTTCGCGGACGAACTCGACTCTCGGGGACGCGACGTCGCGGTCGTTCGCGAGCCGATGCCGTACGGCGACCTCACGGCGAAGCGCGTCGAGCGCTTCGCGACCGAGGCGGATCTCGACGGTCTCACCGTCGAGGAACGCGAGGAGTACGAGGACCACGTCGCGGCGGGGCACGTCGTCTACGCGGGCGTCGACTACCGCGCGGTGTTCGATCGGGCGAGCGAGGAGGCGGACGCGATCGTCTGGGACGGCGGGAACAACGAGTTCGCGTTCGCGGTCCCGGACTACCACGTCGTGCTCGTCGACGCCCTGCGGCCCGACCACGGCGAGCGCTACCACCCCGGCGAGGCGAACCTCCGGCGCGCGGACGCCGTCCTCGTGACGAAGGAGAACGCCGCGAGCGACGAGGCGGTCGAGACGGCGAGCGACGTCGCCGCGCGCCTCGCACCGGCGGACGCACCGATCCACCACAGCGACTCCGTCGTGCACGCGGACGACCCCGAGCGAATCGCGGATCGCGACGCGCTCGTCGTCGAGGACGGCCCGACGCTCACGCACGGCGGGGCGTCCCACGGCGCGGGATACGTCGCCGCTGCGGACGGGGGCGCGGCGTCGCTCGTCGATCCCGAGCCGTACGCGGTCGGCGAGATCGCCGACGTCCTCGACGAGTACGACCACCTCGATCGCGTCCTCCCCGCGATGGGGTACAGCGACGACCAACTCGCCGATCTGGCGGCGACGATCGACGCCGCGGACCCGGACGTCGTCGTCGCGGGGACGCCGGTGGACCTCGACGACCTCGTGGACGTCGACGCGCCAGTCGTGCGGGCGCACTACGATCTCGAACTGCGCGACGCGACGCCCTCCGACCTCCTCGACGCCGGTCTCGATCGCTGATCCGTGGCGGGTGGGGGTTCTGGCTCCGTGACGATCCCCCCGAGATGAGCGCCGTCCTGACGTGTACCGCTCGGCTCCCGGTGTGGGACGCCCTCTCGGGGTTCCACGATGCCCGCCGGGACGACGGTCTCGACCCGTCCGTCACCGGCGTCGAGCGCTTCGATCTCGCGGCCGACCTCGGGATCCCGGATCAGTCGCTCTCCGAGCGCTTCCGGCGCGCGCACGCCGCGCTCCTCGAGCACACGTCTAGAGCCGGCGGAGGTGATGGGCGTCGACCTCGACGCCGCGCGAGTGGGCGACGTGCGGCGTCGAGTCGGGATCGTCGAACCCGTTCGCGTCGAAGAGATCGTTCCGCCGGACGTCGAGCGTCGCGTCCGTCAGCGTCCACGGGTCGTGCTCGATGTCGCCGTACCACAGCCCTCCGAGCCCGCGCGTGTAGAAGCGATAGCGCTCGACGAGGAACGATTCGAGGCTCCCAGACTCGGGCGTGACGCGCTCCGCTCCGGGGGTGATCGTGGCGTCGAACTCGCACGACGGCACGCCCTCGTGTGTCCGGGTGCTCCGGAAGTGCAGGCCGCTGTCTGAGACGCGCGAAACGTCGATATCGGCGTGATAGTAGGGGATCCGGAAGAACGTCCGGGCGAGGGGGATCCCGATCGCGCCGCTCGCGTCGAGATTGTAGAAGTAGATCGCCCGATCACCGCTCTCGGCGGTGACGTAGGTCCGGAGGTTCAGCTCGCCGAAGGTGGGCGCGAGCGCGCGCGGCCATCCGGGCGGGCGGACGTCGCCCATGACGAACGGGACGACGGAGAGGTAGGCGTCGCCCTCGTAGGTGTCGACGGCGAGACCGTCGGGGAGGGTCCGCGCGACGGCGGCCGGCTCGACCGGCCACGAGGCGAAGCAGACGTCGCGCCAGTCCATCGAGAGGACGTGCATACGCGTGTTTCTCGCGGCCGTCCCTTCGACGTGCCGGCCGTCGCCGCGGTCACCGACACCGTTAATAATATCTGGGCTGGAATTAGTAATAGTGTCAGACACGATCTCCGCCGATCCCGCCCGCGGTCGCTCGATCGCGCTCGGCGCGGGCCTCCTCGTTCTCCTGTGCTGTCTCTCCGGCGCCGCGCTCGCGGCCGGCCGCGCCGGGAAGGTCGTCGGGATCGGGTGGGTGGCGTTCGGGGCGATGGCGCTCGGCGCGGTCCTCGGCGCGCGCGCGGACGCCGGCAGCGCGCGCGGACTCGTCTGGGGGTACGGTCTCGCGAGCGGCGCGATGGTGACGAGCGCCGCCGTCTTCCTCGTTCCGCAGGCCGTCGGCTACGATCCCCGCCTCGCCGGATTCGGTCTCGCCACCGGCGTCATCGCGGGGTTCGGCGCGCACACCGTCGGCCACCGCCTCTCGCACCGCGACCTCCCGATCGATCGGACGGCCGCGCAGCTCACCGCGCACGCGCTCGCCGCGGGCGCCATCATCGGCGCCGTCTACGCGACGATGCCGGATCTCGGCGTCGTCCTCGGTCTCGCCATCGTCTCGCACAAGGGACCCGCGGGGTACGCCGCCGCGCGCCGCCTCCGCATCGACGACCGCCCGGTGACGCCGCTGCTCGTCCCGGCGGCCGCCCTCGGGGTCGTCGCCGTCGCCGTCACCCTCCTTCGCGTCCCGCCGAACCCGGCCGTCGACGCCGTCGTGTTCGGGTTCGCCGCGGGCGTCTTCCTGCACGTCGCCATGGATTTCCTCCCCGACTGCGAGATCGGCGGGGAGATCCACGCGGCCGTCACCCGCGACGCCGGCGGCGACGGCCACGATCACGCGCTCCTCGACCGACTTCGGACGCACGCCGTCGCCAGCACCGTCGTCGGTGGCTGCTGCGTCCTCGTCGCGAGCGTCGCGCTCGGCGTCGTCTGAGACGCCCGGCTCCGATCCGCCCGACTCCACGTTCGTCCACCCGCCCGCGACGCGCGACGGGGAGTCGCGAGACCGTCGGTCGTGCGATACTGTGCCACATGGAGTCCTAATATCTCCTTTTTGGCGTTGGCGTCCGGCGGTTTTCGGTCGCCGCCGCGATCCGCGGTCGATCAGGCGTCTGACGAACTGTTCGAGAGAGACACTCTTATGTGGGAGGCCGTTCTGTACGAATGTACACGATGTCATCTAACGACATTCCCGGTGCGAGTCCGGGGGAACGGGTTCTTCCAGGGCACATTAGCCCACAATAACGACGAGATCGACGACGCACGAATTTTCGACACGACGCTCCGCGACGGCGAGCAGACGCCACGCACGTCGTTCGACTACGACGACAAGCGCGAGATAGCCGCGCTGCTCGACGGTATGGGCGTCCACGTCATCGAGGCCGGCTTCCCCGCGAACTCCGAGGCGGAGTTCGAGGCCGTTCGGGACGTCGCCGAGGCGACGGACGCCACGACATGCGGGCTGGCGCGCGTGGTCGAGTCGGACGTCGAGGCCGCGATCGACGCGGATGTCGACATGGTGCACGTCTTCGCGTCCACCAGCGACATCCAGATCGAGGACTCGATGCACGCCACGCGCGAGGAGGTGCTCGACCGGTCGGTCGCGGCGGTCGAGCAGGTCGCGGACGCCGGCGTCGAAGTCATGTACTCCCCGATGGACGTCACCCGGACGGATCCCGACTACCTCGCAGAGGTGCTGGAGGCGGTCGATTCGGCCGGCCTCGATTGGGTGAACCTCCCCGACACCGTCGGCATCGCGACGCCGAGTCGGTTCGCCGACCTCGTCCGGTACGTGCGCGAGCACACGGACGCCCGAGTCGACGTGCACTGCCACGACGACTTCGGAATGGCGACCGCGAACGCGGTCGAGGGGATCGTCGCCGGCGCCGAGCAGGCGCAGGTGAGCGTCAACGGCATCGGCGAGCGCGCCGGCAACGCCGCCTTAGAGGAGGTCGTGATGGCCATCGAGAGCCTCTACGGCGTCGATACCGGTATCGACACGACCGGTATCGCCGAGCTCTCGCACGTGGTCGCGGAGAAGTCCGGGGTGCCGATCCCGGACAACAAGCCCGTCGTGGGCAAGAACGCCTTCAGCCACGAGTCGGGCATCCACGCGGCCGGCGTCATCGAGAACGCCGAGACGTTCGAGCCGGGCGCATGACCCCGGAGATGATCGGCGCGGAGCGCTCTATCGTCCTCGGGAAGCACACGGGGACGAACGCGGTTCGCCAGCACTTGGAGGAGGCCGGCTACGAGCCGACCGACGACGAGGTGGTGGCGGTCACGAAGCGCGTGAAGGAGCACGCCGCCGGGAAGCGCCGCGTCACGACCGAGGACCTCCACGAGTTCGCGGCCGACGTCGGCGTCGAGCGCGTGTCCACCGAAGTGAGGGCCTGAGCTGTCATGCCCTCGTTCGGCAACGTTTGCGCGGCCGGGAAGGTTGAAATAGGAGCGACGCCTACCGCCGGTACCGATGCGACGAGCGCCCACGCAGGCGACGCGACCCCGCGTGAGTGTCATCGCCGCGGTCCCGACGTTCATCGTAGGGGCGTAAGCCCCCTCTCTCCTCATCCTCACCGGCCGTTTGCACCGTCCGTCGAATCCACTAGCGACCGCACCACACACACCACACAATGAGCGAGAGCGAACCCGAACGATCGACCGAACGCGACGCGGAGGAGACGCTGCCGACAGGCGCGTCGTCCGTCGTGGCCGCACTGGAGAACGCCGGCGTCGAGGCCGCTTTCGGCGTGCAGGGCGGCGCCATCATGCCCATCTACGACGCGCTCTACCAGAGCGACATCGAGCACGTCACGATGGCGCACGAACAGGGCGCCGCGCACGCCGCGGACGCCTACGGCGCCGTCACCGGCAAACCGGGCGTCTGTCTGGCGACGTCCGGTCCCGGCGCGACCAACCTCGTCACCGGCATCGCCGACGCGACATGGACTCGGAGCCGCTGTTGGCCCTCACCGGGCAGGTGGCAACCGACATGGTCGGCAACGACGCGTTTCAGGAGGCCGATACGACAGGTATCACGCGCCCCGTGACGAAGGCGAGCTACTTCGCGAGCGACCCGGACACCGTCGGTGACACCGTCGGCGAGGCCTTCGAACTCGCCCGGAAGGGCCGGCAGGGACCGACGCTCGTCGATCTACCGAAGGACGTCTCGAACGCCGAGGACGTCGCGCGTCCCGGTCCCGCGGCGGGACCCGAGACGCAGGTCGTCCCGGACGAGGCCGATCCCGAAGCGGTCACCCGCGCCGCGACGGCGCTCGCGAACGCCGAGCGGCCCGTCATCCTCGCGGGCGGCGGCGTCATCAAGGGGAACGCCTCGGAGGAACTCCGGCAGTTCGCCATCGATCACGGCGTCCCCGTGGTCACGACGATGCCGGGCGTCGGCGCCTTCGACGAGACGCACGAACTCGCCATGGAGATGGCGGGCATGCACGGCACCGGCTACGCGAACATGGCCGTCACGCACTGCGACGTGATGCTCGCGGTCGGCACGCGCTTCGACGACCGGCTCACGGGCGGCGTGGACACGTTCGCGCCCGAGGCCGAAATCGCGCACGTCGACATCGACGCCTCGGAGATCTCGAAGAACGTCCACGCGGACTACCCCCTCGTCGGCGACGCGAGCACGGTGCTGCGCCAGCTCGACGAGGCGCTGGCCCGCTCGCCGGACACCGACGCGTGGCGCGACCAGTGCACCCACTGGGAGACGGAGTATCCGATGGACTACGACGCGCCCGAGGACGAACCCCTCAAGCCGCAGTTCGTCGTCGAGGCGTTCGACGAGGCGACCGACGCGGACACCATCGTCACGACGGGCGTCGGCCAACACCAGATGTGGGCGGTCCAGTACTGGACGTTCACCGAGCCGCGGACGTGGATCTCCAGTCACGGTCTCGGAACGATGGGGTACGGTCTCCCAGCCGCCATCGGCGCGAAGGTCGCCGCCCCCGAGAAGGAGGTCGTCTGCTTCGACGGCGACGGCTCCTTCCTGATGACCTCGCAGGGTCTCTCGGTCGCGGTCCGCGAGGACCTCGATATCACGGTCTGCATCCTGAACAACGAGGCCGTCGGCATGGTCCGACAGTGGCAGGACGCCTTCTTCGAGGGCCGCCGGATGGCCTCCGAGTACCCGTGGGGTCCGGACTTCGCGACGCTCGCCGACGCGTTCGGTGCGAAGGGCTTCACCCTCGACGCGTACGACGACGTCGCCGATACGATCGCGGCGGCTCGCGACTACGACGGCCCGAGCGTCATCGACTGCCACATCGATCCCCGCGAGGACGTCTACCCGATGGTCGCATCGGGCGGCGCGAACGGACTGTTCGCACTGCAGGAGGAGCACCTATGAACGGACACGAACACGCGACACGGACGGCGTCGCGGAACGAGCGAGCGGCCAGCGTCGCGAGTCGCGCGGCCACGACCGCCCGAGGTGACCGACGATGACGGGCGAACTCCCCGGACCCGCGCCCGAGGAGCGCCCGCATCCGAGCGGGCGCCGGAACGAGCAGGGCATCCGCATCGATCCCGAGGCGGAGGCCGAACCCGAGGTCCGCCGCGAGGTGCTGTCGGCGCTCGTCGACCACGAGCCCGGCGTTCTCGCCGAGGTCTCGGGGCTGTTCGCGCGCCGGCAGTTCAACATCGAGAGCTTGACCGTCGGCCCGACGATGACTGGCGGGCTGGCGCGCATGACGATCGTCGTCGAGGAGACGGATCCCGGCGTCGAGCAGGCCAAGCGCCAACTGCGCAAGCTCGTCCCCGTCCACGCGGTCCGCGAACTCGAGGCCGCGACAGAGCGCGAACTCGCGCTCATCAAGGTCGGCGACGACGACCCCGCGGGCGTCGCGGCCGTCGCCGAGATGTACGGCGGCGAGGCCGTCGAGGCCGGCCCGGAGGTCGTGACGGTCGAGCTGACCGGCACGGAAGCGGAGATCGACGCCGCGGTCGAGGCGTTCGAACGGTTCGGCGTGCGCGAGGTCGCCCGCACGGGCACCGCCGCGCTCGCCGGCGGCACGGAGTTCACGGCACACGAAACCCACAACAATGAGTGACGACGAATTCACGCAACCGGTGTATCACGAAGAAGACACGAACCCCGACTACATCGCGGACAAGACGGTCGCGGTGCTCGGCTACGGGAGTCAGGGCCACGCGCACGCCCAGAACCTCCACGAGTCGGGCGTCGACGTCGTCGTCGGCCTGCGCGAGGACTCCGCGTCCCGGGCGGCCGCGAAAGAGGACGGACTGCGCGTCGCGACGCCCGTCGAGGCGGCCGCCGAGGCGGACGTCGTGAGCGTCCTCGTTCCGGACACCGTCCAGCCGGCCGTCTACGCCGCTATCGAGGACGAACTCGAAGCGGGCAACACGCTCCAGTTCGCCCACGGATTCAACATCCACTACGGGCAGATCGAGCCGAAGGACGGCATCGACGTGACGATGGTCGCGCCGAAGTCCCCGGGCCACATCGTCCGCCGCACGTACGAGTCCGGAGAGGGCACTCCCGGTCTCGTCGCCGTCTATCAGGACGAGACGGGCGAGGCGAAGGAGGAGGCGCTCGCGTACGCGAGCGCCATCGGCTGCGCGCGCGCCGGCGTCATTCAGACCTCGTTCAAGGAGGAGACGGAGACCGACCTCTTCGGCGAGCAGGCCGTCCTCTGCGGGGGCGTCACGAGCCTCGTCAAGCAGGGGTACGAGGTGCTGGTCGATGCGGGTTACAGCCCCGAGATGGCGTACTTCGAGGTCCTCAACGAGCTGAAGCTCATCGTCGATCTGATGTACGAGGGCGGACTCGGCGAGATGTGGGACTCGGTGTCCGATACGGCCGAGTTCGGCGGTCTCACGCGCGGTGACGTCGTCGTCGACGAGGGCGCCCGCGAGAACATGGAGGAGGTCTTAGAGCAGGTCCAGAACGGCGAGTTCGCGCAGGAGTGGATCACCGAGAATCAGGCCAACCGGCCGCGGTTCAATCAGCTCCACGAGCGCGAGCGCAACCACGAGATCGAGGAGGTCGGCGAGCGCCTCCGCGAACTCTTCGAGTGGGCCGAAGAGGAGACCGAGGACGAACAGGAGCGCGCAGAGGTACGTCAATGAGCGAGGGCACGCTCTACGATGCGGTCTGGGACGAACACACCGTCACGACGCTCCCGACGGGCCAGACCCAGCTGTTCGTCGGTCTCCACCTCATCCACGAGGTGACGAGTCCGCAGGCGTTCGGGATGCTTCAGGAGCGCGACATCGACGTCGCGTACCCGGAGCTGACGCACGCGACCGTCGACCACATCGTCCCGACGGGCGATCGCTCCCGACCGTTCGGGAACGACGCGGCCGAGCGGATGATGGAGGAACTCGAGGACAACGTCCGCGAGGCCGGCATCGAGTTCGACGACCCGACGACGGGCGATCAGGGTATCGTCCACGTCATCGGGCCGGAGCAGGGCATCACGACGCCCGGCAAGACCATCGTCTGCGGCGATTCGCACACGGCGACGCACGGCGCGTTCGGCGCCGTCGCGTTCGGTATCGGCACCTCGCAGATTCGCGACGTCCTCGCGACGCAGTGTATCGCCATGGAGAAGCAGAAGGTCCGGCGCATCGAGGTCGAGGGCGAACTCGGGCCCGGCGTCGAGGCCAAGGACGTCATCCTCGAGATCATTCGCCGACTCGGCACGGACGGCGGCGTCGGCTACGTCTACGAGTACGGCGGCGAGGCGATCGAGAACCTCGGCATGGAGGGGAGAATGTCCATCTGCAACATGTCCATCGAGGGCGGCGCGCGCGCCGGCTACGTCAACCCCGACGAGACCACGTACGAGTGGCTCGCGGAGACGGACGCGTACGCGGACGACCCCGAAAAATTCGAGCGCCACAAGGAGTACTGGGAGTCCATCAAGACGGACGACGATGCGGAGTACGACGACGTCGTCACGATCGACGGCTCCGAGCTCGAACCGGTCGTCACGTGGGGCACCACGCCGGGGCAGGGCATCGGCATCACGGACCCGATTCCGGACCCCGAGGAGATGGAGTCGGGCGACGCGGACGTCGCCCGGCGCGCACAGGACCACATGCGCGTCGAACCCGGTGAGACGATGGCGGGCTACGAGATCGACGTCGCCTTCCTCGGCTCCTGTACGAACGCCCGGCTGCCCGACCTGCGCGCCGCCGCACGCGTCGTCGAGGGCCGCGAGGTCGCCGACGACGTGCGCGCGTTCGTCGTCCCCGGCAGCCAGCGCGTGAAGGCCGCCGCGGAGGAGGAAGGTCTCGATCAGATCTTCACCGAGGCCGGCTTCGACTGGCGCGACGCCGGCTGTTCGATGTGTCTCGGGATGAACGACGACCAACTGGAGGGCGACGAGGCGTGTGCCTCGTCCTCGAATCGGAACTTCATCGGGCGGCAGGGTTCGAAGGACGGCCGGACCGTCCTGATGAACCCGCGGATGGTCGCCGCCGCCGCCGTCACCGGGGAAGTGACTGACGTGCGCGACCTGAAGGAGGTGAACCTCGCGTGAGCGACCTCGCTGACGGACCGGCCGAAACCGTCGAGGAGGTGACCGGGACGGGGATCCCGATCCGCGGGAACGACATCGACACCGACCAGATCATCCCCGCGCGCTTCATGAAGGTCGTCACCTTCGACGGTCTCGGCGAGTACGCCTTCTTCGATCAGCGCTTCGACGACGAGGACAACGAGAAGGACCACCCGTTCAACGAGGATCGGTACCAGAGCGCGAACGTCCTCGTGGTGAACTCGAACTTCGGCTGTGGCTCCTCGCGCGAGCACGCCCCGCAGGCGCTGATGCGGTGGGGGATCGACGCCATCATCGGGGAGTCGTTCGCCGAGATCTTCGCGGGGAACTGCCTCGCGCTCGGGATCCCGACGCTCACCGCCGACCACGAGTCCATCAACGCCTTACAGCAGTGGGTGGACGACCACCCCGACGAGGACCTCCACGTCGACATCGTGCGCGAGGTCGTCGAGTACGACGACACGGAGATGAGCGCGAACGTCGATAAGGCCCAGCACAAGGCGCTCGTCGAGGGCGTCTGGGACACGACGGCGCTCATGGAGGCGAACGCGGACGCGACGCGCGACGTCGCGGAATCGCTCCCGTACGTCGAGTCGGAATCGCTCCCCCGGACCGAGACCGATGACTGAGGAGATCGTCGTCATCCCCGGCGACGGCATCGGGCAGGAGGTCGTCCCCGCCGCGGTGGACGTCCTGCAAGCCACGGGCGTCGACTTCGAGTTCGTCGAGGCCCCCGCGGGCGATCACGTCGCCGCGGAGGGCGGTGACCCGCTCCCGGAGGAGACGCGCGGCCTCGCCGCGAGCGCCGACGCGACGCTGTTCGGCGCGGCCGGCGAGAGCGCCGCGGACGTCATCCTCCCGCTTCGGGATGCCGTGGACTCCTTCGTCAACGTTCGGCCCGCGCGCACCTACCCGGGCGTGGACGCGCTCAAGCCCGACATGGACGTCGTCTTCCTCCGGGAGAACACCGAGGGCGTCTACGCCGGTCACGAGTCGCGGCTCACTGACGACGTCACGACGCTGACGCGCGTCGTCTCGAAGTCCGCGAGCGCGCGCCTCGCCGAGTACGCCTGCGAGTTCGCCCCCGAGGGCTTCACCGTCGCGCACAAAGCGAACGTGATGCGCGAATCGGACGGTCTCTTCCGCGATACGGTGCAGGCGGTCGCCGAGGAGCGCGGCGTCGAGACGGAGACGGCGCTGATGGACGCGCTCGCGATGCATCTCTGTCTGCGCCCCGAGGAGTACGAGGTCGTCGTCTGCCCGAACCTCGCGGGCGACGTGCTCTCCGACCTCGCCGCCGGCCTCGTGGGTGGTCTCGGACTCCTGCCGTCCGCGAACATCGGCGAGGAGCGCGCGCTCTTCGAGCCGGTCCACGGCACCGCGCCGGACATCGCCGGGCAGGGCGTCGCGAACCCCTGCGCGACCGTCCTCTCGGCCGCGATGCTGCTCGACTACCTCGATTACGACGAAGAAGCGCAGACCGTTCGGGACGCCGTCGAGGGCGTCCTCGCGCACGGCCCGCGGACGCCGGACCTCGGTGGCGACGCCGGCACCGAAGACGTGACGGGCGCCATCGTCGAACGGCTCTAACGCCCCGCCCGCGACGTTATTTTTCGACGATCACCGCGCCGCTCCCGACTGACGAGCGGTACGCTCGCGCGTCGACGCCGGCGTTCTCGAAGGCCTCGACCATCGCGGACGCGACGGCGCGCTGACGGGCGGGGTAGCAGGCGGCGAGGATCGCCGGCCCGGCGCCGCTGACCGTCACGCCCGTCGCGCCCGCGGCCTCGGCGGCCGCGACGACGTCGTCGTAGCCGTCGATGAGCGCCGCGCGGGCCGGCGTCACGACGTGCTCGTCCATCCCGCGCCCGACGAGCGTCGGGTCGTCGCGCTGCATCCCCGCGGTGAGCGTCGCGGCGCTCCCGACGGTGTGGACGACGTCGTCCATGCTCGTGGAGTCGGGGACGACGCCGCGCGCGTCGCGCGTCGAGACGACGATCTCCGGGAGGCAGGCGACGAGCGGCACCTCCGCATCGATGCTGAGCACGCCGTCGTCGCGGACGACCGTGAACCCCCCGAGGATCGACGGCGCGACGTTGTCCGCGTGCGCCTCGCCGGAGACCGCGGCCTCGCCCTCCGCGGCGACGCGGACGAGTTCCTCGCCCGTCAGCCCGCGCTCGTAGAGCGCGTCGAGCGCGACGGCGGCCGCGGCCGCGGACGCGGCGCTGGAGCCGAGTCCTGAGGAGGGACGGACGCCCTTGTCGATCCGGATGCGTGCCGGGGCGTCGAGTTCGGCGGCGACGACGCCCGCCGTGTTCTTCGCGGGGTCCTCCGGGATGTACTGCGCGCCCGCGCCCGACACCTCGATCGTGGTCTCGTCGGCCCGTTCGACGCTGACGACGTCGGCGGGCCGGTCGAGCGCGACGCCGAACACGTCGAACCCGCTCCCGAGGTTCGCACTCGTCGCGGGGGCGCGGACCGTAAGCATGCGCGCTCGTACCATGCGGGGGTGGAAAAGGCTAGCGAACCATGTTTTTCCACGGAGGGGGCGCCTACGGTATCCCTCACCGCGCAAAAACACGGTCCACGCGAGTGACGCGTCCCGCGAGAGGGAACGGCCGAACGCGACGCGCTCGGTGTCACTCACGCCACCGGCGCGACTGCGCTGCCCCCACCGACCGTCCCGCTGACGTTCGATAGAGACCGAGAGGTGATCAAATCACGGAGCTAGCGTCCGGCGACCGAGAGGCTCGAAGAGGTCGGTAGGTCGCCGGTTCCCTCGCCGGAGGCGAGGCCGAGGGGGGTGCGTAGCACTCGACGACGGCTTTTGGTCGAGCTTTTGCCAGCGAGCGAAGCGAGCGCTGCAAAAGGCCGTTTCGCAACACTAACCCGCCGCGCCGTCGCATCCTGTGCCATGATCGGAATCGTCGGCGGCGGTATCGCGGGGCTGGCGGCGGCGCGGCGGTTGCAGGCCGCGGGCCGCGAGGTGACGGTGTTCGAGGCGTCGGAGCAGGTTGGCGGTCTCGCGGCGACGTACGAGACGGCGGGCGATCGATTGGAGAAGTTCTACCACCACCTCTCGGGTTCCGAGGAGACGATCGTCGCGTTGATCGAGGAACTCGGTCTCGGCGACGACTTGACGTGGCCGATCGGGAAGAACGCCTACTACATCGACGGGACGGTCCACCCGATGGACAAGCCGTGGGAGATCCTCGCGTTCCCCTACTGGAACCTCTACGACACCTTCCGGCTGGGGATGCTCGTCCTCGACGTCGACGTGCGCGGTGGGATCCCGTCGTTCGACACGTACGAGGACCTCCGGGACTTCGAGGACGTGCCCGTCAGGGAGTTCTGCATCGAGCACACGACGCGGAACGTCTACGAGACGTTCTTCGAGCCACTCTTGGAGGCGAAGTTCGGCGAGCGCGCGGAGGACGTCTCGGCGGCGTGGCTCCTCGGGCGCATCAAGTTCCGCGGCGAGCGCGACCTGCTGAAGGGCGAGCCGCTCGGCTATCTGCGCGGCGGCTTCGGCCGGCTACTCGACGAACTGTTGGCCGACGTCGGGAGCGACACCGTCCGGACGAACACGCGCGTGACGGACGTCGCGTACGACGAGAGCGGGGTGCGGACGCTGACGACGGAGGACGCGGACGGCGTGGTGGAGACGCACGACGTCGATTCGGTCGTCGTCGCGGCGATGCCGAACGTCCTCGAAGACCTCACGGGCTACGCGTGCGACGTCGAGTTTCAGGGGACGGTCTGCTCGGTGATCTCGATGGACGAGTCGCTGACGGACACCTACTGGCTGAACGTCGCCGACGAGGCGCCGTTCGGGGCGCTGATCGAGCACACGAACTTCATCGACGAGTCGCACTACGGCGGCGAACACCTCCTCTACGTTCCGAAGTACGTCCAAAGCCCGGACGATCCGGTCTGGGGGATGGACGACGGGGCGGTGGCAGAGACGTGGATCGAGGGGATCGAATCGCTGTTCCCCGAGTTCGACCGCGAGTCGGTGAACTGGGTGAAGACGGCGCGCAACCCCCGGACAGCGCCGATCTACGAGCGCGGCTATCTCGACTTGGTGGTGCCGTACGACCTCGCGGACGACGTCGCGCCCGGCGTCTACTACGCGGGGATGGCGAGCGAGGCGCAGTACCCCGAGCGGTCGCTGAACGGCGGGATCGTCGCGGGCTACGAGGTCGCGGACCGGATCGTCGAGGATCGCTGACGGCTATTTCGCGCCGGGAGCGTCGTTGACGTCGACGTCGTTCGGCGCGTCCTGACTCCCGCGCGTCGTCTCGCCGTCACCGTCCTCGACGTAGACGTCGTCCGCGAAGCCGCCGGTCGCGTGCGGGAAGTCGCCGTCTTCGAGACGCTCGGGCGTCGCGGTGGCGGCGGGGAGACCGTCCGCGGGTGCGAACTCGCCGAGCGGGTCCTCGACGGTGATCCCGTGGCGCTCGAAGAAGTCGCGGTGGCGCTCGTAGTGGGCGTCGACCTCCGCGGGCGGGAACTCCATCATCTCCGCCCAGCCGTGATCGTAGAAGTCGAACGTGCCGACGATGTGCGTGATCTCGCGCGCCGTCGCCTCGTCGCACCCCTCTTGTAGGGCGGTGAGGTACATCTCGGTGCTGGCGTCGAAGAACGCCTCGAGGTGTGGGATGCGCTCCTCGCGGTACTCCGGGTCCGCCCATCCGCTGAAGACGGAGACGTGAATGTCGACGAGCTTCTCGTGGACGAGATCGCCGACCCCCGGTAGCTCCAGCGCCTTGCGGGCCGCGAAGTGGCTGACGTTCTGTCGGAGCTTCATGTCCAACGCATGGGGTGCGACGTACAAAGATTCACCCCTGTTTCGCGCTGCCGTGTTGCACTTCGGCAATGTGTGCCGGAAGCGTGGACGGATAGCAATCGACTTTAACCCGGAACGCACAGTGCCGAATATGAGCGAGTCGTTCGTGATCATCGGCGACGGGGTCGCGGGGAGTTCCGCGGCGGAGACGATCCGCGAGCGCGCGCCCGACGCCGACGTCACCGTCGTCACCGACGAGGGTGAAGCCCTCTACAATCGCATTCTGATCAAGGAGTTCGCGAAGGGGAAGCTCCCGGAGGCGCCCATCTCGATCCACGACGAGGAGTGGTACGCCGAGCGCGACATCACGCTCCAGTTGAACACGCTCGTCACGGGCGTCGATACGGACGCGCACGTCGTCCACACCCACGAGGGCGACGACCTCGACTACGACAAACTGCTCGTCGCGACGGGCGGGACGCCGACCCAGTTGCCCGTCGAGAACTCCGACGCGGACGGCATCCACCACTTCTGGACGTTCGAGGACGCCCGCCGGATCCGCGAGCACGCGGAGGGTGCCGGCTCCGGCGTCATCGTCGGCGCGGGCCTGCTCGGGATCGACCTCGCGGCCATCTGCGCCGGGCAGGGGATCGACGCGAAGTACCTGATGCGCGGCAACCGCTGGTGGCGCTACGCGCTCAGCGAGGCGGGCGCCGAGATCATCCACGACGCGCTCGCGGAGAAGGGCGTCGAGCCGGTCTTCGAGTCCGGCGCGTCGGGCTTCGAGACGGACGACGAGGGACGCGTCGTCGCCACGATCGGCGGCGACGGCGAGCGCTACGAGTCGGATTTCGTCGGCATCGCGATCGGCCTGAACTTCAACGCCGAGTTCCTCCAAGACACCGACGTCGAGATCGACGACGGCATCGTCGTCGACGAGTACATGCGGACCGACGCCGAGGACGTCTACGCGGCGGGCGATATCACGCGCTTCTACGACACCATCCGCGGCACGCACGCCCAGAACGGCTCGTGGGGGTCCGCGAAACAGCAAGGCTCCGTCGCCGGCCACGCGATGGCCGCGGACGACGTCGACTCCGACGTCGATGCGTTCCGCTGGGTCTCCTCGTACTCCATCACCCACTTCGACTTCCCGTTCCTCTCCTTCGGGTTCCCGACGGACGGGGACGAGCACGTCGAGCGGACGTATTCGGAGACGGAGTGGCGGCGTCTCGCCTTCGAGGACGGGAAGCTCATCGGCGGCGTCCTCATCGGCGATCTCGCCCCGCAGTCGAAGTACAAGCAGCTCATCCGCGCCGAGACCGACGTCGCCGATCAGTCCGACGTCCTCCTCCAGCAGAACTTCGAACTCGACGAGCTCGACGCCGACCTGTGATCGGATAGCGGCACCGAACGCCGATTTCCCGGTTCGGCTCCGCGACGCGCCGCGCCACAGACACCGGTCGACTCGCTCTTCTCATCGCCGCCGAACCGACCGCCGAGTAGCGTACGGTGGGACCGGGCGTCACGACCAGCAGCGGCCACTCCGCCCTCAGAATCGTATCGCCCCCGCTGTGTTGCGCCCCGGAATCGCTCCGACCGAAGCCGTTTTCCACGCGAGCGGCCCACTGTGTACCCATGAGCATGAGCGGCGGGAGCACGGACATGACGCTCGCCTTCGAGCTGTCCGCGCTCAAGCGACTCGCGAAGCCCGGAACGGCGTTCGCGGACGCCCGGCAGTGGACGGAGTACGTCGGCGTCGTGAGCGACGAACCGACGTACGTCGTCACGAACTTCACCCGCAAGCGCCGCATCAGACAGGACTTCTTCTCCGGGCCGAAGGACAAAGACGAGAGTCTGGAGAACGTCAAGAGCCAGTTCGACACGGACCGGCACGTCTTCGTCGGCACTGATTCGGACGACGAGGCGCTCGCCGCCGAGACGGGGTGGGAGTTCCTCCACGTCGAGGACGCCGCCGACGCGGCCGGGTGGGAACTCGGCGATCCCGAGGAGAGCACCGCGGCGGCCGGCGAACCCGAGCGCGACGACTGGCCGTAGCATGACGGACACGGGACCGCGCGTGCCCGACGCCGGTGGCGGCGGTGGCGGCGATGAGGCGGACGCGGAGGCGGACGACGGCACCGTCGCGCTCCCCTGCGGCGAGACCGTCCACCGCTCCGCGTTCGACCTCGGGATGCGCGAGTACGAGTGCGCGTGCGGCGAGCGCCACGCTATCGTGATGGACATGCATCCGCCGTCGCGCTTCGTCCCGGAGGGCGTCGTCGAGGTCCTCCGCGAGACGGTGTCCGTGGGGGAAGACGACGCCTTCGAGGAGTTCGGCACCCCGCACCTGATGGGGAGCGTCATGGAGGAGTTCCCGGACGAGATCGTCGCCGTCGACGCGACTGACGACGGCCGCGTCGGCTACGCGATGCTGTGGGTGTCGAGCTTCGACGCCCGGACGCTCCACGAGCACGTCGTCGAACTCGTCGTCGAGTTGATGGAGCACGCGGTGAGTCACGCGCGCGACGACGGCGCGCAGGGCGCCTTCGAAGAGCAGATGCTCGACTTCGACGTGAGCGAGTTCGTCGACCTGTACAGACGCGAGCGCGACTGGCGCGACGAGTACGACTCGCCCGCGTGACGCGCACGAAGGCGTGAAACGACGTCGCTGCCCTTCGCGTCGCACGGGCTGCCCCTGATTACGATTTTCGTAATCCGGTTACGAGATTTGAACCGTTTCGTTTCGCTTATTACGATGTACGCACTCGTGTCACCCACACATGAGTGACGACCGGACCGTCCTCCTCATCGGGAGCGGCCCGATACAGATCGGACAGGCGGCAGAGTTCGACTACTCCGGCGCGCAGGCGTGTCGCGCCCTGCAGGAGGAGGGCGCCCGAGTCGTCCTCGTCAACTCCAACCCCGCCACCATCATGACGGACCCCGAGATGGCGGACGAGGTCTACATCGAACCCATCACCACCGACGCCATCGCGGAGGTCATCGCGGCGGAGAATCCCGACGGCGTGATCGCCGGTCTCGGCGGCCAGACGGGGCTGAACGTTACCGCCGAACTCGCCGAGGAGGGCGTGCTCGACGAGTACGACGTCGACATCATGGGCACGCCGCTCGACACCATCTACGCGACGGAGGACCGCGAACTCTTCCGCCAGCGGATGCACGAACTCGACCAGCCCGTCGCGCGCTCGACAACCATCTCGCTCGACGAGGGCGAGAGCGTGCAGGAACTCGACGCCGACGCGCTCGGCGAACGCGTCGAGGACGCCGTCGCGGAGGTCGGCGGGCTTCCGGTCATCATGCGGACGACCTACACCCTCGGTGGCTCCGGCTCCGGCGTCGTCGAGGACATGGAGGTCCTCAAAGAGCGCGTCCGCAAGGGTCTGCGCCTCTCTCGCAACGATGAGGTGCTCATCACCGAGTCCATCGCCGGCTGGGTCGAACTCGAATACGAGGTGATGCGCGACGCCGGCGACTCCACCGTCATCATCTGCAACATGGAGAACATCGACCCGATGGGCATCCACACCGGGGAGTCCACGGTCGTCACGCCGTCGCAGGTCATCCCGGACGACGGCCATCAGGAGATGCGCGACGCCGCGCTGGAGGTCATCCGCGACCTCGGGATCGAAGGCGGGTGTAACATCCAGTTCGCGTGGCGCGACGACGGCACGCCCGGCGGCGAATACCGCGTCGTCGAGGTGAACCCCCGCGTCTCTCGCTCCTCCGCGCTCGCCTCGAAGGCGACCGGCTATCCGATCGCGCGCGTCACGGCGAAGGTCGCGCTCGGCAAGCGCCTCCACGAGATCACGAACGAGATCACGGGCGAGACGACCGCCGCGTTCGAGCCGGCGATCGACTACGTCGTCACGAAGGTGCCGCGCTGGCCCAAGGACAAGTTCGACAACGTCGACTTCACGCTCGGCACCGCGATGAAGTCGACGGGCGAGGCGATGGCGATCGGGCGCACCTTCGAGGAGTCGCTGCTGAAGGCGATGCGCTCCAGCGAGTACGACCCCGACGTCGAGTGGGCGGCGCTCTCCGACGACGAACTCGCCGAGACGTACGTCGCGCGCCCGAGTCCCGATCGCCCCTACGCGATCTTCGAGGCGTTCGATCGCGGCTTCACGGTCGAGGAGGTCGTCGATCTGACCGGCATCGAGGAGTGGTACGTCGAGCGCTTCGCACGGATCGCCGACGCCGCCGACGGCGCGAAGGACGGCGAGTTCACCGACGCCGCCATCGAGGGCTTCACGAACCACGAGATCACGGCGCTCGCGGGCGGCGCGTTCGACGACACGCACCCGTCGTGGCTGCCGTCGGACGTCGACGCCGAGGCGTCCGCGGACGAACCCGAGGCGCGCCCCGACGGCGCGGGCGTGAGCGTCGCCGAGGTCGAAGACGACGTCCCCGGGCGCACCTACAAGCAGGTCGACACCTGCGCGGGCGAGTTCGAAGCCCAGACGCCGTACTACTACTCCGCGCGCGCTCCCGAGTGGTTCAGCGGGCCCTTCGAGGGCGAGGCCGCGGGCGGCGAACTCCGCGTCGATCACGACACCGATTCCGTCGTCGTCGTCGGCGGCGGTCCCATCCGCATCGGGCAGGGCGTCGAGTTCGACTACTGCTCCGTTCACGCCGTGCGCGCCCTCCGCGAGGAGGGAATCGAGGCCCACGTCGTCAACAACAACCCCGAGACCGTCTCGACGGACTACGACACCTCTGACGGCCTCTTCTTCGAGCCGATCACGGCCGAGGAGGTCGCGGACGTCGTCGAGGCCACGGGCGCCGACGGCGTGATGGTCCAGTTCGGCGGCCAGACGTCCGTGAACGTCGCGGACGAGCTCGAAGCCGAGATCGATCGCCGCGGACTAAGTGCAAAAATCCTCGGCACGAGCGTCGAGGCGATGGACCTCGCGGAGGACCGCGATCGGTTCAACGTCCTGATGGACGACCTCGGGATCAGCCAGCCCGACGGGGGCACGGCGACGAGCAAGGCGGAGGCGCTCGACCTCGCGCACGATCTCGGGTATCCCGTGCTCGTCCGGCCGTCCTACGTCCTCGGTGGGCGCGCGATGGACGTCGTCCACGACGACGACGAGCTCGCGGAGTACATCGAGGAGGCCGTCCGGGTCGCCCCCGACAAACCGATCCTCGTCGACGAGTTCCTCGCCGACGCCGTCGAACTCGACGTCGACGCCGTCTCGGACGGCGAGGACGCTCTCATCGGCGGCGTGATGGAGCACGTCGAGGCCGCCGGCGTTCACTCGGGTGACTCCGCCTGCGTCATCCCGCCGCGCAATCTCGACGACGACACGCTCGCCCGCGTCCGCGAGGTCGTCGAGGAGATCGCGACCGCGCTCGAAACCGTCGGCCTGCTCAACGTCCAGCTCGCCGTGAAGGACGGCGAGGTCTACGTCCTCGAAGCGAACCCGCGTTCCTCGCGCACCGTGCCGTTCGTCTCGAAGGCGACGGGCGTGCCGATCGCGAAGCTCGCCGCGAAGGTCATGGCCGGCGAGTCGCTCGCCGACCTCGGCGTCGAGGAGGGCGTCCCCGAGCAGTTCAGCGTCAAAGAGGTCGTCCTGCCGTTCGACCGCTTCGAGGGTGCCGACCCCCGTCTCGGTCCCGAGATGAAGTCCACGGGCGAGGTCATGGGGACCGCGCGGACCTTCGGGAAGGCCTACGAGAAGGCCCAGTCCGCCGCCGGCAACCCGCTCCCCGAGGGCGGCGTCGCCGTCGTCGACTTCGACGTCGAGGCTTCGCCGACTACTACGACGTCCAGTCGTTCGACGACGTGCCGGCGGCCATCCGCGAGAACGAGATCGACCTCTACGTCGGCGCCGACGTCGACGCGCTCCAGACCGCCATCGAGGAGGACCTCTCCTACGTCTCGACGCTCGCGAGCGCCGAGGCGAGCCTCGAAGCCCTCGCGCACCGCGACGAGGACCTCGACGTCGCCTCCGTCAGCTCGCGCCCCATCACGAACGCGACGTGGGGCGGCGAGTGAGGAGCGGGCAGTAGCTACACCTTCCTCCCCCACCTCGGGGGCGGTATGGACACGACCGCCGCCGTCACGGACGCGTTTCCGGAACTCTCCGAGATCGCCGACGACGACCTCCGCGCGCGCGTCGTCGCCGCGTGGGCGACCGCGATGGAGGAGACGGGAATGGACGATCTCGACGCAGTCCCGTGGTTCCCGCCCGCGCAGCGCGAGCACGACATCGAGGACGAGTACCTCGTCGGGCACGTCCGCGACGTCACGCGCGGCGCGCTCGCGCTCGCGGACTCGCTCGCCGCGACGCGTGACGCCGACGTCGACCGCGACCTCGTCGTCGCCGCGGCGCTCGTCCACGACGTCAGCAAGCTCTACGAGTTCGACGGCCACGCGGAGACGCCGATCGGCGACCTCCTCGGGCACCCGTACTACGGCGTCCACGCGGTCGCGACCGCCGGTCTCCCCGCCGCGTACGCGCACGTCGTCCTGAGCCACACCGACCGGACGCCCGTCGACCCGGCGTTCCTCGAAGCCGAGATCGTGAAGCGCGCGGACGAGGCCGCGGCCGCGGCGATCCGGGCGGAGGCGGTGGACGACCTGCGAGACGTGTAGTGAGGGCGGGGCCGAGAGAACGAACGCGAGGAGGAGCGAGATCGATAGGGAGAACGAGCGAGAGACCGGGCGTCGATGATCCGACTTACGCCGTGACCGTGCGGCCCTCGGCGAGTTCGAGGACCTCGTCGAAGAAGTCGAGGGTGTCGTGCGGGCCGGGGTTCGCCTCGGGGTGGTACTGGCGCGTCAGGATGCCGTACTCCGCGCTGTCGAGACCCTCGGGGGTGTCGTCGTTGACGTTCACCTGCGTGACGGTGAGGTCGCCGGGCTCGTCGACGGTGTAGCCGTGGTTCTGCGTCGTCATGACGACGCGGCCGGTGTCGTGGTCGAGGACGGGCTGATTGACGCCGCGGTGGCCGAAGTCCATCTTCTCCGTGGTGCCGCCGAGGGCGCGCGCGACGACCTGCTGGCCGAGACAGATGCCGGCGATCGGGAGCTCGCCCGTGAAGTGCTCGACGAGCGCTTGGGCGGCCTCGAAGTTCGCGGGGTCGCCGGGACCGTTCGAGATGAAGAGGACGTCCGGGTCGAGCGCCTCGACGTCGTCGGCCGTGGCGTCGTACGGGAGGACGTGGACGTCGGCGTTGCGCGCGGTGAGCGACTCGACGATCGATCCCTTCGCACCACAGTCGATGAGCGCGACACGCGCGCCCGACCCCTCGTAGTGGATCGGCTCCTCGACGCTGACGTCCGCGCCGATGTCCGTGAGATCGCTCATGTGCGGGCAGGAGTCGAGTTGGGCTTTCGCCTCCTCGGGCGAGGCCTCATCGCCGGCGGAGATCCCGACCTTCATCGCGCCGCCGTCGCGGATGTCCGTCACGAGGTCGCGGGTGTCGACGTGGTCGACGGCGGGGACGCCCTCGGCGTCGAGCCACTCGGCGACGTCGTCCGTCATCTCGCGCGCGACGACGGCGTAGGGGTGGACGCGCTCGGACTCGAAGCGCTCCTCTCGGACGCCGTAGTTGCCGATGAGCGGGTAGGAGAACGTGAGCACCTGCGCCTCGTAGGAGGGGTCGGTGAGGCTCTCCTCGTACCCGGTGTAGGCGGTCGTGAACACGAGTTCGCCCCGGGCCGCACCCGGGGCGCGTGCGCGCGCTTCGACTACGTCCCCCGTTTCGAGGGCGAGGTAGGCGTCCGACATTACGAGAAACGAACGGACTTACCGACTATAAGCCTTGCTTTCGTAGCGTGATTACGAATTTCGTAACCCCTTTCGTTCGCCGCTCCCTCTCGTGCGTATGGACGACCTCGACCGCCAGATTCTGGACGTCCTCCGACGGGACGCCAGAACGCCCTACACCGAGATCGGCGACGAACTCGGCGTCAGCGAGGGCACCATCCGCAACCGCGTCGAGCGCCTGCAAGAGGAGGGGATCATCGAGCGATTCACCGTCTCCACCAGCACGGGCAACGTCAAGGCCATGATCGAAGTCGACGTCGCAGTCGACGTCGACACCCACGCCGTCGGCGACCAGATCGCCGAGTGGCCCGAAGTCGACTTCGTCTGGCAGGTCTCCGGGGAACTCGACATCGTCGTCGTCGTCGACGCGAAGAACACCGGTCGCGTCAACGAACTCATCACCAAAACGCGCGAACTCGACGACGTAACGACGACGAAGACCCGGCTGATCCTCGACGAGACGCTGTAACCCGACCTTTTGCTGCGCGCGCTTCGCGCGCTGGCAAAAGCTCGACCAAAAGCGCATCAGACCCCCTTCGGGGGTCTTCGCGCCTCGCGCTTCGCGCGAGTGAACCGCGCGACTACCGGGTCCTAACGGACCGCTCGTCGCGCGAATGATCCCGCATGAATTGTTCAGTACAGTCAGTGACCGAATCGTGTGCGTCAGACAAGGGGTTTAACGATGAGAAGGTAACGTGCTCCGTATGGTCAGGGGACCCCGGTCAGGGACGAAAATCGGCTGGGCGATAGGCGTCGCCGCTGCCATCATCGGTTTTCTCGGTTATTTCGTGTTTGGCTGGCGGTTCAGTTCGGGTAACGGAGGAATATCGTCAGGAATTGGCCTGCTCATCGCTGTGATCGCCGTTGTTCTCGCCCTCTACCGGAACTTCTCGAAATAGGTAGGACTTTTGAACATCTGTTCCACGCCGATAGCTGTCGAACCAAACGACGCGGCTACCGTCCGCGCGACGAGCGGCTCGAAGAGCCCGGTGGTCGCGCGGTTCACTCGCGCCGAGGGCGCGAGGCCGAGGAGGGGGCAAAGCCCCCGACGACGGCTTTTGGTCGAGCTTTTGCAAGCGACGGCGCGCGGAGCGCGCCGAGCGCTGCAAAAGGTCGCGGGGGTTGCAGTGGTGAGTCATCGCGGCGAGGAACGCCCGCCCCGCGCCGGCGCGCGGGTACAAGTGCCATCGGGGCGCAACGCTCGCCCGTGCTCGAACGACGCCTCCGCGGAGTGTGCGATGACATCCCCGTCCCCCTCGATCCAGCGAGATGACTGTCGATGCCTGCACGGGTGAGATACGTGGCGGCCACCGGCTCGATGCGGTGACGTGGCACTTCGACGTCCGCGAGATCGGCGGCGCCGAATACGTCGTCCTGCGGCTCGACTTCGACGCGCTCGACGTCTCGCTCACGTTCGACGTCGGCGCGGGCGAGCGCTTCGCGACCCAGTTCTCCCACGCGCTCGCCCGCGCGGACGCGACCGGACGAGACCGGTGAGGTGCCGTGGAATGCGGTCGGGTGAGACCGATGCGACGTCGCGGGGCGCGGGCGGCGATCGCGAGCGCCCCCGACGAGTCGCCGCCCCCTACGACGGCGTGTTCACTCGAACATCCGCATCGGCTGGGCCTGACTCGACTCCTCCTCGCTGGCCTGCTGCATCCGCTCTGCGAGCTGCTCTTTCTGCTCGCGGATCTCCTCGGCCTGTTCGACGAGGGTGTCGGTGTCGATGGTGATGTCGGCGATGGGTCCGATGCCCTTATCGAGGAGCTGCTTCGAGGCGGCGGGATCGGGGAACTGCGGGTCGGACTCGACGACGACGCAGACGCCGTCGAGGTCGCCGGTGTCGGCGCGATTGACGAGCGCGCCGGTGGGACCGCCGACGACGCCCTGCTCGGGCGGCGTGTCGATCCCGTGTTCGGTGAGGATCTCGGCGCCGCTCCCGGTCGCGACGCCGAACACCTCGGGGACGTGGCTCGGGTCGTCCTCCTGCGTGGGGAAGCCGCTGAGGTAGAGGGGCGTCGCCCCGACGTCGGTCACCCAGTCGGTGACGCACTCGGCGAACTCGGCGGCGGCGACGCGGTTGACGGGGATGTCGGCCTGTAGGGCGAGCAGGTCGCGCTCCTCGTCGGCGTAGATGCGGACGGGCGGCCGCGCGGTGTAGTCGTCCTCGTCGTAGACGGCGACCTCGGGCAGCCCCTCGCAGTCGACGCTGCCGACGTACGTCATGTCGAACTGGTCGACGAGGTGGTCGGTGGCGATCTTCCCGACGAGACCGACGCCCGGCAGCCCCTCGACGAGCACGGGATCGTCGAGGTCGAACTCGACTCGTTCTCTGACGCATGCCATGGGTCCGATGACTCGCGCGAGGGGGATAAGTGCGGGGGCGGGATCGCCGCGGCCCCGAGAACGCAACCCCCAAGCCCCGCGGACGCGAGTGGACGGACACGAATGGACGCGCTCGAACGCTACGAGCCGATCATCGACGACTACGACGCGTTCCGCGAGGCCGTCGCGCGCCCGCTCCCCTCCGTCGTCCGAGTCAACGGGATCAAGACGGAACCGGAGCGCGCGGTCGCGGCGCTGGAGACCGAGGGCGTGGCCGTGACGCGCCGCGAGTGGAACGACTCGGTCCTCGAGGTCGACGCGGCCAAGCCGGGCAACACGTGGCCGTACTTTCACGGCTGGATCCACGGACAGGAGGAGGTCTCGGCGATCCCGGCGGCCGTCCTCGATCCGGAGCCGGGCGACGCGGTGTGGGACACCTGCGCCGCGCCCGGCTCGAAGACGACGCAGCTCGCCGATCTCCTCGACGATACGGGCCTGCTCGTGGCGAACGACGACAACCTCGGGCGCCTCTCGGCGCTGCGCTCGAACGCCGAACGCCTCGGCGCGACGTGCGTCGCCGTGACGAACGACGACGCCCGCCGTTTCACCACGGAGGGATTCGGTATCGACGCCTTCGACGCCGTGCTCGCGGACGTCCCCTGCACCTGCGAGGGGACGATCCGGAAGAACGCGGACGCCCTCGACACCGTCGGCCGCGAGGCCAGCCTGAACATCGCGGCGCTGCAGGCGGACATCCTCCGGCGCGCGATCAGCCTCACTCGCGACGGCGGGACGGTCGTCTACTCGACGTGCACGTTCGCCCCCGAGGAGAACGAGGGCGTCGTCGATCGCGTCCTCGACGACGAACCCGTCGAACTCCGCGAGTTCGAGGTCGCCCTCGACTCCTCGCCCGGTCTCACGGCGTGGGACGGCGAGACGTACGACGACGCGCTCGCGAAGACCAAGCGCTTCTACCCCCACCAGAACGACACGGGGGGGTTCTTCTGCGCGAAACTGGAGGTGGCGCGATGAGCGGGAACGTCAGCCACCGCTTCGAGCGCCTGCCCGCGACCGAGACCGAACGCGACGTCGAGGGCCGTCCGTCCCGCGAGGCCGTCCTCGACTACTGGGAGGAGCGTTTCGGCGTCCCCCGCGCGGTGCTCGAACCCTACACCTTCTGGGAGAAGGGCGCGGGGAAGCTCTGGATCGCGGCGAGCGACGTCCCGGACGGTCTCGAAGTCGAGTCGCTCGGAATGACCTTCCTCCGCACGCGACAGGAGCACTGGAAGCCGACGACGAACGCCGCCCAGCGCTTCGGCCGACACGCCACGAAGAACGTGATCGACCTCTCGCGCGAGGAGGCCGCGGCGTTCGTCGCCGGCGAGGATCGGGAGATCGAGTGGGACGGCGACTGGGGCTACCTGATCGCCGCGCACGAACTCGAAGACCGGCGCGAACCCCTCGGCGTCGGTCTCTACCTCCACGGCGAACTCCGCTCGATGATCCCGAAGGCCGCCGCCGCGAGTTTTAAGCTTTCTCCCGCAGCACGCCGCCACCGAGACCCTCCCACTCGACGCGGTATCCGAGTTCGGCGAGCACCGCGCTCGTCTCCGTCAGCCCGCGCTCTTCAACTCTCGCCTCGGCGTCGTCGAGCGCCATCCCCGCCTCGATCTCGTCTCGGAGGGCGTCGAGCACCGCGGGTCGGACGAGCGTTCGTCCCACCAGTCGGTGCTCGGGGAACGCGCGCTCCTCGACGACGTCGACCGATACGCCGTGCGTCACGGCGAGGTCGTCCAGCGCCACGACGTCCGCGTCGGGGACGAGTTCGGCGGGGAGTCCCTCGCTCGCGTCCGCCTCCAAGTCCGCCTCGAACTCGCGGAGGACGTCCACGACGTCCTTCACGCGCACGGAGCCCGCGTAGGGGATCGCGCGGTGGTCGCGCGTCTCGATCTCCTCGCCGACGCCGAGCGACTCGTCGACCGCGACGAGGAGTTCGACGTCCGTTTCCGCCAGCTGTGCGAGCTTCTTCTCGACGTACTCGGGCGTCCAGAAGCCCATGATCTCGAAGTACACCCGAAAGTCGGCGTACCGGTAATCGAAGGCGAAGTCGGGGACCATCAGGTGCTCGCCGGCGGCGAGGAGGTCGGGTTCGCGGACGAGGTCCCAGTCGAGATCGAGCGCGGCGAAGCGCGTCGCGAACTCGCGCTCGACGCCGCTGTCGTAGGAGACGTCGGTCACGGGTTCGGCGTCGGGGACGCGCAGCGGATCGGCGTCGCTGAGGGTCAGCGTCCGCTCGGTGCCCCGATCGTCGATCGTGGCTTCGAGGCGCCAGTCCTCGCGCTCGACGACGGCGCGGAGGACGCGCGCGAAGCGCGTGCCGTACCGTCGCGTCCGGCGGAAGAGCGCGTCCGGGCCGGTGAGGACGACCTCGCGGCCGAGTTCGCCCTCGATCTCGCGCACCTCGTAGAGGAGGCCGAGCCGCTTGATCGCGAGGACGAGCGAGCGCGGATCGTCCGTGCGGACGCGGACCTCCGTGGCGTCGAAGAGCGCGGTCTGCGCCAACGAGAGGTTGTACTGGGCGACGAGCGCCTCGGGGGACCAGCGCGGATCGAACTTCGTCAGGACCTCGCGCGACTCGCGATCCGCGTGGAGGCTCGTCGCCACGTCGTCCGGCGTCGCGTCGAGGCGCGCGGCGGCGTCGGCGAGCGCGTCGTCGCGTTCGGTCTCGGTGACGACGCCGACGTCATCCGCGGCGGCGAACGCGACGCGGCGGGCCGTCTGCGGGTCGAGGGGCGCGCGGACCGCGAAGGTCCCGTCGCGCTCGGCGAGCTTCGCGAACCCGCGAACGAGCTTGAAGTCCGGGGCCTCGCGTTCGAGCGCGGTGAGCGCCGCCGTCAGCGTCCGCCGGTCGTCGCCGACGGCGTCGCGATGGGCGTCGAGGACGCGCCCGGCGATCGCCGCGTCGCCGTCGTCGGCGAAGCGCGGCCGGTAGCCGCCGCCGGCGCGCGAGACCCGCAGGAGGTCCTTCGTGAGCACGTTCCGGCGTTGGCGACCGGCGGATAAAAGACACGCGGGACCGACGGGGACAGTATGGATCGCCGGACGTTCCTCGCGCGCGGCGCGGGCGCCGCCGGCCTCCTCGGCCTCGCCGGCTGTCTCGGGGCGTCGGCCGACCCGGCGGCGCTCCTCGTCGCGAGCACGGATGTCGACTTCGCCGACGACGGCTCGCTCGTCATCGAGGCAATCGTCTCGAACGTCGAGACCGGCCGGTACGCCGCGACGGTCGTCTTCGGCCCCGAGATCGACGGCCGGACGCGCGAACGCACCGTCGACGTGACGCTCGACGCGAACAGTACGCGGGTCGTGACCGTAACGTACGACGGCGTGAAACGCGCCGGCGCGCCCGACGTCACGCCGCACGTCTCGCTGCGCGACGTTCGTCGCGCGTAGCGTTCCCCGTCGCGTCGTCTGACGGCACCGATGGAGTCCCGAGCGGCTACCGCCGCCGATCCGCGACGCGCTCCTCCGCCGTGTCCGCGCTCACGAGTTCGTAGAGCGTCGCGCGCGAGCCGTCCTCCTTCGGTCGGAGGACGCGTCCGAGGCGTTGGGTGAACTCGCGCTCGCTGCCCGATCCCGCGAAGACGACGGCGACGTTCGCGTCGGGGACGTCAACGCCCTCGTCGAGGACGTTCGCCGTCACGACGCGCGAGTAGGTGCCCTCGCGGAACTTTCGCAGTATCTCGCGGCGCTCGCTCGCCCCGGTCTCGTGCGTGATCGGCGGGAGGAGGAAGCGCTCGGAGAGCCGGTAGACGAGGTCCGTCGAGGCCGTGAAGACGATCACGCGATCCCCGCGGTGGCGGTCGAGGATCGACGCGAGTTCGGCGACCTTCGCCTCGGACTCCTGCACGATGGTGCGCGCGCGCTGTTTGGCGAGCAGCGCCTCGCGCGCCCGCGGGTCGTTCCCGGAGCGCTTGACGAGCTCCTGATAATCGCTCCCGGAGGTGAACGTGATGTTCGCCTGCCGGACGTAGTCCGTGAAGGTGCCCTGCGCGTCCTCGTAGCGCTCGCGTTCCGCGGGGGTGAGCGGCACCTCGACGCGCCGGACGTCGTAGGGCGCGAGGTGCTCCCCGGCGAGATCGTCCACGTCGAGTCGGTAGACGACGTCGCCGACGAGATCGGTGAGGATCTCGTGAGCGCCGTCCGGGCGCTCGAACGTCGCGGTGAGACCGAGGCGCGCGGGCGCGACGAGCAGGCGCGCGATGTCGCGGTACCCCTCGCCGCCGAGGTGGTGCACCTCTCGAAGACGACGAGACCGAAGCGATCGCCGAGTTCGTCCGCGCGGAGGTACGCGGAATCATAGGTGGCGACCGTCACGTCGCCGAGCACCTGTTCGCCGCCGCCGAGCTGGCCGACGTCGCAGTCGAATTCGGTTTCGAGTTCCTCGCGCCACTGATTGAGGAGGTCGATGGTGGGGACGACGACGAGCGCACTCGTGCCGACCGCCTCGATGGCCTTCAGCGCGAGGACGGTCTTGCCCGCGCCCGTCGGGAGTTCGACGACGCCGCGCTCGTCGTTCCCCTCCCACGCGTCGAGCGCGTCGCGCTGGTAGTCGCGCAGGTCGTACGTCGAGGCGACGTCGAGGTCCTCCCAGCGCGGCACCGAGTCCTCGACGGTCGTACCGAGCGTCCGCAGGTGGTCGCGGAGGGGACCGTAGCGATACCCCGGCACGCGCCCGGTGTCGGTGCGGTCGTCGCGCTCGACGTACGGGAGGCGCCCGTAGGCGTCGGCGTCGCCGCCGACCCGAACCGTACCGTCCGCGTAGTCGAGCGTGACCGGCATCGCTTCACCGTTGGGCGGGTGTCCGTTTAGGTCCCTCGAACGCCGTTCTGAAACCCTTATCCCGCGTCGGGCGCTTCCTCCGTCCATGACTGACGACGCCGACGGTGTGGAGGTCGACGTGGAGGAGCCTGCGGCGAGCGACGCCGAGGCGGGCGCGGACGAGGCGGCCGAACCCGACGCAGTCGGCGAGTCGCTCGCCGAGCGCGTCGCGGAGTACGACGAGGACCTCGCGGAGGAAGTTGCCGACGTCGTGAGCGATCGCAACGAGCTCGCGGAGGACGTCGAGGACCTCGAAGCCGAGGTCGAGGATCTCGAAGAGCGCCTCCAGCGCGTGCAGGCGGACTTCCAGAACTACAAGAAGCGCGCGAAGCGCAAGCAGGAGGAGACGGAGGAGCGCGCGACGGAGGACCTCGTGACGCGCCTGCTCGACGTTCGGGACAATTTGACGCGCGCGCTCGCAGAGGAGTCGAACGATGCCGACTCGCTGCGCGAGGGGGTCGAGATGACGAAGCGCGAACTCGATCGGGTCTTCGAGGACGAGGGGGTCGAGGAGATCGCGCCCGAACCGGGCACCGAAACCGACCCGCACCGCCACGAGGTCATGCTGGAAGTGTCGAGCGACGAGCCGGAGGGCACGGTCGCCGAGGTGTACCGGCCGGGCTACGAGATGGGCGGGAAGGTCCTCCGCGCCGCGCAGGTGACGGTCAGCGACGGATCCGGTGCGGACGACGAGTGAGGGACGACGCCGGTCGGCGGTGACGGGGCGATCGCGACGACGATGGCATGCCGAGCGCCCGATTACCGGTTCATCATAAACCCAGCGCTCCGCGACGCTGACACGGCCCGAGGCGCCCGTTTTCGCGTTCGCTGGCGGTCGTGTTAGTCGTCCCCACTAGCAAGCTTTAAACCGAAACAGCGGCTTATTCCCTCCCAAGATGGCCAGCCAGAAGATTCTCGGTATCGACCTCGGTACCACGAACAGCGCGTTCGCGGTGATGGAGGGCGGCGAGCCCGAGATCATCGCGAACAGCGAGGGCGAGCGGACGACGCCCTCGGTCGTCTCGTACGACGACGGGGAACTCCTCGTCGGGAAGCCCGCGAAGAATCAAGCGGTGCAGAACCCCGACCAGACCGTCGCCTCCATCAAGCGCCACATGGGCGAGGAGGACTACGCGGTCGAACTCGGTGACGAGGAGTACACGCCCGAGGAGATCAGCGCGCGCATCCTCCAGAAGATCAAGCGCGACGCGGAGGACTACCTCGGTGACGACGTCGAGAAGGCCGTCATCACGGTCCCCGCGTACTTCAACGACAAGCAGCGACAGGCGACGAAGAACGCCGGCCAGATCGCGGGCTTCGACGTCGAGCGCATCGTCAACGAGCCGACGGCCGCGTCGATGGCGTACGGTCTCGACGAGGAGGGCGAGAACACGGTGCTCGTCTACGACCTCGGCGGCGGGACGTTCGACGTCTCCGTCCTCGAAATCGCCGAGGGCGCCTACGACGTCATCGCGACGAACGGGGACAACGACCTCGGGGGGGACGACTGGGACGACGCCCTCATCGACCACCTCGCCGACGAGTTCGAGGACGAGCACGGCATCGACCTCCGCGAGGACCGACAGGCCCTCCAGCGCCTGAAGGACGCCGCGGAGGAGGCGAAGATCGAACTCTCCTCGCGCAAGGAGACGACCGTCAACCTCCCGTTCATCACGGCGACGGACGACGGTCCCGTCCACCTCGAACAGGACGTGACGCGCGCGACGTTCGAGAAGATCACGTCCGACCTCCTCGAACGGACGGTCGGGCCGACGAAACAGGCCCTCGAGGACGCCGGCTTCGACACGAGCGACATCGATGACGTCGTCCTCGTGGGCGGCTCGACGCGGATGCCGCAGGTGCAGGAGAAGGTCGAGGAGGTCATCGGACAGGCGCCCCGGAAGTCCGTCAATCCGGACGAGGCCGTCGCGCTCGGCGCGGCCGTGCAGGGCGGCGTGCTCTCCGGCGACGTCGAGGACGTCGTCCTCCTCGACGTCACCCCGCTCAGCCTCGGGATCGAGGTGAAGGGCGGGCTCTTCGAGCGCCTCGTCGAGAAGAACACCACCATCCCGACGGAGGCCTCGAAGGTGTTCACGACCGCCGTGGACAATCAGCAGTCCGTTCAGATCCGCGTCTTCCAAGGCGAGCGCGAGATCGCCGAGGAGAACGAGCTGCTGGGCGCGTTCCAGCTGACCGGCATTCCGCCGGCACCCGCCGGCACCCCGCAGATCGAGGTGTCGTTCGAGATCGACGCGGACGGCATCGTCCACGTCTCCGCGGAGGATCAGGGGTCGGGCAACTCCGAGGACATCACCATCGAGGGCGGCGCCGGCCTCTCCGATGAGGAGATCGAGCGCATGCAGGAGGAGGCGGAAGAACACGCCGCCGAGGACGAGGAGCGCCGCGAGCGCATCGAGGCCCGCAACGAGGCCGAGACGGCCGTTCAGCGCGCCGAGACCCTCCTCGAGGAGAACGAGGAGATGGTCGACGAGGAGACGCGCGAGACGATCGAGAGCGACGTCGAGGACATCGAGGCGCTCCTCGAGGACGAGGACGCCGAGACCGAGGCGATTCGGGACGCCACCGAGGCGCTCAGCGAGGACCTCCAAGAGATCGGCAAACAGGCCTACGAGGGCGCCCAGCAGGCAGGGGCCGGCGGCGCGGGCGCCGGTGCCGGCATGGGCGGCATGGGCAGTATGGGTGACATGGGCGACATGGACCCCGAAGACGTCGATGCCGAGGACTTCGTCGACGCCGACTTCGAAGATGTTGATGGCAACGACGCAGACGACGCAGACGACGCAGACGACACGGACGCGAACTGAAGCCAACGCCTAACCGCACGCACCCACTACCCCCTCCACCTACCCGATGAGTCAGGACTTCTACGACGCGCTCGGGGTCGATCGCGACGCCGACGAGAGCGAGATCAAGAAGGCGTACCGCAAGAAGGTCAAGCAGTACCACCCGGACGTGAGCGACGAGCCCGACGCCGAGGAGAAGTTCAAGACGATTCAGAAGGCGAAGGACGTGCTCACCGACGAGGACAAGCGCGAGGCCTACGACCGCCTCGGCCACGAGCGCTACGAGGAGGCCGAGAAGCACGGCGCGGACCCCGGATCCGGCGGAGCGGGCGGCGCCGGCGGGATGGGCGGCATGGGAGGCATGGGCGGTGCCGGCGGTATGGGCGGCGCCGGCGGGATGGGCGGTGCCGGCGGCATGAACGACATCTTCGAGCAGTTCTTCGGCGGGGGCGGACGCTCGCAGGACCCGAACCGACCCCAGCAGGGGCAGGACCTCCGGACGCGAATGGACATCGACCTGCAGGAGGCCCACGACGGCGCGACGAAGCAGCTCACCGTCACGCGCCCCGAGTCCTGTCCGGAGTGCGACGGCAGCGGCCATCCCGCCGATGCGGACGTCCGCACCTGTCCCGAGTGCGACGGGCAGGGGCAGACGACGACCGTCCAACAGACGCCGCTCGGCCGCGTCCAGCAGCGCCAGACGTGTCGGCGCTGCGGCGGCGAGGGGCAGATCTACAGCGAGAACTGCGACGAGTGCAACGGGCAGGGCACCGTCCGCCGCGAGGCGACGCTCACCGTCGAGATCCCCGCGGGGATCGCCGACGGGCAGACCCTCCGCATGGAGCGCGAGGGCGCGCCCGGCGAGAACCGGGGGCCGAACGGCGACCTCCTCATCGAGATCTCCGTCGAGAGCCATCCCGAATTCGAACGCGACGGCGACGACCTCGAACACCGCCATCCCATCTCGTTCCCGCAGGCCGTCTTCGGCGCGACGATCCAAGTGCCGACGCTCGACGGCGAGGTCGAGTTCGAGGTGCCAACGGGTACACAGAGCGGCGAGCGCTTCCGCCTCCGCCGGAAGGGCATGCCCCGCCTCCGCGGCCGCGGGCAGGGCGACCTCTACGTCACCGTGCAGGTCGTCACGCCCGAGTCGCTCAACGAGGAGCAACGCGAGGCTCTCGAAGCCTTCGCGGAAGCGGGCGGCGAGGAGGTCGACGTCGAGCAGGGCTTCTTCGAGAAGATCAAGAACAGCCTGTAGCCGTTATTCTGTGGGGCTTCGCCGCGCCCGCACGGCCCGCCAGACGAGCGCGGCGGCGCCGGAGATACGGGGGGCGCGTGTCCCTGTACGTCCCGACGGCGAGGGCGGCGAGCGAGAGCCCGTAGACGACGAACGGCAGTTCGCGGAGCCAGTAGACGAACGGGAAGCCGCCGGCCGCGTCCGTGGTGAGGCGGTAGGTGTCGCCCTCGTTGACGACGGCGCAGATGCCGCGGCCGGGGGCGATGTTGTCGCTGTACGTGAAGTCCGCGGGCCAGTCCTCGCGGCCGTAGACGGTGTCGTAACCATCGGGCGACTCGATGGCGCGCTCGACGGCGGCGCGCCCGCCCGCGGAGAGGTCGTCGGCGTGGAGCACGGGCGTCGCGTTTCGCACCTGCGACTGGTCGATTTTCTCGACGGAGAGCGTCGCCTGCTCGCCCCAGTCGTTCATCGTGAACGGAGCGCCGACGAGCGTGAGCGCCACGAGGCCGGCGAGGGGGGCGACGACGAGGCGGGCGTCCGGGTGTCCATACGCCAACCAGTCACAGTCACGACAAGTTCTTTCGAGTGCCCGACTCGCGAACCCGCGGGATTTAATCGGGTGCGCGCCGCCCTCGCACACATGAGCGAGTTCTCCGAGCGCGTGGAAGCCATCGACATCAGCGGCATCCGGAAGGTGTTCGAGGCGGCGAGCGAGGACGCGATCAACCTCGGGTTGGGCCAGCCCGACTTCCCGACGCCCGAGCACGCCCGGCAGGGCGCCATCGACGCCATCGAAGCCGGGAAGGCGGACGGCTACACGTCGAACAAGGGGACGGCGAGCCTCCGCGCGGCGATCGCGGAGAAGCACGCCCGCGACAACGCGTTCACGGTGTCGCCGGAGGACGTCATCGCGACGTCGGGCGGGAGCGAGGCGCTCCACCTCGCCATCGAAGCGCACGTCGACGACGGCGAGGAAGTGCTCTTCCCCGATCCGGGCTTCGTCTCCTACGACGCGCTGACGAAGCTCGCGGGCGGCACGCCCGTCGGTCTCCCGCTGCGCGATGACCTGACGCTCGATCCCGCGACGGTCGAGGAGCACATCACGGAGGACACCGCGGCGTTCGTCGTGAACTCCCCGGCGAATCCGACGGGTGCGGTGTCGCCCCCCGAGGACATGCGCGAGTTCGCGCGCATCGCCGAGGAGCACGACGTGCTCTGCATCAGCGACGAAGTCTACGAGCACATCGTCTTCGAGGGCGAACACCGTTCGCCGATGGCCTACGACGAGTCGGGGAACGTCGTCGTCGTGAACGCCTGCTCGAAGACCTACTCGATGACTGGCTGGCGCCTCGGCTGGGTGACCGGCACCACGGAGCGCGTCGAGCGGATGCTCCGCGTCCACCAGTACGCACAGGCCTGTGCGTCCGCGCCCGCGCAGTACGCTGCGGAGGCGGCGCTCACCGGACCGCAGGAGTCCGTTGCGGAGATGGTGTCCGCGTTCGAGGAGCGCCGGGACGTCCTCTTAGACGGTCTCGAAGACATGGGACTCGACGTGCCGACGCCGAAGGGCGCGTTCTACGCGATGCCCGAGGTGCCTGACGGGTGGGTCGACGCGGTGCTCGATCGCGGCGTCGTCGTCGTCCCCGGCGGCGCGTTCGGCGATCGCGGCGCGGGGTCCGCCCGGATCTCCTACGCGACGAGCATGGCGAACATCGAGGACGCGCTCGACGCGATGCGCGAGGCGACCGCCGCGGTCCGCTGACCCGTCCGCGGGGTTTTAGCGACCGTCGCTCGAACGTTCGCGCATGTCGAGCGAACCCCGTCGCATCGAGGAGAAGGCCTACGCGTACGTGACGCGCGACGGGTCGGACCTCCTCGTCTTCGAGCCGCCGGACGGCGAGGGACCACAGGTCCCGAAGGGCGGCGTCGAACCGGACGAAGATCCCGCTGACGCCGTATTGCGCGAACTCCGCGAGGAGACCGGACTCGGAGACGCGACGCTGTGCGCGCACGTCGCCACGGACGAGTGGTCCCACCTCACGAAGCCGAAGGCCTATCGCAGATACTTCTACCACGTTCGCGTCGACGCGGTACCGGACCGGTGGTCCCACGAGGTCACCGGCGGCGGCGAGGACGACGGCCTCGTCTACGCCTGCTATTGGGTGGATCTCGCGACGGCCGCCGAGCGACTCGTCCGTGAGCAGGGGGCGTACCTCGACGCGCTCGACGACGCCGACTGCGGGGACGCGAGCGACGGCGTCACTCAGAACGCCGACAGGACGTCCTCCTCGTAGAAGTCGAAGAAGGCCTCCTGATTCGGCCCGACGTTGTGGACGTAGACGTGGTCGTAGCCCGCGTCCACGAACTCCTGCAGGGCGGCGATGTGTGCGTCGGGATCGGGATCCGTGAGCGTGTGGCCCTCGCGGACGTCCTCGCGGGTCACGTCCTCGCAGGCGTGCTCGAAGTGGGCGGGCGTCGGGAGTTCCGAACTCAGCGGTCCCGCGAGTTCGCCCGTCGGCCACCAGTCGGACACCGTCTCGACGGCTTCCTCCTCGGTCTCGGCGTAGCAGACCGCGAGCTGGCCGTACGTCGGGCCGTCGCCGCCCGCGTCGCGGTACGTCTCGACGACGCCCTCGTTCGGGCCGACGCAGACGATTCCGTCGCCGACGGCCGCGGCCGTCCGCGCGCTGTGCTCGCCGTACGCCGAGACGTAGATCGGCGGCGTCTCCTCGGGGAGCGTGAAGAGCTGGGCGTTCTCGACGGTGTAGTGTTCCCCGTCGTGGCTCACCATCTCGCCGCTCCAGAGCGCTCGTACTACGTCGATGGCCTCCTCCAGCATCTCCAGACGGACGTGATGCGGCGGCCACTTCGCGCCGGTGACGTGCTCGTTCAGGCGCTCGCCGGTGCCGACGCCGAAGAAGAACCGCCCGTCGAGCATCGACGCGGTCGTCGCCGTCGCCTGCGCGAGGTTCGCGGGGTGCTCGCGGATGATCGGTGCGGTGACGCCCGTCCCGACCTCGATGTCGTCCGTCGTCTCGGAGACGGCGCCGAGCGTGCTCCACACGTAGGGCGCCTCGCCCTGCTGGCGGATCCACGGGTGGTAGTGGTCGGAGATCGGCGCGAAGTCGAAGCCGCGCGCCTCCGCCTCGGCGGCCAGCGACGCCAGTTCGCTCCCGTCGTGCTCCTCGCTCGACAGCGCGTAGCCGAATGCCGTCATGCCCGTGTGAACGAGCGCCGGCGGGTCGTGCTTTCGGGCCGCGATCGGTCGCCGCGCGACGGCTCCCCCCGCTCACCGTTCGGCCCGTCACCCGCCGCTGCCACACGCTTTAATCGTCGCGCCGTCCTCCACTCCCGCATGGAAGTCGCGATCCTCACCGTCGGTGACGAGCTACTCGCCGGCGACACCGAAAACACGAACGCGTCGTGGCTCGGCCGACAGCTCTCCGCGCGCGGTGCGTCAGTCGAGCGCGTCCTCGTCGTCCCGGACGAGCGCGCGACCATCGCCGAGTACGTCCGCGAGTGGCGCGACGCCTACGACGCCGTCATCGTCACCGGTGGGCTCGGCGGGACGCACGACGACGTGACGATGGACGCCGTCGCGGACGCCGCCGACGTCGACCTCCACGTGCCCGACGAGGCCCGGGAGGCCGTCGAGCGCGCCGCGCGCGCCTATCGCGACGCGAACCCCGCGGAGGCCGAGCGCTTCGAACTCGACCTCGACGTCGAGTCGTGGGCCACCGTCCCCGAGGACGCGCGCGTCATCCCGAACGAACCCGGTCTCTCCCCCGGTGCGAAGGTCGGCGCCATCGACGACGGCGGCGCGATCTACGTCTTCCCGGGCGTCCCCGACGAGGTCCACGCGATGTTCGACCTCGTCGCCGGGGACTTCGGCGGCGACGTCGTCTCCGAGATCACCTACACGAGCGCCCCCGAGGGGGCCATCGGTCCCGACCTCGAAGCCGTCCGCGACGCCTACGACGTCGCCGTCGGCAGCTACCCCTCCGGCGAGGGTCCGAATCGCCTGAAGGTCACCGGCGAGGACCCCGAGGAGGTCGCCGCGGCGCTCGCCGACCTCGAGGAGCGCGTCGAGTCACCGGCCGAGTGATCGGGGCGGACGGTCCCGCACGCGACCGATCGCGTCGGGGATAGATTTAACAGCCGCTACCAGAAAGTATATCATTGGGGATCGCACCATGCCAGTTCCAACGTATCCGAGCGACGAACCGGACCGTCGCGGTGGTGCCCCCGACCTCGACGACCTCGTCGGGCGCATCATCCGCGGGAACGACGAGCGCGAACGTGCGCCCGCACCGACGTGCGGGCCGTAGCGGGACGGCCCACCGTCGGACGTGAGCGCCGGGTCGTTTTTTCGCCAGTCGTCACGTCGCCGTGCTGACGATCTTGATGACGTCGCCCTCCTCGAGTTCGTAGTCCTCCGCGACCTCCCGCGAGGTGCGGGCGTTCACGGCGTGGAGATACCCGTCGCCGATGTCGGAGTGGACGGCGTACGCGAGGTCTTTCGGCGTCGACCCGCGCGGGAGGAGGAAGGCGTCGGGGAGCATCGTTCCCGTCCCGTCCGTCCACTTCGCGGCGTCCTGCACGGGGTAGGCCGTGAGGTGATCGAGCAGGTCGTACACCGCGTCGTTCAGCGCCGTCTGGACTCCGGTGCCGCCGTACGCGGCCATCGTCTCGCGCAACTCGGAGAGGAGAGACGCCTGCTCCTCCGGGAGGTCGCCCGTCACCTCGAAGGTCTCGTCGCCGGGATCGTAGGTGAGGACGCCCGCGTCCGCCCCGCGGCGGAGCGCGAGTTCGCCCTGCGCGGTCGCGGGAATCACGGGCTTGTCGAGATCGCGGAGGCGCTCGACGTACTCGTCGGGCGCGACGTCGATCTTGTTCGCGACGACGACGATCGGTTTCGTCCGCGCGCGGATGTCGCGCGCGAGCGCCTCCCGATCGTCGTCGGTCCACTGGATCGGGTCGTCGGGGTAGTCGAGCGTGCGGAGCGTCGCCATCACGTCGTATTCCGTCGCGCCGAAGCCCGTCAGGAGGTCCGTGACGGCCTCCTCGATGTCGAATCCGGGGCTGCGCGACTGGCGCTCGACGGACTCCCAGTTCCGGTTCACGATCCCGGTCAGCCAGAGGTCCATCTCCTCCTCCACGAAGTCGATGTCCTCCACGGGATCGTGCGTCCCCACCTCCACGGGTTCGCCCTCGGGACCCGTCCCACCGGAGGCGTCCACGACGTTCAGGATCGCGTCCGCGTTCGTCAGTTCGTCGAGGAACTGATTGCCGAGACCGCGTCCCTCGTGCGCGCCCGGGACGAGACCCGCGACGTCGAGCAACTCGACGGGCACGTAGCGCGTCCCGTCGCGGCAATGCTCGCTATCGCAGCGCTCCTCGCGGTCCGTGCAGGGACAGGTCGTCCGGACGTGCGTGACGCCGCGGTTCGCGTCGATCGTCGTGAAGGGGTAGTTCGCCATCTGGACCTCGGCCATCGTCGCCGCCGTGTAGAAGGTGGACTTGCCGGCGTTCGGCTTGCCGGCCAGCGCGAGGGAGAGCATGGGAAGGGATAGCAGGAGGACGCGAAAGGCCGTTTCGCTTCAGCCTTCGAGGACCTCGATCAGGTTGCCGTCCGGGTCGCGCACGAAGAGGATGGTCGTTCCGCTCGCCGTCGTCCGCGGGCCGTCCGCCAGCGTCTCCACGTCGTCGGGCAGCGACTCGTGGAAGGCGTCGAGATCCGGCACGGAGAGACCGAGATGCGTCGCGCCCGTGTCGTTCACCGCTCCGCCGCGAACGTCGTCGCCCGCGGGATCGTAACTGACGAGTTCGACGCGCGCGCCGTCCGCATCGAGGTGCGCGAAGTCCGCGCTCGCGCCCTCGACGGCGACGCCCTCCGCGAACGCCTCGCCGGACACCTCGAACTCCGCGAGGACGTCGAGACCGAGGACGTCGCGGTAGAACGCGAGCGCCTCGTCGAGATCGGAGACGGTGATACCGAAGTGGTGCGCGCTTGGTGTCGCGTCGTCGCTCATATCGCCCTCTCGCGTCGCCGCTCGCAAATAGCTGTCTCACTCGCGTCGCGGTACCGATATCCCACCGTGCAGTCCGCTCACGCCGCTCGTTCGTTCATCCGCACCTGCGGTCTGCTCACGGAGCGCTCCGCTCACCGTTCGCGTGTCCGTCCGCGCGTAGCGTGGACTACTCCGGATCCCGGCGTGGCTCCCGATCGAGCGTCATCTCGCCGCGCGCCCGGATGCCGCCGTCGATGTCCGCGTCCGGGTGGACGACGACGTTCTCTCCGGAGACGTCGCCGAGGATCAGCGCGCCCTCGCGGACGTAGACGTCGCCGCCGCGCGTCGTCACGTCGCCGTGGACCTTCGTGCCGACGCCGACGACGACGTCGGCCTGCGCGCGCAGCTCCCGAAGAGATTGGAGTCGGCACCGACCTCGATCTCCGTCGCGCGGACGTTCCCGTGGAGGCGACACGCGTCGCCGATTTCCGCGGGCGCGGAGGCGCGCCACGCGTCGTCGCTGACGTGCGCGCCGCGCGGGATCGTGATGGGCGGGGCATCCGTCTCCGCGCTGAGTTCGTCGATGAGTTCCTGCGCTTCCGCCTCCTCGCCGAGGCGCAACAGCTGGGCGAGGTAGGTCATGAAGAAGACGACCGTCGGCATCGGATTGCGGATGACGATCCACCCGTTCGCCTCGAAGCCCTCCTCGATGTCGACGTCGTCGCCGATGTCGAGGTCCCCGCCGACGACGAGACGGCCCGCGATGTGCGCGCGCTCGCCGAGGTAGGCGTCGCCGCTCGCGAGGACGTTACCGTCCACGTCGCTCCACATGTCGAGGCGGACGTCCGCCTCGGCCTCGATGTCGCCGCCGAAGCGCGCGCGCTCGCCGGCGACGACGTTCTGCCCGCGGACACCGAACTCGACGGTGCTCTGCCCGCCCACGAGGACGTCCCCGTCGTTCACGAGGTCGTGCTCCTCGACGGTCGTGCCGTCGGGGAGCCGCAACCGATCGAGTGGGTCCGAACCGAACACGGCCGTACGGAGCCACCCCACCGCCATAAAGGACTCGTCGGACGCCTCGCCGACGCGCCCCTTTTATCCCCTCGGCACCGAGTCGTCGGTATGACAACGCTCTCCTTCGACGAGGACGGCGTCGACGTCGTCTACGAGGGGACGGAGTTCCGCCTCGAACGCGACCTCGTCGAGCAGGCCACGCAGAAGGACTACTTCGACGTCACCGATCACGAGGTCCTCCGGATGGTCGAGGAGGACCCGACCCTCTCCGGGGAAGCCCGACAGATCGGCGACATCGTGGACGCGCAGTAGGCCCGTTCCTTTCTTCTCCGCGGCACTCCATCGTCAGGATATGGACGACTGGCTCAAGGCCGTACTCGCGCTCGGCGTGCTCTTCGTCGCGGCGCCGATCCTCGCGATGCTGTTCCTCACGCCGATGCTGGGCGGAACGTACGGTTCGACGGGCGGGATGCACGGCGGCGGAATGTACGGTTCGACGGGCGGGATGCACGGCGGCGGAATGTACGGTCCGATGGGTGGCGCGTACGGCGGGAGCGTCCTCCTCCGACTCGCCGTCCCGCTCGTCGTGCTCCTCGCGCTCTGCTACGGCGGCTATCGGCTCCTTCGCGCGGGCGACGGCGAGGACGCCGCGCTCCGCGAACTCCGCGAGGCGTACGCGCGCGGCGATCTCACGACGGAAGAGTACGAGGAGCGTCGCGAGCGACTCGACGACTCGCGGGAGTAATCGCGAAGAGGGAGAGAGACCGGGAGACCTAGGCGAACGTCTGCGAGACGTCGGGTTCGTCGTCGTGGTCGAGCTTTTCGAGGGCGTTGCGGAAGTCGCTCATCGTCACTTCCGTGCGGTCGTCGCGGATGGCGTACATGCCGGCCTCGGTGGTGACGGCCTTCACGTCCGCGCCGGAGAGTTCCTCGCTCTCGCGGGCGAGGACCTCGAAGTCGACGCCGTCCGCGACGTTCATGTCGCGGGTGTGGATCCGGAAGATCTTCGCGCGACCCACCTCGTCGGGCTTGGGCACCTCGATGAGGCGATCGAAGCGGCCCGGGCGCAGGATGGCGCGATCGAGCATGTCGAAGCGGTT
>NZ_BATA01000007.1 GCF_000474235.1 Halarchaeum acidiphilum MH1-52-1
GGTCGAGAGCAGCTCCGCGACCCCCTCGGTCCCGGCCCGGGGGCGGAACCGTTGGAGGTCGAGGAGGAAGTTCGCGGCCTCGTCGTAGCGCATACCGATACGTCCGCTCCGGCGGTCAAATGCGTGTCGGATACCGCGCCACCGCCTCACGTCCCCCGCTCGCGGCGTCCGAACCGGGCCGAACGCCTTTGGGTCACGCACGCGAAGGGACCGCGTATGGACGACCCCGCTCCCGTCCTCGACGGGGCGTTCGACGCCGCCGCCGACCCCATCGCCCTCCTCGACGCCGACGGCGTCCTCGTCACGACGAACGACCGGTGGGACGCCGACGCGCACTTTGGCGTCGACGCGTCTCCGGGTGTCGACTACGCGGCCGCGATCGAGGACGCCGCACCCGACGTCGCCGCCGCCCTCCGCACCGTCCTCGCCGACGGCGGGTCGTCGAGCGTCGCGTACGACCGCGCCGTCGACGGCGTCCGTCGCCGGTATCGCTTTCGCGCCGCGACCTTCGACGCCGGCGGGGAGCGATACATCCGTGTCGAACACCGCGACGTCACCGAGCACGCCGCCGCTCGACGCGCCCTCCGCGAGCGCGAGTCGTCCCTCCGGGCGAGCGCCGCCGTCCTCAGCCACGATCTCCGCAATCACTTCACCGTCGCGAGCGGCTGGCTCGACATGCTCCCCGACGCGGACGTCGAGGGCCGCACCCCGAAGGCTCGCGTCGCCGACGCCATCGAGCGCGCGGACAGCGCCATCATCGACGCCGTCGCCTACCTCCGCGTCGGCCGCGCCGGCGTCGCCCGCGACGACCTCGACCTCGATGCGATCGCGCGCGCCGCGTGGACCCGCCTCGACGCCGCGTCGAGCGACGCGACCCTCGACGTCCGCGACTCCGACTCGATCGTCGGCGACGCCGACCTCCTCGGCGACGCCCTCGAACGCCTCTTCGAGAACGCGATCGACCACGCCGCCGGTCCGGAGGACGCCGTCACCGTCCGTGTCGGCGGCTTCAGGGGTGACGACGAATCCGGCTTCTACGTCGCCGACGACGGTCCCGGTATCCCGTCCGCGCGCCGCGACGGCGTCTTCACGCTCGGCGAGACTGCCGTCGAGGCGGGCACGGGCTACGGACTCCCCGTCGTCGGTCGCATCGCCCACGTCCACGGCTGGGACGCCCGCATCGGCGAGGCCGACACCGGCGGTGCGCGCATCGAGTTCGTCACCGACCCGCGGGCGCCGACGCCCCCGGATCGGCGGGACCCGCGGCTCACGGGACCGTGACGGGCGAGCGAGGAGAGTGAACGGACTGCGTGCCGACGACGTGGCTCCGCGACTGGCCTCAGCTGTGGCGGAACGTCCGATTGCCCGTGAACGCCATCGCGATGCCGTGTTCGTCACAGGCCTCGATGACGTCGTCGTCGTTGACCGAGCCGCCGGGCTGAATGACGACCTCGATCCCGGCCTCGGCGGCCTCCTCGATGCCGTCCGGGAACGGGAAGAACGCATCAGAGGCCATGACGGCGCCCGCCGCGTCCTTGCCCTCGGCGTGCTCGTCCGCCTTCATCGCGGCGAGGCGGACCGCGTCCACGCGCGAGACCTGCCCCATACCGACGCCCACGGTCTCCGTGTCCGTCGCGAAGAGGACGCCGTTCGACTTCACGTGCTTCAGGACCTTCCACGCGAACAGCATCGTCTCGACTTGCTCCTCGGTGGGTTCGACGTCGGTGACGAACTCGAGGTCGCTCTCGGTGGGCGCCCACGTATCGCGCTCCTGCACGAGTCGCCCGCCGACGAGGGACTGGTCGGTGTGAGTCTCGGAGACGACGTCGGGACCGAGTTCGTCGCCGCCGACGTCGAGCACGCGGAGGTTGTCCTTCTCGAAGAGGACGTCGAGCGCGGCGTCGCTGTACCCGGGCGCGACGACGACCTCCTTGAACGAATCGATGATCAGCTCGGCGGTCTCCTCGTCGCACGGGCGATTGAGGGCGACGATACCCCCGAACGCGCTCATCGGGTCGGTAGCGAGGGCGTCCGCGTAGGCCTCGGCGAGCGTGTCGGCCGTGGCGCATCCCGCGGGGTTCGTGTGCTTGATGACGGCCGCGGCCGGCTCCTCGAACTCCTTGATGAGGTTCAGCGCGCCGTCGGCGTCGTTGTAGTTGTTGTAGGAGAGGGCCTTCGCGCCCTCGTTGAGCTGGTCGGCGGCGACGACGTTCGGCTCCTCGCAGGACGCGTCGCCGTAGACGGCGGCGTCCTGATGGGGGTTCTCCCCGTAGCGGAGGTCGGCGGCGCGGTCCGCGCCCTCGATCCGTCGGATCGGGAACGCTTCGGCGGCGTCCGCCTCGACGGCGACCTCGCCGTCGACGACCTCGGCCTCGCCCGTCGCGAACCACCCGATCGCGCGGGGGTAGGCCTTGAACTCCGCGTCGTAGAGCACGCGATCCTTCAGCGCCGCGGCGTCGTCGTCCGCGTAGACGGGCACCGGCTCCTGCGTGACGACCGGGCCGGCGTCGACCGCCTCGGTGACGACGTGGACCGTCGCGCCCGTCACGCTCACGCCGGCGTCGAGGACCTGCTCGTGGGCGTCCTCGCCGGGGAAGGACGGCAGGAGGCTCGGGTGGACGTTCAGCGTCGTCGGCGCCGCATCGAGGAACGTCTCCGTGAGGACGCGCATGTAGCCGTCGAGGGCGACGAGATCGACGTCGTACCCGTCGAGCGTGTCGAGGACGCGCTCCTCGTGCGCTTCGCGGGATTCGCCGTCCGCGCGCTCGACGACCTCGGTCGGGATGTCGCGCTCCGCGGCGGCGTCGAGCACGGGCGCGTCCGCGTCGTTCGTCAGGATCACCGAGAACTCGGCGCCGCCCGGCGCGCGATCGGCGACGTGTCGCAGATTCCGTCCGCGGTTGCTGGCCATGCCGGCGAGCTTCATACCCGTGGGTCGCGACCGCCACGCCGAAAGGGGTTGCGGTTCTCGCGGACGAGGTATGCACGAACGGGCATAGATTCTCGCCATCTCCGGCCGTCGTTCGCGCCGTCTATGCACGCACGTGGCGATCCGGACCGGCACGCTTTTGGGCCGCCGAGCGGGAGTGACGACCATGCCGGACCCCCTCGACGCCGTCTCGCCGCTGGACGGACGCTACGCCTCGCGGACCGCCCCGCTCGCCGACTACGCGAGCGAGGCCGCCCTGATGCGTGCGCGCGTCCGCGTCGAAGTCGAGTACCTCTGCGCGCTCGCCGACCTCGACGCCACGCCCCTCGAACTCTCGGAGCCCGAACGCGCCGCGCTCCGCGACGCCTACGACTCCTTCGACGCCGACTCGGCGCGGCTCGTCAAACGGATCGAGACGGAGGGCACCGACACCTACGCCGCCACGAACCACGACGTGAAGGCGGTCGAGTACTTCGTCCGCGAGCACGCCCCCGAGCGCGTCCACCAGTGGATCCACTTCGCGCTCACCAGTGAGGACGTCAACAACCTCGCCTACCGCCTCCTGCTCAAGCCCGCCGTCACCGACGTCCTCCTCCCCGAACTCCGCGAGATTCGCGACGATCTCGTCGGCTTCGCCCACGACTACGCGGACACGCCGATGCTCGCGCGTACCCACGGCCAGCCCGCGACGCCCACAACCTTCGGCAAGGAGATGGCGGTCTACGCCGCCCGCCTCGGCCGCACGCTCGCGGACGTGCAGGCCGCCGCCGACGGTCTCGCCGGCAAACTCGCCGGCGCGTCCGGCGATTACGCCGCCCACCACGCCGCCTACTCTCACGTCGACTGGCGCGCCTTCTCCCGCGACTTCGTCGCCTCCCTCGGTCTCGACCACGTCGAACCCACGACGCAGGTGAACCCCTCCGACGACCTCGCCGCGCTCTTCGACGCCCTCCGCGAGACCAACACCGTCCTCCTCGACCTCGATCGGGACGTCTGGACCTACGTCTCCCAGCGCTACCTCGGGCAGGAAGCGGCGAAATCGGAGACCGGGAGTTCGACGATGCCCCACAAGGTCAACCCCATCGACTTCGAGAACTCCGAAGGCAATCTCTCGAAGGCCAACAGCGACCTCGCCTTCCTCGCCGACTACCTCCCGACGTCCCGCCTCCAGCGCGACCTCTCCGACTCCACGGTGAAGCGCAACGTCGGCGCGGCCTTCGCCTACTGCCTGCTCGGCTACGTCAAATTGCAGGACGGCCTCGCGAAGGTCGTCCCGAACGAGCGGGTGATGCGCGAGGACTTAGAGGACACCCCCGAGGTCATCGGTGAGGCCGTCCAGACGATTCTCCGCCGCGAGGGCGACACCGAGGCCTACGAGCGCGTGAAGGCCCTCACGCGCGGCGAGCGCGTCACCATCGCCGACTTCCGCGACCTCTTCGACGAACTCGACGTCTCGGAGGACGTCCGCGACGAACTCCGCGCGCTCACGCCCGCCGGCTACACGGGCGTCGCCGCCGACCTCGCTCGCGACGTCTGAGCGGGACGCGCGGAAGAATTTTATCCTCGGCAGGTGCACTCCCGTCCGCGATGTCCGACCCTGAGACCCCCGCGACAGATGGTGGCGCCGACGCTGATGGCGGTGCCGACAACGACACCGACGACTACGGCTGTCCGAAGTGTGGGCACGAGGATGCGACGACCGGCTCGATCTCCACGACCGGCTCCGGCCTCTCCAAGATGTTCGACGTGCAGACGAACAACTTCGAGACCGTCACCTGCGAGAACTGCGGCTACACGGAGCTGTATCGCGACGTCCGAAATCGGGGGAGCGACGTCGTGGACGTCTTCTTCGGCTAGGCGAGCAGCGCGTCGAGGGCGTCCGCGACGATCCGTGCGCCCGTCTCGACCTCCCCACAGTCGACGTACTCGCGTTCGGCGTGCGCGACCGCGCCCTCGTCGTCCGCGAGGTAGCCCGGCCCGAAGACGACGGTCGGGGCGTCGCGCGCGAAGTACGACGCCTCGGTCGCCGCGCCGAACGGACGCGGATCGCCCGCGCCCGCCCCGCAGAGCGCGCGCACGACGTCGCTGTCGTGGCTCGTCGCGAACGCCTCGAGGAAGGGCGTCGTCCGTTCCTGTGGCTCGACGTCGAGACCGACGTCGGCGGGGACCGCCGCGCGCAGGTGCTCGCGCAGGCCGTCGAAGAATCCCGTCGCGGTCTCCGGCGGGACCGAGCGCCGGTCGATCACGAACGAGCACGCGGCGGGGATCTGGTTCGTCGCCTCGCCGCCCTCGATCGTCGTCGCCGTGAGCGTCGCCGACCCGAGCGACGGGTGGGCGTCCGGGCCGCGCTCTGCGTCGAACGACTCCAGCGCCCGGAGCGCCGCCGCCGCCCCCTGCACGGCGGAGACGCCGGACTCCGGTTCGGCGGCGTGCGCCGCGACGCCGGAGAGCGTCACCGTCCCCTGAAAGCGCCCGCGCGCCGCCGTGCAGGCGTCGAGTTCGGTCGGCTCCCCGACGACGTAGCAGTCGGCGTCGAGATCCAAGCGATCGGCGCCCGTCGAATCCGTCTCCTCGTCCGGCGTCACCGCGAGCGTCAGCGTCCCGCGCTCGGGCTCCGTCGCGAGGAACGCCGCGAAGAGCACCGCGAGCGGGCCCTTCGCGTCGCACGATCCCCGACCGCGCAAGACGTCGCCGTCCCGCTTTGGAGGTATGTGCGGCGGCACCGTATCGATGTGCGTGTTCAACACGACGTGTGGGCCTTCGCGCTCGCCGCCTTTCGACGCGAGCGTGTTCCCCGCGTCGTCCACGCGCGCCGCGACGCCCGCGTCGGCGAGTGCGTCCACGAGCAACGTGCGCATCGCGTCGACGTCCCCGTGCGAGGGCGTCGCGACGGCGCGTTCGAGGAAATCGATCGGCTCGACGCTCACGCGTCGGGCACCTCGCCGCGCAGAACGCGCTCGGTCGGGCCGCGCAGGGTCGTCGTGCCGTCCTCGCGAAGCCCGATTTCGAGGTCGCCGCCGGGCGGCGAGACCGTGACGTCGCCCGTCTCGGTGACCAATCCGAGACGCGAGGCGACGACGGCGATGGCGAGCGCGCCCGTCCCGCAGGCCTCGGTCTCGCCCTCGACGCCGCGCTCGAAGGTGCGCTGATCGAAGCCGCCGTCGTCCCGCGCGGTCGCGAGGTTCACGTTCGCGCTCCGGGAAGACCTCGTGGTGGCGGATCGGCGGCGCCATCGCGCCGAGATCCACGGCGTCGACGTCGTCCACGAACGCGACGGCGTGCGGGACGCCGGTGTTCACGGCCGTGACGGTGCGTCCGTCGAGGTCCGCCTCGACGAGCGCCGCCTCGCGGGCGAGCGGGACGTCTTCGGGATCGAACGTCGGCGTCCCCATCTCGACCGTCACGGTGTCGCCCTCGACCGTGCAGCGCCGCGGGCCGGCGCCCGTTTCGAGGGTGACGACGTCGCGCCCGGTGCGCTCGCTCACCCACTTCGCGGCGCAGCGCGCGCCGTTGCCGCACATCGCCGCGCGCGACCCGTCCGGCTGGACGAGCGTCATCGTCGCGCGCTCGCCGCCGTCCCTGATGTCGAGGAAGAGCGTCCCGTCGACGTCGAGCGTCCGACAGAGGTCGGTGCCGAACGCCGTCTTCTCGACCTGCTCGTCGGCGTCGACGACCGCGAAGTCGTTGCCGGTGCCGTGGTAGACGTCGTAGTTCGTCATGGCTCTTGGTAGGTGTCGGCCGTGTCCTCGGCGTGCGTCACGTCCGCGAGCGTCTCGCGGCGGCGCGCGACCCCGCTCTCGCCGCCGTCGAGCGCGACCACCGCCGGCCGCGGGCGCGAGTTGTACTGTGAGGCCATCTCGACGCCGTACGCGCCAGCGTTCCCCACGGCGAGCAGGTCGCCGCGCTCCGGCGCCGGGAGGTCGCGCGCCTCGCCGAGGACGTCCGTGCTCTCGCATACGGGCCCGACGACTGAAACCTCCTCGGTCGGCCTGTCGTCCGCGACGAGCGAGCGGATCGGGTGGTACGAGCCGTACATCGCCGGCCGGACGAGCGTCGTCATGCCGGTGTCCGCGCCCGCGATCACGGATTCGGACACGCGCTTCACGGTGTTCACCTCTGTGAGGAGGACGCCCGCGTCAGCGACGAGGTAGCGCCCCGGCTCGATCGTGAGCGTCGCGTCCACGCCGTCGAGCGCGTCGCGCGTCCGCTCGGCGACGGCATCGAGGTCGAGCGGCGCTTCGTCCTCGTGATAGGGGACGCCGAAGCCGCCCCCGACGTCCACGAACTCGAGGTCGAGGTCGGTGGCGGTGGCGCGCGCCACGTTCGCGAGCGTCGCGACGACGCGCGCGTGCTCGTCCAGCTGGTCGTTCGCGATGCCGCTCCCCGCGTGCGCGTGGACGCCGACGACGTCGAATCCGCGCGAGTCGGCGTCCGCGAGCACCTCGACGGCCTCGTCGGCCGGCACGCCGAACTTCGCGTCCTTCCCCGTCGACACCGACTCGCTGTGGCCGGCGCCGACGCCGGGGTGGACGCGCAGACAGAAGCGCCCCGAGAAGCCCCGTTCGTCGAGGCGCTCGATCGTGTCGCGCGCGCCCGCCGTCACGGTGAGTGCGGGATGCGCCGCCGCGACCGAGACCGCGTAGTCGAGATCTTCAGCAGGTGGGTTGACCGCCGTGTAGTGGACGTCAGCGGGATCGAACCCGGCGTCGAGGGCGCGCGCGAGTTCGCCCGCGCTCGCGCACTCCGCGCCCGCGCCGGCGTCGCGGAGCGCCCGCAGGACGTGGGCGCCCGCGTTGGCCTTCACCGCGAACAGCACCTCGGCGTCCGGGAACGCCGCCGCGAGGCGCGCGTGGTTCGCGCGGACCCGCGCGAGGTCGTCGACGTAGAGGGGCGTGCCGTACTCCTCGGCGAGCGCGCGCAGCCGGTCGGCGTCCCAGTCCGCGAGCCGTCTGACCGACGCGCCGCCGTCTCCGTCCCCGCTCACTCCCGGAGCGCCTCCTCGCGCTGGCTGGCCTCGAGCGTGCTCGCTTCGAGGTCGGTCGCGACGACCGCGGGCTTGTACGCGCCGCCGTCGAAGAGGTCGTGCTCGCCGACGGAGGACTCGACGAAGCGCGTGAACGCGCGGCGCTCCGGCGGAAGATGCCCGTAGATGACCTCCTCCTCGACGAGATCGTAGACGGGAATGCGCGGCGTGAGGAGCGTGTTCTCGCCGACGACGGAGTCCTCGCCGACGACGAAACCGGAGGTGACGCGACAGCCGGCGCCCAGCGAGACGCCGTCCTCGACGACGACGGGCGCGTCCTCGACGGGTTCGAGGACGCCGCCGATGAGCGTGTTCGCGCCGAGTTTCACGTCTCGTCCGATCTGCGCGCATGACCCCACGGTGTCGCAGGAGTCGACGAGCGTCCGGTCGCCGACGTGCGCGCCGATGTTCACGAACGCCGGGGACATCAGGATGGCGTCGGACCCGACGTAGGCGCCGCGGCGGAGCGTCGTGCCGTCCGGCGTGTTGCGCGTGCCGCGCTCGCCGAGGTCGGTCGTCTCGCGCAGCGGCAGGACGTCGTGGTACGTGACGCCGCCGTACTCGCGCGGCTCGGTCTCGCGCAGCGAGAAGTTCAGCAGGACGCCGCGTTTCACCCACTCGACGGCCTCCCACTCGCCGCCGCGCTTCTCGGCGGCGCGCACCTCACCGGCTTCGAGCGCTTCGAGGAAGGCGTCGATCGTGTCGGCGTCGGACGCTTCGAGGTCGGCGGGACCGACGTCCTCGGTCTGCACGCGTTCCCAGAGGTCCTCCACGTCGGCTTCGAGCGAATCGTGGCTTCGGCTCACAGTTGGCTGGCGATTGTCTCGAAGCGGTAATAGTCCGCCGGTTGCGTCGCGATCCACGCGGCCGCGTCCAACGCGCCCTCCGCGAAGACGTCGCGGGACCCCGCTCGGTGCGTCAGTTCGAGCGCCTCGTGGTTCCCCGCGAGGAGCACCTCGTGCTCGCCCGTGATGTCGCCCGCGCGCCGGGCGTGGACGCCGATCTCGTCGTCGTCACGGGGCGCCTCGCCCTCGCGGCCGTGGACGCGCTCGCTCGCCGCGTCCCTCGCCCCCTCGATGCGATCGAGGATCACCTTCGCGGTCCCGGAGGGCGCATCGCGCTTCCCGTCGTGGTGGGTCTCCGTCAGTTCGACGTCGTACTCCGGGAGGTCCGTCACCGCGCTCTCGACGGCGTCGAGGAGCGCCTGCACGCCGCGCGAGAAGTTCGCGCCGACGAGGATCGGCGCGTCGATGCTCGCTTCCTCCAGCGCCGCGACGTCGGCCTCGGAGAAGCCGGTGGTGCCGGTGACGAGCGGGACGCCGGACGTCGCGCAGGCGCCCGCGAACGCCACCGTCGCGTCGGGACCGGTGAAGTCCACGACGGCGTCCGGGCGCTCCTCGTCGAGCAGCGCCTCGAACTCCGCGCTCGGCCGGACGGGCACGCCCTCGACGTGCTCGCCCGACGCGTCGCGGTTCACGGCGAACGCGACGTCGATCCCGCGATCGCGCGCGACCGAGAGGACCGTGCGACCCATCCGCCCCGTGGCGCCCGTGACGGCGACGCGCGGGGTCATCGCTCGCCCTCCAGCGCGGCGTGGATGGCTTCGAGCGTCTCGCGGGTCTCCGGCGTCGCCTGCGAGAGCGGGTCGCGCAGCGCCGCGGGACCGTACCCCCAGACGTCCATCGCTTCCTTCACCGGGATGGGGTTCGTCTCGTCGAAGAGCGCGCGAAAGAGCGGGCCGAGTTCGTGATGGCGTTCGCGCGCGAGCGCGTACTCGCCGTCGAGCGCGTCGTCGACGAGCGCGCCCATCCGCTCGGGTTCGACGTTCGCGGCGACGCTGATGACACCGGTCCCGCCGATGGAGAGGAGCGGGAGCGTCATGCCGTCGTCGCCGGAGAGCACCGAGAACTCCTCCTCCCGCGTGCGTTCGATGACCTCGGAGATGAGACCGACGTCGCCGCTCGCGGCCTTATAGCCCACGACGTTCTCGTGTTCGGCGAGCGCGACCGTCGTCTCGACGTCGATCGAGCGGCCGGTCCGCGAGGGGACGTTGTAGACGATCTGCGGCAGATCGACGGCGTCCGCGATGCGCCGATAGTGGCGCTCCATCCCCTCGGGTTCGGGCTTGTTGTAGTACGGCGAGATGAGGAGGAGGGCGTCCGCGCCGGCGTCCGCGGCGCGGCCGGCGAGCGAGACGGCCTCGTGCGTCGAGTTCGATCCCGCGCCAGCGATGACGGGGACGTCGACGGCGTCGACGACGGTCTCGACGACCTCGACGTGCTCGTCGTGCGTCAGCGTCGCGGACTCGCCGGTCGATCCCGCCGGGACGAGTCCGTCGACGCCCGCGCCGGCGAGGCGCTTCGCGTCGGCGGCGAGCTGGTCGTGGTCGATGCGCTCAACGTCGTCCTCGAACGGCGTCGTCATCGCGACGAACGTACCGGTCGTCGGGTGTCGTGTCGTGGGCATGCGTGTGTAGTGTGTCGTGACTCAGGGGTGGTAAAACGGTGCGTCATCGCGTAGCCACGGTGACCCGAGACGGGGACGCTACGCCCGCAGCGAGTCGGTGCGGCCGCGTTTAGCGACGCGCGAGAAGACGCGAACGCCGTCGCTCGCGACGGTGAGTTCTACCGCACCCCCGCGAGCGACGGTCATACGCTCACGTAGTGACGTCCACCGTGATATGTCTGTCGCCCGTCCGTGGATTTATGCCTTCGTGGCCGACACGTCCGGAACGATGCTGGTCCTCGGCGATGCTCACGCGACCGATTCCGCCCGCCGTCGGGCACTCTTCGCGGCCTACCGCGCGGCCGACGAGTCGGTCGCCCTCCAGTGCGGCGACCTCGGCTACTACGACCTCCCAGTGTGCACGTACTTCGTCGCGGGCAACAACGAGGACTTCGACGTCGTCGACGCGCTCCGCCACGGCCGCGTCCGCTCCACGGACGTCGAGAACGCCCGCCTCCTCGCGGGCGACGCCGTCGACGTCGAGGGACTCCGCGTCGCCGGTCTCTCCGGCAACTACGCCCCGACGCAGTACGACAAGCCCCGATCCGCGCTCGTCGACGAGCGCCGCCGGCACTTCGTTCGCGAGGACGTCGAGCGCGCGACAGCCCTCGACGACGTCGACGTCCTCCTCACCCACGAGGCGCCCCACGGCACGCCGGTCTCGGAGGAGTACGACGTCGGCTGTACCCACATCGACGACCTGCTGACGGCGCTCTCGCCCGACCTCTGCCTCGTCGGCCACCACCACGAGCACACCGAATCGACGTTCGGCGACACCCGCGTCGTCACCGTCGCGCCCGTCTGGGAGTCCTACTACGCGCTCGATCCCGCGACGCTCGCGCTCACGCGCCACGAGACCCCCGACGCGTGACGCGTCCGACGCCCGCGGCGTGACGATTCGCCGCCGGGTCCGCGTCCGGGTCCGCGTCCGCGCGTAGTTCGCCGCCGGGTCCGCGTCCGTGCGTAGCCTCTTTACGCGCGAGCACCGAACTCACGCGACAGATACGACAGATGGCCGAGATCCACCCCGCACAGCGCGTCGCCGTCCTCGCCGACGCGCAGAACCTCTATCACTCCTCTCACAGCCTCCACTCGCAGAACGTCGATTACGCCGAACTCCTCGACGCCACCGTGGACGGGCGCGAACTCGTCCGCGCCATCGCCTACGTCATCCGCGCCGACTCCCCGCAGGAGGAGAGCTTCTTCGAAGCGCTCCGCGACATCGGCTTCGAGGCGAAGATCAAGGACATCAAGACGTTCGGCGACGGGTCGAAGAAGGCCGACTGGGACGTCGGGATCAGTCTCGACGCCGTCACGCTCGCGGAGAAGGTCGATACCGTCGTTCTCTGCACGGGCGACGGCGACTTCTCGCGGCTCTGTCACCACCTCCGTCACGAGGGCGTCCGCGTCGAGGTGTTCGGGTTCCGCGCGTCCACCGCCGACGAGCTGATCGCGGCCGCCGACGACTTCACGGACATGGGCGAGCGGGCCGAGTCGGTGCTGCTCTAGACGGAGCGTCCCTCGACGGACGTCCCGACGAGGAGCGACCCGACGGCGAGACCGACCGCCGCGACCACGCTGACGCCGAGCGTCATCGGGCTGACGGTCTTCATCGTGAGGGTCGTCCACAGCAGCAACGCCGCCGCGATCACGAGGATCGGCAGTCCCGCGAGCGTCTTCGTTTCCATCGTGACCGATTTTTGATCGCCCGGCACATAAGCCCACCTCTCTTCGCCGATCCCGTCCGCGGGGCGTCACCCGTCCGAAGGGTACATCCCCGCGTCGCGCGGAGAACGGGGCGATGGAGGACGCAGAACGACGGACCCTGCGGACGATCGCCGACTACCAGTTCCGCGCGGGCGCCGGCGCGGCGCTGTTCCCCGACGACGAGACGTACGACGTCGATCGCTCGAAGTCCGGGCGGCCCCGGCAGGTCTCCACGCGCGACGGCGCGCGCCTCGTCTCGCTCGGCACGGACGGGCGCTTCACGCTCGGTCTCGCCGGCGGCGGTCGCCTCCACGCGGCCCTCGCGGCGCCCGCGTGTCGCGTCGTCGTCGGCGACGAGAGCGAACCGTTCGTCCGCGACGGCAAGAACGTCTTCGCGAAGTTCGTCACCGACGTCGACCCGGAGGGCCGCGCCGGCGACGAAGTCGTCGTCGTGCACGAGGACGGCCACGTCATCGCCGTCGGCCGCCTCGAACTCGACGCCGAAGCCGTCCGGGACTTCGACACCGGGATGGCAGTCAAGATCAGAGAGGGGGCCGGAACGCAGTAGTCGGTCCCGCGAATCGTCGCGAACGACCCGCAGCGCGCTCGTGACCCGTAGTGTTTTTCCCCCGGGCGATCGGAGGAGTTGGTATGTTCGGAGGAGGCGGCGGGATGAACCCCCGGAAGATGCAGCAGATGATGGAGCAGATGGGAATCGACGTCACCGAGATCGACGCCGAGGAGGTCGTCATCACGACGGCCGACGGGCGCGAACTCGTCTTCTCGGACGCGGACGTCACACAGATGGACGCCCGCGGACAGGAGACCTACCAGATCCTCGGCGAACCCGAGGAGCGCGAGGCCACCGCGGCCGTCGAGTCCGGCGGCGAGGCGGCGGACGCCGGGGAACCCGAGATCCCCGACGACGACGTCGAGATCGTCGTCCAGCGGACGGGCGCGAGCCCCGAGGAGGCCCGCGCGGCGCTGAAGGGCGCGGACGGCGACCTCGCGACCGCCATCGACACGCTGGAGTGAGGGCGTTCCTCCTCGTTCGCGACGACCGCGAGTTCCTCTGTCACCCCGGCGAGGAACTCCACACCGATCTCGGCGTCGTGGACGTCCCCGAGGATCCCGACCGGGGGCAGGTCGTCGAGACGCATCTCGGCGAGGCGTTCACCGTGCGCTCGCTGCGCGGCCCGGATCTCTTCGATCACCTCGAACGGACGGGCGCGCCGATGATGCCGAAGGACATCGGCATCGTCGTCGGCGAGACGGGCGCCGCCGCGGACGATCGCGTTCTCGACGCCGGTACGGGAACGGGCGTCCTCGCGGCCTACCTCGGGCGCCTCGGCGCGGACGTCCTCACCTTCGAGGCCCGCGCGGAGTTCGCCGACGTCGCCCGCGAGAACATGGTCCTCGCGGGCGTCGAGGACGCCGTCGAGGTCCGCGCCGGCGACGTCACCGAGGAACTCGACGAACTCGGGTCGTTCGACCTCGTGACGCTCGACACCGCGGACGCCCCGGACGTCGTCGCCCGCCTCGACGAGCACCTCGTCGCCGGCGGCTACGTCGCCGTCTACTCGCCGTTCGTCGAGAACGCCCGCGCGAGCCACGAGGCCGCCGAGGCGGCCGGTCTCGCGGACGTCGACACGATCGAGACCATCCAGCGCGCGATGGACTTCGACGAACGCGGCTCGCGCCCCTCGACGCGCGGCGTCGGCCACACGGGGTATCTGACGTTCGCGCGCAAGCCGTAGGGCGAAGGCGGGGCGACTCGAAGCGGGAACGAAGCCCTACTTGACGCGCGTCCCGGGTTCCGCGTCGCCGTGCGTCGTGAGGAGGTCCGCGTCCTCGCCCGCGGCGAGCACCATGCCGTTCGATTCGACGCCGAACAGCTCGGCCCGTTCGAGGTTCGCGACGACGATGACCTTCGTTCCGGGAAGCTCATCGAGGTCGTGGAGCTGCTTGATGCCGGCGACGATCTGGCGGGTCTCGACGCCGATATCGACGGTGAGGCGCGCGAGCTTGTCCGCGCCCTCGATGCCCTCCGCACCGTCGACGCGCCCGACGCGGAGGTCGAGCGCCTCGAAGTCGTCGAAGCCGACGCGCTCCTCGACGAGCGCTTCGACGTCGGCGCTCTCGCTCTCGCTCTCGTCTTCGCCGCTCTCCACCGTCTCACCCTCTTCCTCGTCCGCGCTCGCCTCTTCGACGCGCGCTTCGAGCTTCTCGTTGAGTTCGGCGACGCGCTCGTCGTCGATCTTCTCGAAGAGCGGGCCGTCCGGCTCCGCGAAGGAGTCGGGCGTGGCCTGCAGGCAGTCGCCGACGGTGGCGTCGGCGGCGCTTCCGTCGGCGTCGAGCTGATCCCACGCCTCCTCGGCCTTCTCGGGCGTGATCGGCTGGAGGAGCACCGCGACGGCCTTCACGAGCTGCACGCAGTCGCGGATGACGGGCGCGGCCTCATCGGCGTCGAGCTTCCACGGCTCCGCGTTCTGGATGTACTCGTTGCCGTAGCGCGCGAGGGCGACGGCGGTCTCGCCGGCCGCGCGGACGTCGTAGTCGTTGAGCGCGTCCTCGTAGTCGTCCATCGCCTCCGCGATGCGCGTCTCCGTCTCGTCCGTCAGCTCGGCGTCGGGCGTGCCGTCGAAGTTGCGCGCGGCGAAGAGGAGCGCGCGGTTGACGAAGTTGCCGACGACGTCCGCGAGCTCGGAGTTGACGCGCTCTTGGAAGCGCTCCCACGAGAAGTTGACGTCGCGCTCGAAACCCGCGGCCGTGGCGAGGTAGTAGCGCAGGAGGTCGGGGTGGAAGCCCTCTTGCAGGTATTCGTCCGCCCAGATGGCGCGATTGCGCGAGGTGGAGAAGGCCTTCCCGTTGAGGTTGACGAAGCCGGTCGCGCAGACGGCGCGCGGCTCGTTGTACTCGGCGGCGCGGAGCATCGACGGCCAGAACACCGTGTGGTGCTGGATGATGTCGCGGCCGATGACGTGGACGATCTCCGAGTCGCCGTCCCGCCAGACCTCCTCCCAGTCGTAGGTGTCCGTGCCGACCCGTTCGCTGTACTGCTTGCTGGAGGCGACGTACTCGATGGGCGCGTCCACCCAGACGTAGAGGACGAGGTCGTCCTCCCCGTCACCCGGGTAGTCGATCCCCCAGTCCATGTCGCGGGTGATGCAGAGGTCCTGTAGGTCGCCCTCGATCCACTCGCGGGGTTGGTTCTGGGCGTTGCTCGTCCCCTCCAGCCGGTTGATGAACCCTTCGAGGTACTCCTGAAACTCGGAGAGCCGGAGGAACTCGTGCTCGCGCTCGCGGTACTCGGCGGGGTTGCCGGTGAGCGTGCTGACGGGATCGACGATGTCGCCGGGTTCGAGGTGGCGCTGACACCCCTCGTCGCACTCGTCGCCGCGGGCGTGCTCGCCGCAGTAGGGGCACTCGCCCTCGACGTAGCGGTCGGGGAGCCACTGGTCGGCCTCGGGGTCGTAGGCGACTTGGATCTCCTTCTCGTAGACGTGGTCGTTCTCCTCCCACGTCCGCACGAACGCCTGCGTGAGTTCGACGTTCGTCTCGTCGTGCGTGTGCCCGTAGTTGTCGAAGTCGACGTTGAACCGGGGGAACGTCTCCTCGTACTGCTCGTGGTGGCGCAGCGCGAACTCCTCGGGACTGACGCCCTCCTGTTCGGCGTTCACGGCGATGGGCGTCCCGTGCATGTCCGAACCGGAGACGAACGCCGTCCGCTGGCCGAGCGTCCGGAGCGCGCGGCTGAACGCGTCGCCGCTGACGTACGTTCGGAGGTGGCCGACGTGCAGGTCCCCGTTCGCGTACGGGAGCCCGCAGGTCACGAGCGCGGGGTTGTCCGTGGGGAACTCGTCGTGGGTCATACTTCCATCACCGATCCGTGTCGGCCTAAATCCCGTGGATTCGGTGCCGGCATCGCCGTCGCGGCCGGCGGTCGAACGAGTGGCTTAGGTATGTCGAGCGCGGCCTTTCGAGGGCACCGGTCGCGCCGCCGTCCGCCGATCCGGCGCTCGGAACGACGCGCCTTTACCTGTTGCATACCGATACGTTACACATGGGATTCGGTAGCTACGACGAGTCCGAGCAGGAGAACCAGAACGCGGACACCGACTACGACGACGACGACGCCGTGAGCGTCCACGAGAACGACCACGACGGGAGCGTTAGCTTCGACACCGGGGCGACGAGCGGCGAACTCGTCGACCGGCTGCAGGACATGAAGGACGACGGCGACGACGAGCCGTAGCTCACACCACGGCGAGCGTCCCCTCGACGAGGAGGACGGTGACGACGAGCCGGCCGACGCTCCCGGCGAACGTCGCGGCGGCGAACTTCAGATAGTCGCTCTCGAGGACGCTGAACGCGTAGATGGAGAGGGTGTCGGGGAAGCCCGGGACGGTGAGACCGAGCGCGAGACCGACGTAGCCGTAGGCCCGCACGAGGTCGACGACGCGGTGTTTCGACCACGCCACGGGATCGTAGCCGGCGCGGCGCAGGAGGGTCGTCACCGGTCCCGAGTGGCTCGCGCCGCGTCCGATGTAGAGCGCGAGGACGCTCCCGCCCGCCTTCCCCACGCCGCTCGCGAGCATCACGAGGACGAGCTGCACGGGATAGCTGAATCCCAGATCGAGGCTCGTGGCGGGGACGAGGACGACTTCGCTCGGGAGCGGGAGGACGACGGCGATGAGGAAGGAGTAGACGGCGACGACGATGAGGGCGATCGGGCCGGTCGCGGTCTCGACGAGGTGCTGGATGCCGAGGATGTCGATCGGGAGGGCGAGCGGGACGGTGAGCGGCGCGGACGCGACCGCGGCGGTGAAGTGCGACGTCACCGCGCGGGCGGGGAGCGGTGCCACGGCCGGATCACCCGCTCGCGCCGACGCGCGCGGCGTCGAGCGTGTCGAGGAACGCGTCGAGCATCGCGCGGGTGACGTGTGGCATGCAGACGACGCGGGCCTCGCCGCTCCCGGTTCGCGAGAGACGCCAGCCCGCGTCGCGAGCGGCGTCGAACTCCGCGTCGGAAAGCGAGAAGGCGACGAGCGGGAGTTCGGGGGCGACGACGTCGTACCCCCGATCCGTCAACTGTTCCGCGAGATGGACGGCGTTCGCCGCCGCGCGCTCGTGGTTCTCCTCGTACGCGTCCGGCCACTGCTCGTCGAGCGCGGCGGCCGCGCCGGCGACGCCCGCCCCGCTGCGCGTTCCCGTCAGCGTCGCCTGCGACGTCGTCTCCAAGTACGGCGTCTCGACGGCGAGCGCGTCGAGCGTCGCCTCGTCGCGCGCGAGGAACCCCCCGGCGGGGATCGGCGCGCGCCCGACCTTGTGCGGGTCGATGGTGAGCGTGTCGAGCGACGCGTGGCCGAAGTGCCACGCGTGATCGGTGAACGGCAGGTGGAAGCCGCCCCACGCGGCGTCGACGTGGAAGCGTGCCCCCGCCTCGCGCGCGATCGACCCGACCTCCGGGATCGGATCGACGCGACCGAACTCCGTGGTGCCGGCGACGGCGACGACGAGCGCGGTGTCGTCGTCGATCGCGGCCGCGAGCGCGTCCGTGTCCGCCCGGTGGTCGTCGTCGACGGGGACGAGGTGGAGGTCGACGCCGAGGACGTCCGCGGCCTTCTGGAACGAGAAATGCACGCTCGTCGGCGCGACGACGGTCGGATCGCCGCTCGCCGCGCGGTCGCGGGCCGCCCGGACCGCTTGCAGGTTCGCCTCCGTGCCGCCGCTCGCGACGTATCCCGCGGGATCGTCGAGACCGGTGACGTCCCCGAGCGTCGCGACCGCGCGCTCCTCCAGCGTCGCGACGTCCGGGTAGGTGGCGGGATCGCCGGGGTTGTCGGCGAGGAAGCGCTCCGCCGCGCGGGCGGCCGCGGGGTGCGGGCGCGTACACATCGAGGAGAGCACGCGGTCGAACTCCTGCGGCGTCGCGTCCATACGTACGCGATACCGCGGTGGCCGTTTAAGCTGTCCGTTCGGCGCCTCCCGCCTCAGCGCACGGAGTCGAGGATGAGGCGCTGCTCGACGCGCTTGGCCTCGTGCTGGACGTCGCGCACCGCATCGACGTTCGCGCTGATCGAGGAGACGCCGCGCTCGACGAGGAAGTCCACCATCTCGGGCTTCGAGCCGGCCTGCCCGCAGATCGAGGTGTCGACGTCGCGCTCCCGGCACGTCTCGATGGCGCCCTCGATGAGCGCGAGCACGCCCGGGTGGAGTTCGTCGAAGCGATCGGAGACGCGCTCGTTGTTCCGATCGACCGCGAGCGTGTACTGGGTGAGGTCGTTCGTCCCGAAGGAGACGAAGTCCGCGCCGGCGTCGCAGAACTCCCCGACGCAGAGCGCCGCGGCGGGCGTCTCCACCATCACGCCCCAGCGGCGCTTCTCCGTGTCGACGCCGGCGGCCGCGAGGGCGTCGCGCGCCGCGCGGGCGTCGCGGCCGTCGTTCACGAGCGGGAACATCACCTCGACGTTGTCGTACCCCATCTCGTAGAGCCGGGCGAACGCCGCGAGTTCGAGCTGGAACAGCTCCGACTCATCGAGCGAGCGCCGCAGGCCGCGATAGCCCAGCATCGGGTTGTGTTCGTGCGGCTCGTCCTCGCCGCCCTCGAGCTGGCGGAACTCGTCCGTCGGCGCGTCGAGCGTGCGCACGCGCACCGACCGGGGGTAGAACTCGTCCGCGACGGTGCGGATGCCCTCGACGAGCTCGTCCGTGTACGCCCGCTCGCCGTGTTTCTCGACGTAGCGCTCGGGCGTGACGTTCGTCGAGAGGATCATGTGCTCGGTGCGCAGCAGGCCGACGCCGTCCGCGCCCGTCGCGGCCGCGCGCTCCGCGGCCTCCGGAATCGAGACGTTCACCTTCACCTCCGTCGCCGTCATGGGCTTCACGGGCGTCGTCGGACGCGCGTCCTCGACCGGCTCGCGCTCCTCCTCCGGCTCCGCGGTGCCGGCCTCGACCGTCCCGCGATCGCCGTCGATCGTGATCGGCTGGTCGTCGCTGAGCACTTGGGTCCCGGTCTCCGTCCCGAGCACGGCGGGGACGCCGAGCTCGCGCGAGACGATGGCGGCGTGGCTCGTCATCCCGCCCTCGTCGGTGACGATGCCGGACGCGCGCTTCATCGCGGGCACCATGTCCGGCGTCGTCATCGACGTGACGATGACGTCGCCCTGTCCGACCTTGTCGAGTTGGTCGAGACCGCCGACGATGCGCGCCGCCCCCGAGGCGACGCCGGGACTCGCGCCGAGACCGGAGACGAGCGTCTCGCCGTCGCTCTCGTGCGTCGTGCCGCTGTTCGACTCGTCGATGGTCGTGATCGGGCGCGACTGGAGCATGTACACCTCGCCGTCGGCGATCGCCCACTCGACGTCCTGCGGGGTGCCGTAGTGGTCCTCGACGCGCTCGCCCAGCGCGAGTAGCTCCTCCAGCTCCGACTCGTCGAGGACGCGCGCGTCGCGGCGCGCCTCGCTGACGTCGCGCTCCGTCGTCTGGCCCGTCTCGGGGTCGCGCTCGACGAGCGTCTTCTTCGTCGCGACGGTCACGTCCTCGATCTCGTCGCTCTCGCGGTCGATGACGTAGTTGTCCGGGGAGACGCTGCCGGAGACGACGCCCTCGCCCAGCCCCCACGCGGCCTCGACGATCGTCGTCGGCGCGCCCGTCGAGGGGTGGCTCGTGAACATCACGCCGGACTTCTCGGCGTCGACCATCCGCTGGACGACGACGGCGATGTCGACGCGCTCGTGGTCGAAGCCCTGCTCCTCGCGGTAGTAGATCGCGCGCTGGGTGAACAGGCTCGCCCAGCAGCGCTTCACGCGATCGAGCAGTTCGTCGCGCTCGATGTTGAGGTAGGTCTCCTGCTGGCCGGCAAAGCTCGCGTCCGGCAGGTCCTCCGCCGTCGCTGAGGAGCGCACGGCGACGAACGGATCGTCCCCGAGGTCGTCGTAGGCGGCGAGCACGGTCTCGCGGACCTCCTCGGGCATTTCCGCGTCGAGGATCAGCTCCTTCGCGGTCGCGGCGGCGTCCGCGAGCGCCGTCGAGTCCTCGGGATCGACGTCGAGGGCCGCGAACAGTTCGTCGGCCACCCCCGACTCCTCGAGGAACGCCCGATACGTGTCGGCGGTCACGACGAACGCGGACGGAACCGGGAGACCGGCCTGCGTGAGCTCTCCCAGCGACGCGCCCTTCCCGCCGACGCTCGGCACGTCCTCGGCACTGATGTCTGCGAGCCAACGTACTGGCATTAGGCACGCGGAAAGACAGCACACCCGGAAATAGTCGTTTCGGGTCTCGACTCGCTGACATTATGTATTCGAATTCGAGTTAATCGCCGTTCGCGGCGGCGAAGCCGCCGCGCTACGCCTCGATGATGTCGTCGGTCTCCTCGTCGTCCGGAACGGTCAGTTCGCCGTCGAGCGCCGCCGCGGCCGTCCCGCCGACGCGGACGCCCTCGGCGTCGACGCGCACGCGGACCGTTCCGGGCCGATCGACGTAGTGTCCCTGCTCGAAGACCATCTCGTCCGGTTGATCGCCGCCGAACGCGCCGATCTCGTCGAGGTACGCGCCCGCGGCGCCGGCGGCCGTTCCCGTCACCGGATCCTCGCGGATCCCGACGGGCGCGCAGAACGCGCGGGCGTGGAGCGTCGACTCGCGTTCGAGCGTGTCGAGCGTGACCGCGTAGACGCCCTCCGCGCCGACCTCCTCGCAGAGGTCGCGCAGCGCGTCGTCGTCGGGGTCGGCGTCGCCGAGCGTCGCGAGGTAGTCGAGACCGACGACGAGGAAGGGGAGACCGGTGTCGGCGACGGCGACGGGGAGGTCGTCCACGAACGACAGCGCGTCGACGCCGAGGGCGTTCGCGACCCGCTCCGCGTCGAGGTCGGGCCGTTGCCGGATGGTCGGATCGCGCTGTCGCATCCAGACGGTGCCGGACTCCTCGATCTCGACGTCGAGGACGCCGACGTTCGTCTCGACCGTGTGGTCCCCCGGCTCGATGACGCCCGCGTCGCGGAGGTGCGCGTGCGCGGCGATCGTCGCGTGCCCGCAGAGGTCGACCTCCGTCGTCGGCGTGTGATAGCGCAGTCGGCGCTCGGCGTCCTCGCTCGCGGTCACGAACGCCGTCTCGCTCGCGCCCAGTTCGCGCGCGATCGCCTGCCGTTGCGCGCCGCTCAGGTCGTCTGCGTCCGGGACGACGCCGGCCGCGTTGCCGTCGAGCGGGCGATCGGTGAACGCATCACAGAGGAGGGCGCGTGTGGTCTGCACGCACCACCCATCGCGCGCCGCGCAGTTGAACGCTGCGCTCCCTCAGCGCGCCCGGGCGTCCACGTAGTCGCGAAAGCGCTCGCGGGCGGCCGCCTCGCAGTCGACCTCGATGACGTCCTCGACGCCGCCGTCGAGAAGGTAGTCCAGCGTCTCGTCCGGGTCGCACGCCGCCGTCACGACCTTCGCGCGGAGGCGGCCGCGCCGCTTGATCAGATAGACCCCGGGCGCCTTCTCGTCGAGTGTCCACCGCCCCGTCCGTTGTGTGATACCCATTGTCACTCTCCTGCCGACGGGGGACACGAACCCCACACAAATATAATTTTCGTCCATTATAGACGCGGTGGGCGAGACGCGCCCCCGTTTCAGGTCACTTAACGTCCTCCGCGCCGTCGGCCCCGTCGGGGCAGATAATCACATGGCCGACCTCCCGGACGACTTCACGTGCACGATCACGAACTGGGAATACATCTACGGACTCTGCCGGGACGTCTCGACGCAGGTGAAGGGGGCCGACTTCGAACCCGACGTCATCGTCGCGCTCGCCCGCGGCGGGTGGTTCGCCGGGCGGTGTCTCTGCGACTTCCTCGGGCTGAACGACCTCACGAGCCTGAAGATGGAGCACTACGTCGGGACCGCGGAGAAGAGCGACGAGCCGGAGGTCCGCTACCCGATGCCGGAGGGCACCGTCGAGGGGAAGGACGTCCTCGTCATCGACGACATCGCCGACACCGGCGGCTCCATCGAGCGCGCCCACGAGTACGTCGCGGAACGCGGCGCGAACGACGTCCGCACCGCCACCCTCCAGCTCCTCGGGACGAGCGAGTTCGACCCGGACTACGTCGGCGAGCGCCTCGAACAGTGGGCGTGGGTCGTCTACCCGTGGAACTTCATCGAGGACATGAGCGACCTCATCAGCGGCGTCATGGCGACGGACGACGACGGGCCGTACGCGAAGGACGAAATCCGCCACCTCCTCGCCGACTACCACGACGTCCAGCGCATCGAAATGGAGATCGCACAGCCCAACCGCCTCGACGAAGTCCTCTCGGAGATGGTCCGACGCGACGTCCTCGTGAAGTCGGCCGAGGACGAGTGGCTCCTCCGCGAGGAGACCTGAGTCGCCCCCGCGGACCGAGCGGTCCCCAGAAAACCTAAATAGCGATCCGGGAGTAACACCTACTAGTAATGGGAGCGGCGGACACCGACTCGGCGGCCTTCTCGCGCGAACTGGCGACCCTGAAGCGACGGGGGTGCACCGTACTCGTCGTCGACGACCCCGGTCGCGGGACATCGGCAGCCTGCGAGCGGTTGCTCGGCGGTGACGACCTCGATCGCCGCCACGTCTTCCTCACGACGGCCGCGCCGGTCGACGACCTCCTCGCGCGCCGCTCCGCTGACCCGCACGGCCGCGACCCCGCCACCCTCGGCGTCGTCGACGCCACGAGCGCGACGCCGACTCGCTCGGCCGTCGCGGACACGAGCGCGAGCGCGAGCGTGAGCGCCGATCCGTCGCCTCGCGATCCCGACTGGTACGACGCCGTCGACGACCTCGACGACCTCGGCGAACTGTTCGCGCTCGTCGAGAAGCACGTTCAGCGCGTCGCCGACGGCGACACCGACCCGGGCGAGTTCCGCCTCTGCCTCGACTCGATCGATCCGTTCTTCGACGCCGTCGAGGAGGAGTCCCTCTTTCGCTTCCTCCACCTCCTCACGAGCACCGTGCGCGACGTCCACGGAATGGGGCACGTCCACACCACGGGCGACCCGGAGAGCGATCCCGTCACCACGCTCGAACCCCTCTTCGACGCCACCGTGTACGTCGACGCCGGCACCGATCGCGTCCGACAGCGCTGGGTGCTTCCCGACGCCGGCATCGAGACCGACTGGTTCCCGCTCGACTAGGCGTCGACGACCCAGAGATCGCCGAACAGTTCGTCCTGCTCCAGCGTCACGCGACCCCGGTGGGCGAGGAACAGCACCGCGAGGAACGACTCCACGCGCGAATCGCCGGCGTCCGTCACCTCCGCGAACAGCACTTCTCCGCGCCCCCGGTCGTAGCGCGCCGCGAGCGCGTCCTCCACGGCGTCGATCGTCGCCTCGATGTCCTCGCCGTGCGCCGTGTCGGTGACGTCCGCGGCGCTCGGCTCCTCCTCCATCCGGAAATCGTCGCCCGAGCGGTAGTCGAGTTCCTGCACGCCGCGCTGGAACCCCTGCGGGCTCGCGGAGGTGTCGTACGACCGGGACTCCTTCCACCACGACTCGCGCTCGGCCTCGCGCAGCGAGCGCACGAGTTCGTCGAGCGTCTCCGGCGTCCCGCGCTGGGGCTTGCGTTCGAGCCGCCGATCCATCTCGTCCTCCAAGGCCGCGATCGGATCGACGCCCGGCGCGTCCGCGGGAGGCTCGTCCATCCCCCGCTCCCAGTCGTCCCACCCCGCCGGCTCCGCCTCGTCGGGTTCCGCCGGCTCGTCCGGTTCGAGCAGGGCGTCCGACTTCATCCGCAGCAGGACGGAGGCGTAGAACAGCGCGCGCCCCGACGTCCGGAGGTCCGCCTCGTCGAGCTTGTCGAGGAACGCGTCCGTCACGTCCACGATGTCGATGTCCCACGGCTCGATCTCGCCCTCCTTCGCGAGCTGCACGAGCAACTCGACCGGCTCGACCTCCTCGCCGTCCGCGTCGCCACCCTCCGGTTCGGGGTCCTCCGGCTCGTCGCCGAGCGAGAGATCCGACCCGTCCGACTCGTGGCCCGAGAGCGTGAAGGCGTCCTCCGGATTGCCCCCGTCCGCACAGAGACGGTCAGCCTCGCCTGCTCGCGGGTCGTCCCTCCCCGCTCGCGCTTCACTTTCGTTCAGCGCTCGCTTTTCCGATGGCTTCTTCGCCGCCTCCGGCGGCTCGAACCCATCGCTAGTCATCCGCAGGAGCCTCCTCACCACCCGTCAGGTCGATACCCGTCACGGCGCTCACGTTGTCGCCCTGCATCGTCACGCCGATGGCGCGCTCGGAGCGCTCGAGCATCGCCGAGCGGTGGCTGACGACGACGAACTGCGCGTCCGCCGCGAGTTCGTCCACGAGTTCGCCGACGCGCTCCGCGTTCACGGCGTCGAGGAACGCGTCCACCTCGTCGAGCGCGTAGAACGGTGCGGGGTTGTGCCGCTGGATCGCGAAGATGAACGCGAGCGCCGTGAGCGACTTCTCGCCGCCGCTCATCGCGTCGAGGCGCTGGACGGGCTTGTCGGCCGGCTGGGCCTTCATCGTCAGCCCGCCCTCGAAGGGGTCCTCCTCGTCCTCCAAGACGAGCTCGCCGGAGCCCGCGGAGAGCCGCGAGAAGATCCGCTGGAAGTGCCCGTCAATGGCCTCGTAGGCGTCCATGAACGTCTGTTTCTTCTGCGACTCGTAGCTCTCGATGCGCTCGCGGATGCCCTCGGCCTCCTCGACGAGCGTCTCGCGCTTCTCCTCGATATCGTCGAGATCCGCCTCACTTCGTCGTACTCGTCGATCGCGAGCATGTTCACCGGTTCGAGGGCCTCCATCCGGCGTTCGAGGCGCGCGACGTTCTCGTCGACCTCGTCGATGTCGGGGATCTCGTCGGCGTCGTAGTCGCCGACCGCCTCCTCCAACTCGGCGATCTCCTCGCGGAGGCGCTCGGCCGCACCCCGCAGGCTCTCCAGTCGGCTCTCGACCGATTCGACCTTCTGCGCCTGCTCGTCTCGGGCGGTCTGCGCCTCGGCGATGTCGTCCTTGAGGGCCGCACGCTCCTCCTTCAGGTCCGCGAGCTCCTCCTCGAGCTCCTCGACCTCGGTCTCCTTTTCGGCGAGCGACTCGCGTTTCGCCTCGATCTCGGCCTCGAACTCCTCGATCTTCTCCGCCTGTTCGGCCGTCGTGTTCTGCGCCTCCTCGACGTCGTCGTGGAGGTCCTCGATCTCGTTCTCCGCGTACTGGCGCTGGAGTTGGAGGTCGTTGAGATCGCCGTCGAGTTCGGAGAGGCGGTCTTCGAGGTCGTCCACCTCCGCCTCCAACTCCTCGCGTTCGGCCGTGAGTTCCGGGATCTCCGAGTCCGCGAGCTCGTCCTCCAGATCGTCGATGTCGGTCTCGACGGACTCGATCGCCGCCTCGTGCTCGGCGATCTCCTCGTCGAGTTCGCCCATCCGCTCGTCCACGTCGGCGCGCTCGGATTCGAGGTCGTCGAGGCGCTCCTCCAGCTCCTCGATCCGCGCTTCCGTGTCCTCGCGCTCGGCCTCGACCCGCTCGATGTCGGTTTCGAGGGAGCGGACGGCGTCGAGCGCGTCCGACTTCCGGTCGCGCGCGCCGTCGAGGCGCTCCTCGATCTCCTGTACGTCGTCGCGGATCGACTGTCGCTCGGATTCGAGGTCGTTGATCCGCGACGCGACGCGTTCCAACTGTCCTTTCCCGGACTTCGAGAAGGAGTAGCGCGACCCCGAGCGAGAACCGCCGGTCATCGCGCCGCTCTTCTCGACGAGTTCCCCCTCGAGGGTGACGAGCCGGTAGTCGCCCATCAGGTCGCGCGCCGTCTCCATGTCCTCGACGACGAGCGTGTCGCCGAGCACGTAGGAGAAGACGCCCGCGTACTGCCGGTCGAAGTCCACGAGGTTGAACGCGAAGTCCACGACGCCCGGGACGTCCGGCGCGCGCCCGAGCGATCGCTCGTGCATCTCCGTCAGCGGCAGGAACGTCGCGCGCCCCGCGTTGCGGGACTTGAGGTACTCGATGCAGGATTGGCCGACGCCGTCGTCGTCCACGACGACGTGCGCCATCCGACCGCCCGCGGCCGTCTCCGCCGCCGTCGCGTGCTCGCCGGCGACCCCGCCGAGCTGCGCGACGGTCCCGTGGACGCCCGCCCTCTCCGCGTTCAGGATCGTCGAGACCGCCCGGCCGTACGAGGAGTCGCCGGACTGCTCGGCGTTCGCCTCCATGCGCGCGTACTCCTCGCGGGCCTCCTGCAAGTCGTCCTCGACGTCGTTCAGATCGGACTGGCGCTCGCTCTTCTGCGTCTTGAGGTCGGCGACGACCTCCTCGATCTGCGCCTCGTTCGCCTCGGCCTTCGCCAGCTCGTCGCGCAGATCGTCGAGGCGCTGATCGAACTCCGGTAGCTCCTCGCGCGCGGCCGCGAGGTCGTCCTCCGCCTCGCTCACCTCGTTCGAGCGCCGTCGGGCCTCGTCCAACAGGCGGTCCTTCTCGCGCTGGAGTTCGTTGCGTGCCGACTTCTGCTCCTCCAGTTCCCCCTTCTTCGCCTCCAGATCCGCTTTCAGCTCGTCGAACGCGGTGTCGACGTCGGCGATCTCGGACTCCACGGATTCGATCTCGGCCTCCACGGACTCGATCTCGGCCGTCACCGACGCCTTCTCGACTTTCACCTCGCGGATCTCGCCTTCGAGATCGTCGAGTTCCTCGTTCTTCCGATCGATGGCGACGAACGCCTCGCGACGGTCGTTCTCCGCCTGCTCGCGGCGTTCCTCGGCGCTCTCGATCTTGTCTTCGAGTCGGCTGATCTCCCCTTTCACCTCCTCGATCTCGCGCTTGACGGCGAGCTGCTCGTCCTCGCCCGTGCGCTCGATCTCCGCGTTCAGCTCGTCGAGCTCCGATTCGAGACGCGAGAGACGACCGCTGCGAGCGTCGAGTTCGTCCTGCAGCTCGGCGAGGTCGCCCTCGCGCTCCGCGATATCGTCGTCCGTCGCCTCCAGATCGGCGCGTTTCTCCTCCAGCTCGGCGGCCTTGCGGTAGGACTCGTACTCCGCTTTCTCCTCTTTGAGTCCCTGATACTCGAGCGCGGTCTCGCGTTCGTCTTCCAGTTGATCGAGCCGGTCGTGCTTCTCCGAGATCCGGAGGTCGGCCTCCTCGATGCGCTCCTCGACGACGTCGAGTTCGTCGTAGGCGTCGGCCTTCTTCGCGTCGAACTCCGCGACGCCGGCGATCTCGTCGATGACCTCGCGGCGCTCGCCGGGCGTCATGTTGATGATTCCGGTGACGTCGCCCTGCATGACGACGTTGTACCCCTCGGGGGTGACGCCGGCCTGCGCGAGCAGGTCCTGCACGTCCGAGAGGTTCACCGAGCGCCCGTTGAGGTAGTAGTAGGAGTAGTAGTTGTCCTCGGTGCGCTTCACGCGGCGCTTCACGGTGATCGTCTCGACGTCGCCGACGTCGTCGCTCCCGGCGGCGTTCACGACCTGCGAGCGCGCGAGCGTTCCGTCCGCGTTGTTCAGGACGACCTCGACGCTGGCCTCGCGCGGTCCCGCGGTCTCGCCCTCGCCGTCGTGGCTCGGGTTGTAGATGAGGTCGGTGAGTTTCTCCGCGCGAATCCCGCGCGTGCGCGCGAGACCGAGCGCGAAGAGCACGGCGTCGATGATGTTGGACTTCCCGCTCCCGTTCGGGCCGCTGATCGTCGTGAAGTCCTCGTAGAACGGGATGCGCGTCGTCCGCCCGAAGCTCTTGAAGTTCTCGAGAACGATTTCGTCGATGTACATCTGGGGGAGGGACGCGGAGTCAGGCGACGATGATGTCGTCGAGTTCGGACTCCTCGTCGGTCCCTTCGGCGTCCCCGTCGCTAGTGCCTTCCGGTTCGGCGTCCGCGGCGTCGGCGTCGGCCGCGCTCGAACTCGCGTCACCGGCCGCGTTCGCGTTCGCGTCACCGGCCGCGGTCCCGTCCGCCTCGGCGACCTCGCTCCCGTCGGGCGCGCCCGCGCCGAGCGGCTCGCTCGCCGGTCGCCCCGCGCTCTCGTGCGCGTCGTGGTAGTCCTCGAGTTCGCGGATGCGCTCGTTCGCGTCGACGAGCTCCTCGGTCAGCCCGCGAACGGTGGCCTCAAGCTCTTTCACGCGGTTCTCGAGGGCGGTGATGTCCTCGCTCTCGTTCGGCATAAGGGACACCAGACCCTCGCCGACCATAAGCGTGTGGCGGTCGCGCGTCAGACGCACGTCGGACGACGCGGCGTCGAGTCCGGGGGGTTCTTCGGTCGGCCCCACGAGGTCTCGGCTGTGTCGCAGACCGTCCTCGCGTGGAGCGGTGGAAAGGACGCCGCGTGCTGTCTCGACGTCCTTCGCGTCGATCCCGATACCGAGGTCGTCGGCCTCCTCACCACCGTGAACGCCGACGCGGACCGGACGAGCATGCACGGCGTGCAGACCGCGCTCCTCCACCGGCAGGCGGACACGCTCGGTCTCCCCGTCACGACCGTCGACCTCCCCGGTGACGTCGGTGCCGACGCCTACGGCGAGCGGATGCGCGACGCCCTCGCCGACTGGGCCGCCCGCGGCGCGGACGCCGTCGCGTTCGCCGACCTCTACCTCGAGGACGTCCGCGCGTACCGCGAGTCGAACCTCGCCGACGCACCGCTCTCGGGTCGATGGCCGGTCTGGGGACGCGATACCGACGCGTTCGCCCGCGACGTCATCGACGCCGGCATCGAGGCCGTCGTCTGCGCCGTTTCCGGGGACGCGCTGGACGCGTCGTTCGTCGGGCGCACCTACGACCGCGACTTCCTCGCGGCCCTCCCCGACGGCGTCGATCCCTGCGGCGAGCACGGCGAATTCCATACGTTCGTCGTAGACGGTCCCGGGTTCGACGCGCGCATCGATGTCGACCGGGGTGAGCGCGTCACTCGCGACCTCGGCGGGACGCCCTACCACTACGTCGATCTCCTACTCGACTGACGCTCACTCCATCGCGAGCGCGAACGCGAGGTAGGTGACGCCGAGCAACGAGAGGCCGGGCGTTTCGAGGTGGTGGACGAGCAGGAGGTTCACCGGGAGGTCGAGGACGGCGGCGACGAGCGGGAGGACGCAGAGCCACCGGGGAACGTCGATGACGGCCGCGCCGCTACGGGCGAGCGCCGCGGTGGCGACGACGAGCGGGACGACGCCGCTCGCCGCGAGGACGAGTGCGAGGAGGACGCCGCCGCGGGGGGCTGGTCCGGCGGATATCCAGAACAGCCCCGTTGCGGCGAGCGGGAGCGGCCCGAGGGCGAGGCCGAGCCACGCGGCCGGGCGGCACCCATCGTGCCGAAGCGAGAGCCGAGCAACCCGAAGCCGCCCGCGAGGAGGAGCGCACCGGCGGCGAGGGCCAGTCCGGGGTCCACGACGACGCCGGCGTGCGGGCAGAGCGCGACGAGCATTCCGCCGAGACCGAGGAGCGCGCGTGGAACGCGACGCGTCATCGTCGTGGCTATTCGGCGCGCCGACGAGTGCTTTCGGGTCGGCGGGTACGTCCCGACGCGCGTCTCGCACCTTCGTCACGCCTAAGCGCCCCCGCGTCGAAACCACCCGTAATGAGCACGCAGGCCGCCACGGAGGACCTCGCCGCCGTCATCGGACTGGAGGTCCACGTGCAACTCGAGACGGACACCAAGATCTTCTGCGGGTGTTCGACCGACGCCGCGGACGCCGAGCCGAACACGCACACCTGCCGACGTGCCTCGGACTCCCCGGCGCGCTCCCCGTCCTCAACGAGGGCGCCGTCGAGGCCGCCGTGAAACTCGGGAAGGCGCTCCACGCCGACATCCCCGAGCGGACGACCTTCCACCGGAAGAACTACTTCTACCCCGACCTCCCGAAGGGGTTCCAGCTCACGCAGTACGACGCTCCGATCTGTCAGAACGGCGAACTCGACGTCCGCGTCGAGGACCGGCGCCGCGAGATCGGCATCACGCGCGCGCACCTCGAAGAGGATCCGGGGAGCCTCCAGCACGTCGGCGGCAGCATCGACACCGCGGACTACACGAAGGTCGACTACAACCGCGCGGGCACGCCGCTCGTCGAGATCGTCACCGAACCCGACTTCCGATCACCGGACGAGACGCGCGCCTTCCTCGCGAAGCTCGAGGAGGTCCTCGAATACCTCGGGATCTACGACGCCGAGCGCGACGGCAGCCTCCGCGTCGACGCGAACATCTCGATGGTGCCGGCGGGCGAAGTGGCGGGCGAAATCGACGAGACCACTCTCGAAGCGGCGAACCGCACCGAGGTGAAGAACATCTCGAGTCACAAGGGGGCCGAGCAGGCGCTCGCCTACGAGGTGACGCGCCAGCGCAACGCCATCCAGCGCGGCCGCGAGGTCGAACAGGAGACGCGTCACTGGGACGAGAGCCGAGGAATCACGGTCTCGATGCGCTCGAAGGAGGCGGAGAAGGATTACCGCTACTTCGAGGAGGCCGACCTCCCGCCGCTCGAAGTCGCGGACTGGAAAGCGAAACTCGAGATCCCCGAGCTTCCGGACGCCCGCCGCGAGCGATTCGGTGAGGAGTACGGCCTGAGCGCCGAGGCGGCGAGCAAGCTCACGTCCACGAAGGAGGTCGCGGACTTCTTCGAGGCGATCGCGGAGGAGTACGATCCCGACCTCGCGGCGACGTGGGTCGCCGACAACCTCCTCGGCGAACTCAACTACCGCGACATGGCGGTGACGGACCTCGAAGGGCGCTTCGACGAGTTCACGCGCCTCGTCGCGCTCGTCGCCGAGGACGAGATCACGGAGAAGAACGCCCGCGAGGTCGTGCTTCGGGAGATGCTCGACGAAGGGAGCGCGCCCGACGCGGTCGTCGAGGCCGAGGACCTCGGGAAGACGGGTGCGAGCGAAGTGCAGGCCGCCGTCGAGGACGCCATCGACGAGAACCCCGACGCCGTCGCGGACTACGAGAACGGCGACGAGGGCGCGATCAACTTCCTCGTCGGGCAGGTGATGCAGAAGACCGGCGGGAGCGCCGACCCCGGACAGGTGAACGGGCTGCTGCGCGACGAGCTGGACGAGTAGGTCAGACCTCGATGCCACCGATCCCGAAGAGCCACCCGTCCGCGTGGTAGGTGATGCCGATCAGGGCGAGACAGAGACTGCCGGTGTCGTCGAGTCGGCTACGCCTCCGGCGTCTCGAAGTACCGCCCGCCGAGCAGGTAGTCGACGCCGAACGCGACGAGCACCAGCCCCGAGAGCACGAAGAGAGCTTGGAAGACGAGTCCCGACCCGGAGAGCGCGCCGAGGCACATCGAGGCGCCGAGGCAGACGTGGCCGATCCCCACCAGTCGGAGCGCGCCGACGCGCTCGCGGAGCGGGTTCGCGAAGCCGCCGAGGAGTTCGAAGACGCCCGCGACGACGAAGACGACGATCTGGAGACCGGTCGAGCCGTCGAGTGCCGGCGCGCCGAACGCGGCGAAGAAGCCGGCGGCGAGGACGAGCAGGAACGCGCCGAGGTAGCCGAAGCGACGGAACGTGGGAGCCATGGACGTCCCTGCGTCGGCCGCGTTCAAGTATCCACCTCTCGCGGGCGCGTCGGGCGCGTGCTCGTCGCGCCCGCCCGATATCGCGGAGGCGCGCCCAGACGCGCGAAAACGACCGTTTCAGGCCCCGAAAAGTTTAGAAGCCCGTCCGGCATACCGGTGTGCAAGGACCGTCGAGAGGCGGTGCAGCTACCGTGGAACTCATCATCACAGAGAAGGACAACGCCGCCCGTCGCATCGCCGACATCCTGAGCGAGGGCGGCGCGTCCACAGAACGTAGCGGGGGCGTCGACGTCTACGGGTGGGGCGGCCGGCGGTGTATCGGTCTCTCCGGCCACGTCGTCGGCGTCGATTTCCCCCCGGAGTACAGCGACTGGCGCGACGTCGAGCCGGCGGAGCTCGCGGACGCCCCGGTGACGAAGACGCCGACGCAGGAGTCCATCGTGAACGTCCTCAAGCGCCTCGCCCGCGAGGCCGACTCCGTCATCATCGCGACGGACTACGACCGCGAGGGCGAACTCATCGGCAAGGAGGCCTACGAACTCGTCCGCGAGGCGAACGAGGACGCCCCCGTCTCGCGGGTGCGCTTCTCCTCGATCACGGAGAACGAAGTGAAGTCGGCGTTCGCGGACCCGGACGACCTCGACTTCGACCTCGCGGCCGCGGGCGAGGCCCGCCAGATCGTCGACCTGATCTGGGGGGCGGCGCTCACGCGCTTCCTCTCGCTCTCCGCGCGACAGGTCGGCGACGACTTCATTTCTGTCGGACGGGTCCAGTCCCCGACCCTCAAGCTCATCGTCGACAAGGAGCGCGAGATCGAGGCGTTCGATCCCGAGGACTACTGGGAGCTGTTCGCGGACCTCGAAAAGGACGAGTCGACCTTCGAGGCCCAGTACTTCTACCTCGACGAGGACGACACCGAAGCGGAGCGCGTCTGGGACGAGGACGACGCCGAGGCGGCCTTCGACGTCCTGCGGGAGGCCGCGACGGCCGTCGTCGAATCCGTCCGACGGCGCACCCGGACGGACGACCCGCCCGCGCCGTTCAACACGACGCAGTTCATCCGCGCCGCGAGCTCGCTGGGGTACGCCGCGGGCCGCGCGATGAGCATCGCCGAGGACCTCTACACCGCGGGGTACATCACCTATCCGCGCACCGACAACACGGTCTATCCCGAGGACCTCGATCCCGCCGAGCTGCTCGACGCGCTCTCCGCGGAACGCGAGTTCGCCGACTCGGTCGAGATCCTCGAAGACCTCGACGAGCTGTCGGCGACGCGCGGCGACGAGGAGACGACCGATCACCCGCCGATCCACCCGACGGCCGACCTCCCGAACGAGGGGGACCTCTCGGAGGACGAGTGGGAGGTGTACGAACTCGTCGTGCGGCGCTTCTTCGCGACGCTCGCCGAGCCGGCGGAGTGGGAGCACCTCCGCGTCGTCGCCTCGGCGGACGGCGCGAGCCTGAAGGCGAACGGCCGCCGGCTCGTGGAGGAGGGATATCACGCGGTCTACCCCTACTTCGGGACGGACGAGAACCACGTGCCGGCCGTCGCGGAGGGCGAGGAGCTGGCGATCGCGGACGCCCGCATCGAGGCGAAGCAGACCCAGCCCCCGCGGCGGTACGGCCAGTCGCGGCTCATCGAGACCATGGAGGGGATGGGGATCGGCACGAAGAGCACGAGACACAACGTGATCGAGAAGCTCTACGACCGGGGCTACATCGAGAACGACCCGCCGCGGCCCACCCGCCTCGCGATGGCGGTCGTGGAGGCCGCGGAGGAGTACGCGGACCTCGTCGTCTCCGAGGAGATGACGGCCGATCTCGAGGCCGATATGACGGCGATCGCGGAGGGCGAGAAGAGCCTCGACGAGGTCACCGAGGAGTCCCGCGAGATCCTCGATCGGATCTTCGACGCGCTCGACGAGTCGCGCGAGGAGATCGGCGAACACCTCCGCGAGTCGCTGAAGGCGGACAAGCGCCTCGGGCCGTGCCCGAAGTGCGGCGAGGACCTGCTCGTGCGCCGGAGCCGGCAGGGATCGTACTTCGTCGGTTGCGACGGCTACCCCGACTGTCGCTTCACCCTCCCGCTGCCCTCGACGGGCGAGCCGGTCGTCCTCGAGGCCGAGTGCGAGGAGCACGACCTCCACGAGGTGAAGATGCTCGCGGGGCGGAACACGTTCGTCCACGGCTGTCCGCTCTGCGCCGCGGAGGAGGCCGCGGAGACCGAAGACCGGATCATCGGCCCGTGCCCCGAGTGCAACGCGGAGCACGGCGGCGAGCTCGCCATCCGCAGGCTCCAGTCGGGTTCGCGTCTCGTCGGGTGTACGCGCTACCCGGACTGCGAATACTCGCTGCCGCTGCCGCGGCGCGGCGACATCGAGGTGACGGACACCTACTGCGAGGAGCACGACCTGCCCGAACTCGTCGTCCACGACGAGGGCAGTGAGGAGCCGTGGGAACTCGGCTGTCCGATCTGCAACTACGAGGAGTATCGGGAACGGCGGGGTCTCGACGGGATCGAGGGGATCGGCCCGAAGACGAAGGAGAAGCTCGCGGCGGCCGGGATCGAGGACCTCGCCGATCTGGCGGACGCGGACGCGGAGGGCGTCGCGGAGTCGGTCGAGGGCGTCAGCGCGGAACGAGTCCGCGACTGGCAGGCGAACGCGGACTGAGACTGAGCACGCGACCCCGTTCGCGGGGGTCGCACGGAACCGTGAGGAAGCAGGTGGGCGCGACGGCGCGCCCGGCGCAGGGTCTCCGACTGCACGACGGCGGTCGGGGCCAGTATGTGTCGTCGGGGTGTGGTCGTCGGTCAGTGGTGGATCACCTCGGTACGTGGGGTGGTTGCGTGCGTGTATCGCACGTTCAGTCATCGATCAGCCGTCACGGGATCGTTATGGTCGATACGACATAGCTTTTCCGGGTGTTTCGATTAGTATATCGTTCTGTGTGATTGGTTCGTGAATCGGGAGTCAGACCGACTCGACGTTGAGACTCCCGCACGCCGGGCAGTTCTCTCGCGGCGAGTCGTACCCCTGCCCGCAGAGCTTGCACTCGAACGGGTGGTCGGTGGGGTCGGACAGGAGCCGCGTCGCGAGGTGTGTGATCGTGGCCATCGTCCTTCGCATGGTACAACGTCCCACATACACTAATAGCTATCGGCTGTCTGGACGATAATTGAGGGATATAAACACCATATGGAAACGAAATATCTATATTAGTTGACGAACAGGCTCGAATACACGTCACGGAACACCTATCCAGCCATTCTGAATCGGTCCCGTTGGCCGTGGGCTTAAGCCCGCCGCGGCCCAATCGGATCGCGATGGGGCTTGACGACTACGTCGAGGGATTGAAGCCCGACGAGGAGTACGAGCGCCGGAAACTCGCGGCGGAGAAGTCCTACGCGATCACGGACTACCTCGATGCCGCGCGCGCCTCCTTCGAGGCCGTCAAACAGGGCGATTCGCTCTACGGGGCGACCGCGCCCTCCGTCTTCGTCGGCCGCTCCTCCTATCCGAACGTCTCCGCGGGGATCCTCTCGCCCGTCGCCGAGGGGGGCGACGCCGACGCCGACGCCGACGCCGCGGACTACGCGACGAGCGGCGCGTGGTACGAACAGGGCCTCGGCATCGACAACGTCCTCCAGTACCGCACCGGATTGCTCAACTCCCGGCGCTCGGCGGACGTGAACGTCGAGGACGTCTGGGACGGCTTCGTCGGCACGCAGCGCGAGGTCGCCATCGCCGATCGACCGGTGGACGTCGAGATCGGTCTCGCCTCCACGCCCGACTTCGACCCCGACCAGTACGCCCAGCCGACCGCGAACGCGCCGAGCGGGCCGAACGCGTCCGTCGATTCCGCGGATCTGACCGAGAACCCCCACGTCCCGCGCGCCGTCGAGAAGACCCTCGAAGACGACGACTGGCGCGCGCAGGGCGCGATGACCTACCTCTACGAGCACGGACTCGACGTCTACGACGTCAATCGCGTGCTCTCCGTCGGCGCGCTCGGCCGAGGGGACAATCGGCGACTCGTCCCGACGCGGTGGTCGATCACCGCCGTCGACGACACCGTCGGCCAGTACCTCCGCGGACAGATCCGCGACGCGCCGAGCGTCGACCGGGTCGAAGTCCGGATGAACGAGTACATGGGCAATCGCTACTGGGTCGTCCTCGCGCCGGGCAGCTGGGAGTTCGAACTCGTGGAGATGAAGTCGCCCGGGAGCGTCTGGAACCCCGATCCGAACGGCGATATCTGGATGGCGGCCGCGAGCGAGGGGTACGATGGTCGTACGGGATACGTCGAGGAGACCGCGGGCGCGTACTACGCCGCGCGACTCGGCGTCCTCGAACACCTCGCGGATCGGGGTCGGCAGGCGAAGGCGCTCGTCCTCCGCGAGGTCTCCGACGACTACTGGGCGCCCGTCGGCGTCTGGCAGGTGCGCGAGAGCGTCCGCCACGCCTTCTCGCGCGAGGCCGCCGACGCGGAGACGCTCCACGGCGCCGTCCGCGACGTCGCGGACCACCTCCCGGTCTCGATGGGCGACCTCCGCCGGAAGTCGACGATGGTCGCCGGACTCCAGACCGGACTGAGCGATTGGGCGTAGAAGACTTACAACGGCCGGCGCGCTACGTCCGCAATATGGATCCCCTCCACGGTTCGGCCGCGCTCGCGTTCGCATCCGCCCCCGCGCCCGCACCCGCCGCACCGACGCTCACTCCCGCCTTCCTCGGCGGAATGCCCGGCGGAATGGAGCTGTTGCTCGTCCTCTTCGTCGCCCTCTGCGTCTTCGGGATCCCCGTCCTCCTCCTGCTCGGCGGCGGTGGCTACCTGCTCGCGCGCTCCTCGCGGAAGGACGAGCGGATCGCCGACCTCGAACGGGAGGTCGCGGCCCTCCGCGAGCGGGTTGACGGGGCGGAGCGCGACGGAAACGGCGAGCGCGACGGAAACGGCGAGCGCGACGGAAACGGCGAGGACGACCGTGACACCTCGGCGTCGCGGGAGGGAGCGCGATGACGCCGCGGGGCACGCCCGCGGCGAGCGTCGAAAGGAGTACCTTTGTGACTCGCGCGCCAACCACGTGGTAATGGCACGCTCGACCGCACCCCCCGACTGGGGGGATCGAATCAGGACCTTCGCGCTGGCGACCGGTGTCGGGCTCAGCGGTCTCGTCGTCGGACTGGCCCTCACTCTCGTCGTCGCGATCGTCTTCCGGCTCGCCGGGATCCCGATCACGCCCTCGCTCTCCATCGTCCTCAGCACCGTTCTGCTTCAGGGCGTCGCGTTCGGCTCGGTGGCGTACGCGTACGCGCGGTACCGTAACGACACGGCGCGCTTCCTCAGGTTCCGGTTGCCGTCGATCCGGGAGATCGGATTGGCGGTCGCCGGATGGCTCGCCGCGCTCGCCGCGCTCCTCGTCATCAGCGGCGTCCTCCAGTCGACGAACGCGCCGACGGCGACGAACGACGTCGCGGACCTCGGGATGGCGCACCCGGAAGTCCTCCTGCTGCTCGTCCCGCTCTCCTTCCTCCTCGTCGGGCCCGGCGAGGAACTGCTCTTTCGCGGCGTCGTGCAGGGGACGCTCCGCGAGCGATTCGGTCCCGTTCCCGGCGTCCTGCTCGCCAGCCTCGTCTTCGCGGGCGTCCACTTCACGTCCCTCTCCGGGAGTGTCTCGGGGCGGATCGTCACCATCGCCGCGCTGTTCGTCATCGCGCTCGTCCTCGGCGGCCTCTACGAGTACACGGGGAACCTGACCGTCACGGCGCTCGTCCACGGCGCGTACAACGCGACGCAGTTCGGGCTGCTCTACCTCCAGCAGACGCACGCCGCCGCGGGCCACCTCGCACCGTACGGCGTCCACGTCGGCGCGCTCGCGTCGCTCGTGGCGCAGGTGCACTGACGCGTCGGCGTCGGGTGAGAACCGAAGGGAAACGCGAGAAGCGAACTACTCCGCGGTCTCGGCGGCCTCGGCGTCCTCCGCGCCGTCCGACTCGGCGGTCGGGGCGGGACCGTCGCCGATCTGTTCGCGCACCGTCTCGACGAACTCGCGACGCGACTCGAAGTACGGGACGTCTGTGTGCGCGAGGACGTCCGCGAGACGACGCGGGCCCTTCGGCGTCCGGATCGTCGTCTCGCCCTCGCGGCGGACGATCTCGCTGCGCTGGATTCCCCACGTGAATCGGGAGGCGATGCGCGCGAGCGGCGCGCCCTCGACGGGAGCGCCCTCGCCGAGTTCGACCGCGGGCGCCTCCTCCTCCTCGTCATCGTCGGCCATACGCGACACCTCGGCGGGCCGCCGATTAGGCCTTTCGATGCATCACACGGGCGACTGGTGTCTGACGTACCGTTTTTAGGCCCGGGGGCGTATGTGGGCGTATGACCAGCCTCGCGGACGCGTACCAGCGCGACGCCAACGGCGCGAGCCAGCGTCGCGTCTACGCGGGGACCGCGCTCTTCGGGGCGGGCGCGCTGCTCGTCGTCGCCGGGATCCTCGCCGGCGCGACGCATCTCGTGATGGGACCGACCCCCTCGACCGCGGCGAAGTTCGGCGCGCGCGAACTCGGTCTCACCCTCGTCTGCCTCGGCGTGCCCGCCATCTTCGTCGGCGTCTTCACCGTCCTCCCGGCGAGTCGGTTTCACCGCGTCGCGGCCGCCGGGGGCGCGCTCGTCGCCGTCGTCGGCACGGTCGTCCTCCGCTACGCCTATCCCCACCGATGGTACGCCGGCGGCGGCTCCGTCCCCTCGACGACGGCGCTCGGCGGCGCGCTCGTCTACGCCTTCGGCCTGATCGTCACCTTCTGGTGTCTGTTCACCGCCGTCGCGACGTTCAAGACCCGCAACGCGCCCGGCGGCACCGTCACGCTCACCGTCACCGAGGACGGACAGACCCGGACGGTCGAGGTGCCCCGCGAGGATCTCGACGACGCCCGTGACGCCGTCTCCGAGGGATCGTTCGGCGGCGTCGGCGTCTTCGGCGGCGTCGAGCAGACGGACCCGACCGATCCGACGCCCACGCCGACCTCCGACGGCGGCGCGACGACGCCCGACGTCCGCGACGTGTCCGGCGACCGGGCAGACACCGACGACGCCGAGCCGTCGGCCGACGCGGGCTCGGACGTCGGTCCCGACCGCTACTGCGGCAGCTGCGCGCACTTCGACTACGTCCGCACCGAGGACGGGAACATCCGCCCCTACTGCGGCCAGCACGACGAACTCATGGACGACATGGACGCCTGCGAGGAGTGGACGCGTACCGAGTGAGGAATCGGTCGCTCAGTCTTCGCCACCGATCCTTTTTCCGCCCGCGCTCGCTCTCACGGGTATGGTCAGCGAGTCGACCCGCGAGGGCCTCCGTTCGCTCGCGCGTACCGACTTCCGACTCCGCCTCTCGCTCGCGGCGGGTGCGTTCGGCGTCGCCGCCGCCCTCGACTACGGGAACGCCGACGTCGCCGCCGCCCTCGACTACGGGAACGCCGACGTCGCCGCCGCCCTCGTCCTCGCCGTCGCCGCCCTCATCGGCGCGGGCGTCTGGCGGGCGCTCGGCTGATCCGATCGCCGGGATCAGCTAATCGTCTCCACGGTATCGTCGACGCTGCGTCCTCGAAACGGGATCACAGCCCGGCCAGTCGCGTCGCCACGTCGTCCCAGTGGCTGCCCTTCCAGTAGCGCTGGCCGCACGCCGTACAGCGCCACACCCGCGCGGCGTCGTCCGGGACGTGCTCGGGGTGCGGCGGCTCCGCCTCCTCCAGTTCGCCGTTGCAGGTCGCACAGCGCGTCGGCGTCTCGGGGAGCGAGAGTTCGAACCCCTTCTCGGTCAGCTCCGCCAGTTGGTCGTCCACGTGTCGCGTCCGCAGGAGGACGCCGTCGCTCGCCCGCCGCGCGAGTTCCGCGTCGCGCGTGAGGAGCGTCCGGCCCTCGCGGGCGGCGATCTCGCGGAGGCGATCGTCGTCCTCGACGCCGCGATCGAGGGCGTAGGCGGCGTCGTAGCCGCACATCCGCAGGAGGCGCGCGAGCTTCCCGAGCATGACGTCGAGGAGCAGCGCCGTGTCGTCGGGCGCGGCCATCAGTCGAGGCCGGTTCGGAGAGCGTCGAGGTCACGGGCGTTCAGCACGTCGCCCGACTCGGCCCAGCCGCGACGGGCGGTGTGGACGCCGTAGGTGAGGTGGTCGTACTCCTCGGGCGAGTGCGCGTCGGTGCCGATGGCGATCGCCGCGCCGGCCTCGACGGCCGCGTGGACCGCGCTCCCCCACAGGTCGAGTCGGTGGACGTTCGCGTTCACTTCGAGCGCCGTGCCGGCGTCGGCGGCCGCCGCGGCGAGCTCCGCGGCGTCGAACTCCATCGCCGGGCGCTCGTTGATGAGCCGCCCCGAGGGGTGTCCGAGGATATCGACGTGCGGGTGTTCGACCGCGCTGACGAGGCGGTCGGTCTGATCGCCGCCGTCGTCCCCTAGCCCGGAGTGCGGCGAGGCGATCACGAGGTCGAGGTCGGCGAGCGCGTCGTCGCTCACCGCACCGACGGTCCCCTCGGCGTCCACGTTCGCTTCGACGCCGTGGAGCACTTCGATATCGGCGTCCGCGCGGACGTCCGCGATCGCGTCCGCCTGCTCGCGGAGGTCGTCGTCGCTCAGTCCCGAATCGCCGAACACGCCCGGTCCCTCCGCGTGATCGGTGATGCAGACGTAGTCGTGGCCGAACTCGGCGGCCGCCTCGACCATCTCCGCGAGGGCGTAGTCGCCGTCCGACCAGTCCGAGTGGACGTGGAGGTCGCCGCGGACGTCGTCCTCGGTGAGGAGGTCGGGGAGCGCGTCCTCGCGCGCGGCGTCGATCTCCCCGCGGTTCTCGCGGATCTCGGGCGGGATCCACGGCAAGCCGAGCGCGTCGTACACCGCCTCCTCCGTCTCGGCGGCGAGCAGGTCGCCGACGCGCTGGCCGGCGTCCGGATCGTCGACGTCGCTCCTGTCGACGTCGAAAACGCCGTACTCGTTGACCTTCTTGCCCTGCGCGATCGCGTGGTTGCGGAGGGCGACGTTGTGCGACTGCGATCCCGTGAAGTACTGGAGCGCCGACCCGAACTCGTTCGGGACGACGACGCGGAGGTCGACGCGCGTCCCGTTCACGCGCACGGACGTCTTCGTCTCGCCCGTCTCGATGACGTCGGCTGCGCGCTCCCAGTCGGCGAGGTGGTCGCCGACGGCCGCGCCCGCGTCGCTCGCCGCGAGCACGTCCACGTCGCCGTTCGTCTCGCGCCACCGGCGGATCGATCCCGCGACCGCGACGCGCTCGACGGCGTCGTGGTCGGCGAGGTGGTCGGTGACGTCGTCCGCGAGCGGACGCGTCTTTCCGAGGAGGTCGCGCTCACCCGCCTGCCGCGCGAACGCGACGCCCTCGCGGATGTTCTCCTCCGTCTTCGCGCCGAACCCCTCGACCTCGCGGATCTCGCCGTCCTCCGCCGCCCGCTCCAGTTCGTCGAGCGTCGTCACGCCGAGCGCGTCGTGGAGCTTCTTGACCGTCTTCGGCCCGACGCCCTCGACGCGCGTCAGCGCGTCCATCTCGACGGGCAGCTCCTCGCGTGCCTCCTCCAGCTCCGCGAAGGTGCCCGTCTCCACGTAGTCCACGACGTGCTCGGCGATCCCTTCGCCGACGCCCTCGATCGATTGGACGGCCTCGGGACCCTCGGCGGCGAGGTCCTCGATCGCCTCCGGGGAATCCCGGACGTTGTCGGCGGCGCGGCGATAGACGTTCGGCCGGTAGTCGTCCCCCTGCGCCTCCATCAGGTCGGCGTACTCGTCGAGGACGGCCGCCACCTCGGCGTTCCGGCTCATCGGCGGCCCCCGCTCGTGTTCCCGCGCCCGCGAGCACTCGTGCCCCCGGTGCCATCGACGCCGCCGCTCCCCCGGCCGCGCCCGCGCGAGCTGTCCCCGTCGTGGCCGAGCGCCTTCTTGAGGAAGGTGAACCACCGCTTCGTGTCGGCGGCCTCCGTCGCTTCGATCTCGCCCTCGATGTCCCCGCCGCCGAGCGATTCGAGGGCGTTCAGCGCGCGATCGATCCCGATGACCTCCTCGGCGAGCGTCTCGCCCTCCGCGTAGTCGAGTTCGGCCTCCTCCAAGCGTTCGACGCGCTCGCGGCGCGCGCGCCGGAGGGTGCGCTTTGCGTCCTCGACCTCCTCGCGACGATCCGGGGGGACGCGTTCGACGCTGCTGGTCTCGAAGACGAACTCCCGGAGCGGGAACGGCTCGCCGTCGAGTTCGATCTCGTCGGGGATGGACGCGCCGACCGTCGCGGACTCGCGTCCGATGCGCTCCAAGAGGCCCTTGCGCTCGTACTCCTTCATGCGTGATGCCTTGCTCGGGGTGACCTTGTAGGCTGGGGCACGTGGGGCCGAGCGAGCGACACGGAACGGCGAACGGGGAGGGACGACACGCGAGCGGACGCGGAGCCGAGCGAGGATTCGCGAAAAAGCGAGCGGGAGCGATTGGTGGGAGCGACACGCGAGCGCGGGTCCACGAGAGAGCGAGCGCTGTGCGACGCCGCGACCGAAGTCCCTAACCGCGTGCCGTCCGAGGTGTCGGGCAATGGCGACGTGTGACCGCTGTGGAACGCAGGTGGGGATGCCCTATCGCTGTCGCTTCTGCGGCGGCACTTTCTGCGAGGAGCATCGCCTCCCGGAGAGCCACGACTGTCCGGGACTGGACGGGTGGGACGATCCGGCCGGCGTCTTCGGGCCGGAGGAGACTGGCCGCGAGGAGAAGTCGCGCGTCGGGCGCGCCGTCGAGTCGGTGGGCGCGACGGGGGGGCCGCTGGGCTACCTCCGGGGGAACGTCACGTACGTCTTCCTCGGGCTGATGGTCGTCGTGACGGCGCTCGAATACGTGGTGCCGGCGCTCGGGCTCTCGCCCGTCTCGACGGGGAACCTGTTCACGCTGAACAGTACGAACGTGCTCTGGGTCTACCCGTGGTTCACGTCGATTTTCGCGCACAGCGGCTTCCCCCACCTCTTCTTCAACGGTCTCGTGCTCTACTTCTTCGGGCCGCCGGTCGAGCGCCGGATGGGATCCGGGAAGTTCGCCGTGCTCTTCCTCGCGGCGGGCGCGATCGCCGGTCTCGCGCAGGTGCTCGCGGCCGCGGCGATGGGGCAGTTCGCGGCCGTCCTCGGCGCGAGCGGCGCGATCATGGCCGTCATGGGCGTGCTCACCGTCCTCAATCCGAGCCTGCGGGTCTACCTCTACTTCATCCTCCCCGTGCCGCTCTGGCTGTTCACGCTCGGCTTCGCGCTCTACTCGGTGTTCGTCGCGACGACGGGCGGCATCGGGAGCGGGCACGTCGCGCAGATCGCGCACCTCGCCGGTCTCGCGGTCGGTCTGCTCTACGGTGCCTACCTCAAGTCGCAGGGCGGGCGCGCGCCGGAGGAACTCACGCTCGGCGGCGGGGGCGGGCCGGGCGGTCCCGGCCGGGGGCGCTTCTAGATGGATCTCGTGCGCCCCGGCTACCTCCCGGATCCCGCGCTCGACGCCGACGCGATGGAGGCGATGCAGCGCGACATCGCGGCCGACGCGGTCTTCGCGGACGAGCACGATCTCACGCCGTCGGCCGTCGCGATCGACGAGCCGATCCGGGAGACCGCCCCCTCGCAGGCGACGCTCGACGGCGGCGGACCGGTCGTCGTCGGCATCGATCAGGCCTTCCGTGAGGAGGAAGCCGTCTCGGTCGCGGTCGCGATCCGCGGCGGGCGCGTGATCGAGCGCGCGTTCGGGCGCGCGCCGCTCGAAATCCCGTACATCCCCGGTCTGCTCGCCTTCCGCGAGGGCGCCGCCATCGCGGACGCGCTCGACTCGCTCACCGTCGCTCCCGACCTCCTCGTCTGTGACGGAAGCGGGCGCATCCACTACCGCGAGGCCGGCATCGCGACGCACGTCGGCGTCCTGTTCGACGTCCCGTCGCTCGGCGTCGCGAAGAACCTCCTCTGCGGGACGCCCGTCGAACCGGTCGAGGACCGGTACATGGCGGCGGGCGAGCGGGTCGCGATCGAGGCGAACGACCGGGTGGAGACCTGCCCGAACGGGACGACGATCGGCCACTTCTACCAGTCGCGTCAGTACGAGAACCCCGAGCGGCGCCACGTCAACCCCCTCGTCGTCAGCCCCGGCCACCGCGTCGCGACGGGCACCGCGACGGACCTCGTCGCCGCGACCTGTGCGGGGTACAAGCTCCCGGAACCCACGCGGGTCGCGGACGCCGACGTCGGCGAGCGGGCGCGCGAGGAGTGAGCGGCCCCAGCGACTTTGGAGGCGGGATCACACCATCATACGCCACCGTGGTGAACGCTGTCTTCTGTCGTGACCGCGGTCACGACTGCGACTTCGCGGTACAGACCGACAACGACGACGAACTCGTCCACCACGTGCAGGACCACGCCGAGCGCATCCACGACGTGGAACTCTCGCGCGCGGACGTCGAGGATCTCATCACCGAGGCCGAGGCCTGAGAAACGGCCACCCTTAACTCGGCGCCGCGCGACGGGGCGGGTATGACGGAGGAGACCGTACTCATCACGGGCTGTTCGACCGGGATCGGCCGCGCGACGGCCGTGGCCTTCCTTGAAGAGGAGTGGACGGTGTGGGCGACGGCGCGCGACGAGACCGACCTCGAAGCCCTCCGCGAGGCGGGCTGTCGCGTCGCCGAACTGGACGTCACGAAACCCGCGCAGTGTCACGACGTCGTCGAGGAGGCGATCGCGGCCGAGGGCCGCCTCGACTGCCTCGTGAACAACGCGGGCTACGGACAGATGGGCGCCGTCGAGGACGTGCCGACGCGCCGGCTGCACGAGCAGTTCGACGTGAACGTCTACGGTCCCCACCGCCTGCTCCGCGCGGTGCTCCCGCACATGCGCGAGCGCGGCGAGGGAACGATCGTCAACGTCTCGAGCGTCGCGGGGCGCGTCGCCGCCCCCGGACAGGGCGTCTACGCGGCCTCGAAGTTCGCCCTCGAGGGCCTGAGCGACGCGCTGCGCGGCGAGGTCGCACCCCACGGGATCGACGTCGCGCTCGTCGAACCCGGGCCGGTCGACACCGGGTTCGCGGCGCGCGCGAGCGAGGAACTCGAACCCGTAACGGCCTCGGACGCGTACGACCGCGTCTATCGCTTCTTCGAGGACTTCGACGTCGTCTCCGGTGGGTTCGGGGCGAGCCAGCCCGAGGAGGTCGCGGCCGTGATCGTCGAGGCCGCGAGCACGACCGATCCGGAGCCGCGCTATCCCGTCGGGACCGCGGCACGGGCGATGGCGCTCGCGCGCTACCTGCCCGACCGGCTTCGTGACCGCGTGACCGGATTCCTCTACGACCTCGCCTGATGAGCGACGCAGACGAACGCCGACGGCTCGCGCGCGAGTGCGCGGAGGCGGGGATCGAGGCGGCGCACCCGGCGTCGGTGATCCGGGAGACGGTGACGCGCGACGGCGACGAACTGCGGATCGCGGAGGCGACGTTCGACCTGAGCGACTACGACGACGTGGTCGTGCTCGGCGGTGGGAACGCGGCCTCACAGGTCGCGGCCGCCCTCGAAGCCGTCCTCGGCGACGCGCTCGCCGGCGGCATCGTCGTCACGGACGATCCCGCGGAGACGGAGCGCGTCACGGTCCTGCCCGGCGATCACCCGGTGCCGAGCGAGCGGGGCGTCGACTCGACGCGAGCGCTGCTCGACGCCGCGGACGACGCCGACGCGGACACGCTCGTGCTCGCCGTGATCACGGGCGGCGCGAGCGCGCTCCTGCCCGCGCCCGTTCCCGCACTCGCCCTCGACGACCTCCGCGCGACGACGGACGCGCTCCTCGCGAGCGGCGCGACGATCCACGAGATGAACGCCGTGCGCAAGCACTGCTCGGCGCTCAAGGGCGGCCGCCTCGCCGCGCGCCTCGCGCCCGCCCGCGTCGCGACGCTCGCCTTCAGCGACGTCGTCGGCGACGATCTCTCCGTCATCGGCAGCGGTCCCACCGTTCCCGACGCCTCGACGTACGCGGACGCGCTCGCCGTCCTCGACGACTACGACGTGCGCGTCCCCGACGCGGTCCGCACACGCCTCGACGCGGGCGCGGCCGGCGAGCGTGACGAGACGCCGAACACGGGCGATCCGACGTTCGAGCGGGTGTCGACGCACGTCCTCGCGACGAACCGGACGGCCGTGGACGCGGCCGCCGAGCGAGCGCGGGACGCGGGCTACGAGCCGCTCGTGCTCTCGACGCGCGTCCGCGGGGAGGCCCGCGAGGCCGCGAAGACCCACGTCGCCGTCGCCGAGGAGGCCCTTGCGACCGGCGATCCCCTCGCCCCGCCGTGCGTCGTCCTCTCCGGTGGCGAGTGCACGGTGACGGTGCGCGGCGACGGCGAGGGCGGACCGAACCTCGAGTTCGCGCTCTCGGCGGCGCTCGAACTCGGACCCGAAACGGCGCTCTGCGCGGTCGACACCGACGGCATCGACGGCGCGACCGACGTCGCGGGCGCGGTCGTCGACGCGGAGACGCTGCCGGATCGGCGGGCCGCCCGGCGCGCGCTCCGCGAGAACGACGCACTCCCGGTCTTAGACGACGCCGACGCGCTCGTCGAGACGGGGGCGACGGGGACGAACGTGAACGATCTCCGGATCGTCGTCGTCCGCTGACCCGTCAGGTCAGCGCGACGACGACGTGATCGAGGACGACGATCCAGACGATGCTGGTGATCCCGAGCGCGAGCGTCGCGAGCGTCCACGCCTGATAGGCGGTCGAGGCCTCCATGTCGGAGAACTCGGTGATGATCCAGAAATAGGAGTCGTTGGCGTGGCTGACCGTCATGCTGCCCGCGCCGATGGCGAGGACGGCGAAGACGCTCCCCCACGTGCCGGCGAGACCGAGGTTGGAGAGGAGCGGCGCGACGATTCCCGCGGTGGTGTGGATGGAGACGGTGGAGGACCCGAGCGTCGTCTTGAGCGCCGCCGCGAGGATGAAGACGGCGACGAGACCGAGACCGAGACCGCCGAGGGCGTTCCCGACGAAGGCCTTGAGCGGGAACGCGCCGACGATGAGCGCGACGGCGACGAGCAAGAGCGCGAGCAATGCGTAGCCGTGTAGCATACGTACGTACCTCTCACATTTCCTCAGTTAATCGTTATGTTAATCGATCGTCCGAGATGGGGACGACGACCCACGGCGGTGCCGATTCGGTCGCGGAAAGGTCGTTAGACTGATTAGCGCGTCACGGGTTCCGTAGGGTATGACTGACCACTTCGACGTGGTTATCGCCGGAGCCGGTCCCGCGGGCGCCCAGTGCGCACGGGATCTCGCGGAACGCGACTACGACGTCCTCGTCCTCGAAACCGAGAACGAGGACGAGTTCCCGCGTCAGAGCAACAAATCGACCGCGGGGACGTTCCCCGCGATGATGGGAGCGTTCGGGATCCCGGACGACGTCGTGATGCAGTTCACGGACGCTGTCGTCCTCGAATCCCCGACCGATCACTTCGCCCAGCGCCAACCCGGTGCGGTGTTGGAGTTCGCGGACTTCAAGCGCTTCCTCGTCCGCGACGGGCGCGAGCACGGCGCGGAGTACCGCTTCGACTCCCGCGCGACCGCGCCGATCACCGAGAACGGCAGCGTCGTCGGCGTCCGCTACGACGGCGACGAGGAGGTGCGCGCCGACATCGTCGTCGACGCGACCGGTCCCGCCGCGCCGCTCGCGAAGCAGCTCGGCGTCTCCGATCTCGAACGGCAGAATCAGGCCATCGGCATCGAGTGGGAGATGGAGGGCGTCGAGGTGGACCACCCGGACTACGCGGATCTCACGGACGCGATGATGCTCCGCCTCGATCACGACCTCGCGCCCGGCGGCTACTCGTGGATCTTCCACACCGGCGGCGACACCGCGAAGGTCGGTCTCTGCTACATCCAGAACGAGAAGTACCACTCGAACGCTGATGGAATGAACATCGACGACTACCTCGACCAGTGGCTCGACTCGGACCCCCGCTTCGCGGACGCCGAGAAGCTGGCGGGCAAGCAACACCGTGGCTCCGCGCACATCCAGCCCCCGAATCAGCTCTCCACGGACGGGTTCGTGGCGATCGGCGACGCCGTCCCGACGATCGACCCGCTCTGGGGCGAGGGGATCCACAAGGGGCTGAAGTCCGCGCGCGCCGCCGCGATCGCCGCCGACCACTGCCTCACCGGCACCGTTGATACGTCCGCCGAGGAGATCGACGTCTACGACACGCTCTGGCATCGCGACGTCGCGCCCGACGCCGGCATCCGCCTCCTGATGACCCACCTCCTCTACTACGCGCCCAACGAGCGCTACGATCGCCTCATGCGCGACATCAACGCGATGGATCTCGACACGCTCGCCTCCGCGAACGGCGGGAGCCTGCGCGCCATCGCGAAGCTCCTCCACCGCGAGGACCTCCCGATGCTCCGCGACTTCGTCCGGGAGAACCCCGAAATCGTGAAGCGGGGCCTCTCCGACTACGTTCCGTTGCTGTGAACGACCGCACCTGATCGCGCCCCGGCCCCCTCTCGACCGGACACGCGACCGCAACTGAGAGCGTACGCGTCTCCTCGCGCGTGAACACCGTCGGAGCCGTGGTGCGCGTGTTCGAGTGAAACGGCGAACGGCCCGTCAGAAGAACTCGTCGAGACCGCTCTGCATGTCGTCGTCCTCGGCGTCGTCGCGCTTCTCCGACGCCGATTTCGCTTCGTCCTCGTCGACGAAGACGTCCTCGCCGGTTTCGTCTGTCGCCGTGTTCCCGCTCTCCGCCGCGACGTCCGCGGCTTCGGCCTGCCCCTCGAAGGCGCCGCCCGAATGTTCGACGGCGGCCGTTTCTTTCGCTTCCTCGGCGTCGGCGACGATGTCCGCCACCTTGTTGGTGTCCTCCCCGCTCCCGGTGACGAAGGCGACGTGCTCCGCCTCCAAGTCGTAGGCGGCGGCCATCGCGACGGTGAGTTCGCGGGGCTTGCAGTGATGAACCATCGCGGCGAGGAACGGCATCACCTCGCGTCGGGCGGTCGCCATCGAACACCCGGAGCGCTCGGCGATCTTGCGGGCGACGTAGTCGCGGGTGTTTCGCGTGCCCTTCGTCCGGCCGAGCTTCGACCAGAAGGATGGCGGGCCGTAGCGCGTCCACCCGCCCTTCGATTCCCGGCGGGCGGCGGCGACGCCGGCGGCGACGTTGTCCGTCGCGTAGCGCCAGTAGGAGTAGTCCTGCGTGGCGCGCACGCGCCCGAGCCACGTGTCGGCGTTCGCGAGGAAGTCGTACGCGTCGGCCAACTCGGGTCCGGAATAGTCCTTCGGGACGTTGTCCTCCACCCAGTTGAGGAGGTCGTCCGGCGTCTCGTCGACGTCGTACGCGGCGTAGAGCGATTCCTCCGCGCCCTTCTCCTTGATGACGTCGTCGAGGAAGTCGAAGATGCCCTCGGTGGTGTCCCGTTCGCCGGTGACGATGTCGTCCTCGGTCAGCACCTCGGTCTCCTCGGCGAGCGCCTGCAAGTCGTTGATCGCCGAGCGGAGATCGCCGCTGTTCTTCTGCGCGAGCGCGGAGAGCGCGGCGTCCTCGTACTCGATCCCCTCGCGCCGGCAGACGTCGCGGAGCACGGGCACGATCGAGCGCTTGCCGACGTCGCGGAACTCGATCTCCCGACAGGCGTTCCGGAGGGCGTTCGACATATCGTAGTACTCGTTCGCGATGAGCACCATCGGCTGGGTGGCCTCCTTCACGAGGCGCGTCACGGCGCGCGCCCCGCCCCGATCGGCGTTGCCGTGGATGTTGTCCGCCTCGTCCATGATGACGAGCTTTCGCCCGCCCGAGCCGCCGACGAGCGTGCCGGATTTGGCGGCCTCGCCCGCGACGCGCTCGATGACGTCCTTCGTGCGCGTGTCGCTCGCGTTCAACTCGATCGCGTCCCACCCCATGTCGTTCGCGAGCGCGTGCGCCGCGGACGTCTTCCCGCGCCCGGACTCCCGTGGACGATGACGGCCTCGCGGTGCTCGTCCCACGTCTCCGCCCACCGCTTCAGGTCGTCGCGGGCCGAGTCGTTCCCGCGGACCTCCGAGAGCGTCGTCGGGCGGTACTTCTCCGTCCAGTCAACCATCATCCGAGAAGAGACGCGAACCGCGGTTAGGTGTTCCGGGACGGGTCGAACGCGTCGTCACTCGGACGTCGCGGCGACGTACGTGACCGGGCAGGGCGAGTCGAGGATGATGTCCTGTGCGGTGCTGCCGAAGACGGCTTTCCCGGTCGGCGAGCGCGGCCGCCCGGAGACGAACACCTGATCGGCGTCGCGCTCGCCGGCGGCCGCGACGACCTCCTCCGCGACCGTCCCGACCGCACCGTCGACGACGTACTCGATGCCCGCCTCGTCGAGCGTCGCGCCGAGTCGCTCGACGTCCTCGTGGTCGGCCAGCACCTCGTCGGCGTCGTCCCGTCCCGCGTTCGGGTGGCCGAGCCGCTCGGCGGCGTCGAGGAACTCCTCACCGGTGAGGACGTACGTCAGGACGACCGTCGCGTCCGCCGGCCCGGCGGCCCGCATCGCGGCCTCCAGCAGTCGATCCGCGGTCTCGTCCGTGACTTCGGGGCTGAGCGCGACCAACACGGTGTCGAGCGTGGACTCCATACCACCCCGTCGATCACGGATCGGCATAATACTACGCCCCGCGCGGCCGTCGTCCGCGTTCAGCGTTCGACGATCGTCCCGTTCGCTCCGACCGCGACGTGCGGGCGGCCGAGCACGATCCCGTACAGCGCCTCCGAGGTGGGATGCGCCGCCTCCCAGCGCCCGAGCCACTTCGCCAGCGTCGCTCCCCCGGAGATCCCCTGTCCGGGGCGGTGGCGCACGGTCCCGTCGGCTCCGACCGCGTGAACGCAGCCGCACGGCCCGATTTCGAGATCGTACAGCGTCGTGTCGAACGGGTCGACGACGCCCCAGCCGTCCCCCGCGTCGCTCCACAGTTTGCCGCCGGCGACGTGGACGGTGCCGCCCGCGACGGCGACGTCGCGGAATCCCCCGTCCGCGTCATCGACCCCGATCCGGTTCCACGTCGCCCCGCCGTCGCTCGCCTCGAAGACCGAGGCGTTCGCGTCCACCGCGACGACGCGACCGTCGCCGACGGCCACGCCGCGGATCGCCGCCCCGCTTCCGGGCGTCGCGTGCGTCCACGTCCGGTGACCGCCCTCCGAACCCGCGGAGACGTGGACGTGCCCGGAGCTATCGGCGACGTAGACGGTCGCGCCGCCGTCGGACCCCGCGATCGCGACGGCCGTGAACTCGTTCGTCACGTCGTCCGGCGCTCTGTGAGAGATGAGATCTCCGCTCTCGGCGTCGATCTCGGCGAGCGCGCCGCTCGCGCCGGCGATCCAGACCGTCCCCGCCCCGTCGCCCGCCGCCGCGCGGAGGTTCGAGCCGTTCCCGTCCGCCCCGTTCCGGCTCAGCAATCGCCACCCGTCGCCACCGCGTGCGAGGACGACGCCGCCCCCGCCGACCGCGTACGTCCGTCCGGCGCGCGCGCGACGTCGTACAGCGTCCGGTCGGTCGGCGACTCGACCGCGTGCCAGCCGTCGCGGCGCCCCGATCCCGCGGCACTCGCGGTGCCCACCGCGCCCCCCGCGAGCGCGGTGCCGGCCGCGACGCCGAGGAACCGGCGGCGAGAGACGTCGGTCATCGTGCCCGCTCGTTCGAGCGCGGTCGGTTTCAGCGTGGCGGCCGCCGCGCCGTCGTCGCGTCCGGACTCCCCGGCGGCGATCGCCCCTCGCCGCGGCTTCCGACTCGAAACCGACACAACGGTTTTGTCGTCGCTCGGCGAACCGGATCACGTATGTCCCGCGACGGAGTACGCGGCGATACCCCGTGGGTTCCCGCGGCGATCACCGGTGTCGTGGCGTTCGCCCTCGAATACCTCGTCGTCTACCTCTGGCAGGCGAACCGCGTTCGCGAATCCCTCCAGAACGTCAACGCGATCATCGACCTCCTCGGCGGCCAGACGATCCCCGCGTGGAAGATCGTGGGCTGGCTCTTCTACAACGCCCACTTCGTCTCCGTCACGCGGCCGGCGCTCGGCGGCGGTCGGACGACGACGAACCTCATCGCGAGCGGCGACGCCCCACAGTTGCTCTACGTCCTCCCGCCGCTGTTCCTCCTCGTCGCCGGTGTCATCCTCGTCCGCTACGCCGGCCTCACGGCGCCCCGCGACGGCGCGCTCTGCGGGACCGTCGTCTCCCTCGGCTACGCCGTTCCGACGTGGATCGGCGTCTTCGCCTTCCGGATCACCACCGACGACGCGTGGATGGGTCCCGCGGTCGCACTCGGACTCGTCCTCGCGGGCGTCGTCTACCCCGTCGTCTCCGGGGCGATCGGCGGCGCGCTCGCCGCCGTCACGAGCGGCTGACCCGCGATCGCGCGGGTGTCGGCACGCGTCGAACCCGTCCGACACGCCTTAGGTCCCGTGCCGGGTTTGGAGACGTATGGATTCGGACGCGCGCGCCGGCCTCGCCGAACGCATCGCGGGCGAGATCACGCTCAGTGACGACCCCGGCGCCACACTCCGCAAGTGGCGCACCGACTTCGACGTCTCACAGACCGAGCTCGCAGAGCAGCTCGACGTCTCCTCCAGCGTCATCTCAGACTACGAGAGCGGCCGCCGCGAGAGCCCCGGTATCGGTCTCGTCTCCCGACTCGTCATCGCCCTCCTCGACATCGACGAACGCCGCGGCGGCGATCGCATCCGGCAGTACGCGCGCGTCCTCTCCGCCGGCTTCGAGAGCGACGTCGTCCTCGACCTCCGCGAGTATCCGGCGACCGTCCCCCTCGCGGACGTCTACGACGCCATCGGCGCCACCGAAGTCGTCGCCGGCGATCGCGACCGCGTCAGCGGCCACACCGTCATCGACAGCATCAAGGCCATCACGCGACTCTCCAGCGACGAGTTCTACCGGCTCTACGGCCAGTCGACCAACCGCGTCCTCGGATTCACCGGCGTCACCCGCGGCGAATCCCCGCTCGTCGCCCTCCGCGTCGTCAATCCGACGCCGAACGCCGTCCTCCTCCACGGCATCGACGAGGACGACCTCTGGGAGCACGCCCCACGCCTCGCCCAGCGCGACGGCTTCTCGCTCGCCGTCTGCACGACGCCGGTCGACGAGATGCTCGACGCCCTCCGCGAGATCGCGGACTGACGGCGCGTCGCGGACGATCACTCACACCGCGTAGACCGGAGCCGTTCGGTACATAGTGGGCCCACGCCACCGCTCGGCCCCGCTCGCG
>NZ_BATA01000006.1 GCF_000474235.1 Halarchaeum acidiphilum MH1-52-1
CCAACGCACTCGGAGGATCGACAACCCGACAGCGAACGGGCGACGCGAGACGATGGCAACGCCATCTCCGCGAGAACTTACGACATCCGGTGTGTGGGGGCGTCCTTCCCACGTCGGAAGCCATCGACGGCAGACATCGTCACCCCTAGAGTTCAGGTGGCGGCGACACGCGAGAACTTACGACATTCGGTGTGTGAGTCCGAGAACAGACGACACGAGGTGTGGGGGATCCCACCAGCGTAGCGCACCTGCGGTCCGTCAGCGTACCTGCGTCTGTCAGCGTACCTGCGTCCGTCAACGCACCTGCGTCCGTCAACGCACCTGCGTCCGGTCGCCTGTGCCGCCGGTGAGCGCCGAGGCGACGGCGCCGTCGAGGACGACGTCGTCGCCGAGATTGGTGAGGCGGAGATCGGGGACGTTGTTGAACACGGAGCCGTCGAGGCGCTCGCGAACGGGGTCGAGGACGAGTTCGGGATTGTTGAGCGCGACGGCGCCACCGACGTAGACGACGAGCGGGGCGTAGGCCTGCGCGAGGTTCGTGATACCGAGGGTGTTCCAGTCGGCGAGGCGGCCGACGACGTGGTTCGCGAAGTCGTCGCTCTCGGCGTGCGCGAAGACGTCCGCCGCGTCGAACCCCTCGTCGTCGAGGGGGAGCGCGGTGTCGGGGTCGCGCTCGGCGGCGAGCTGGCGGGCGTACTCCGGGATGTTGTTTCCGGAGCAGTAGGCCTCCCAGTGTCCGTCGCGGCCGCACCCGCAGGTCCGCCGTCCGTCGGGATCGATCGCCATGTGGCCGACCTCGCCGGCGTTGCCGTCCCAGCCGGAGAGCACCTCGCCGTCGACGGCGACGCCGGCACCGATCCCCGAGGAGATGGTGAGGTACACCATGTCGTCCGGGTTCCGGTCACTGTGGAATCGCTCGCCGATGACGCCGGCGATCGTGTCGTTGTGGAGGTAGACCCGTTCGGAGCCGACGAGTTCGCGAACGGGACCGACGAGCGGGATGCGCCCGATACTCGACGGGAGGTTCGCGGGGTTGTCGATCGCGCCGTCGGCGAGATCGAGCGGCCCGATGCTGCCGATGCCGGCCGCCGAGACGTCGGTCGGATCGACGCCGGCGTCCGCGCACGCCGCACGGATCGCCGCGAGAACGGCCTCGGTGACGGCGATCCCGGACGGTCCCCGCGGGGTCGCGCGCCGATCGGTCCCGAGCACGACGGCTTCTTCGTCGGCCACCGCGGCGCGGAGGTTCGTCGCCCCGAGATCGACGCCCACGTAGTACGCCATCTGTCACGTAGTGGCCGCTCCGGCGACTTAACTACACAGATTTCGACGTGGTTCGGTGAGCCGGTCTCGATGTCGCCACGCACGAGCGGAAGACGGGGTGTGGAGAAGCGCGGCGTGAGGTGAGAGTCGAGGGAGCGAAATCTGAGGGAGCGAAAGCCGAGGCAGCGAGAGCAGAGGACGCAAGAGATCTGAGGAAGCGAAAGCCGAGGCAGCGAGAGCAGAGAACGCAAGCGAGAGGAGAGGAATCGAACGGACCGGCTACTCGTCGCCGCGGACGAACGTGACGGGACAGGGCGCGGAGAGCATGACCTCCTGTGCCGTCGAGCCGAAGACGGCCTTCCCGGTCGGCGAGCGCTTGCGGCCACCGACGATGACGAGATCGGCGTCCTCGTCCTCGGCGATTTCGACGATGCGCTGACCGTGGTTGCCGATCTCACCGCGGACGGTGTAGTCGACACCGGCGTCGTCGAGATCACCCGAGAGCTGTCGGATCGTCGCGTGACGCCGCGATACCTCGTCCGCGGAGACGTCGCGATCCCCCTCGACGCTGAGGTTCTCCAGCGTCGATTCGTACTCGTCCTCGGTGAAGACGTGCGCGAGGACGACGTCCGCGCCGGTCGGAACGACGATGTCCAGTAGATTCGATGCGAGCGCCTCGACGCGGTCGGCGTCTCCGGGACCGACCGCGAGCAGGACCTTCTCGATGGCCATACCGGCTCTATCCCGTGGCTCCCCCTTAAATTATATACCCGCGGCGGGCGATCGTCGGCGTATGTCGGAGACCGACTTGTCCGGCCGGACCGCTCTCGTCACCGGCAGCGCGAAGGGCGTCGGCCGCGGAATCGCGCTCTCGCTCGCCGACGCGGGCGCGAGCGTCGCCGTCCACTACCACGGGAGCGAGGTCGAAGCCGAAGCCACCGCGGCGGAGGCTCGCGAGCGCGGCGCGCCCGGCGCGAGCACCGTCCAAGCGGACGTCACCGACCCCGAGAGCGTCGATACGGCCTTCGCCGCCGCCGAGGACGACCTCGGGACGGTCGACGTCCTCGTGAACAACGTCGGGGACTTCCAGCCGACGCACTGGGCCGAGCAGTCGATCGCGGACTGGCGACGCGTCTACGAGACGAACCTCATCGGCACGATGTGCTGCGCGCGGCGCGCGCTCCCCGGCATGCGCGAGCAGGAGTGGGGCCGCATCGTCAACGTCGGCTACTCGTCGTCAGAGAAGGGTCTCGTCGCACCGAAGAACTTCCCCTACTTCGCCGCGAAGACCGGCGTCATCATGTTCACGCGGATGCTCGCCGCCGACACCCAGTCCGACGGCATCACGGTCAACGCCGTCTCGCCGTACGTCGTCGAGACCTCCGACGAGTTCCCCGCGGACGCCCCGCGCGGCCGGTGGGCGACGATCGACGACCTCGCGCAGGTCATCCGGTTCTTCTGCGACGAGGGGAGCGAGTACGTCTCCGGGGAGAACGTCGAAGTCGACGGCGGCTGGCTCCCCGAATCGGTATGATCGATCCCGGACGGGGTCGATGTGAGCGTCTTCTCGGCGTCACGAGCGGTGATTGACGGGCCGTGCCGCCGGTGGTGACGCGGTTAAGTGCGTTCGGCGCTAGGTTCTCTCACAACGAATGACATCGAGTCGATCCGCGAAGCGAGCGTCCGAGACGGTGAGTGCGAGCCGATGAGTGAGGAGTACATCACGGTCCGCGGCGCGGAGGAGCACAACCTGAAGGATCTCGACGTCGAGATCCCGCGCGAGGAGTTCACGGTCGTCACCGGTCTCTCGGGGTCTGGGAAGTCCTCCCTCGCCTTCGAGACCATCTACGCGGAGGGCCAGCGACGGTACATCGAGTCCCTCTCGGCGTACGCCCGGAACTTCCTCGGGCAGATGGACAAACCGCAGGTCGAGTCCGTCGAGGGTCTCTCGCCCGCGATCAGCATCGATCAGAAGAACGCGGCGAACAACCCCCGCTCGACGGTCGGCACCGTCACGGAACTCCACGACTACCTGCGCCTGCTCTACGCGCGCGTCGGGACCCCGCACTGTCCCGAATGCGGCCGCGAGGTCGGCGAGCAGTCCGCCCAGCAGATGGTCCGGCGCATCATGGAACTCCCGGAGGGGACGCGGGCGAAGCTCGCCGCGCCCGTCGTGCGCGACCAGAAGGGCGCCTTCGCCGAGCGCTTCGACGAGTTGCTCGCCGAGGGGTACGCCCGCGTCGAGGTCGACGGTGAGTCGTACGACCTCGCGACCGAAACCCCGGAACTCGACGAGAACTTCGACCACACGATCGACGTCGTCGTGGACCGCGTGAAAATCACGGAGGACGCGCGCTCGCGCATCACGGACTCCGTGGAGACGGCCTTGGAGGAGGCCGACGGCGTCCTGAAGGTCATCGTCCCGGACCCCGACGAGGGCGTCGAACTCGGCGGCGCGACGGCGCGCGCGACGGGCGACCTCGCCGACGACGCGGAGGACGAGCGCCTCGTCGTCGAGTTCTCCGAGGAACTCGCCTGCACGCACTGTGGCATCGATATCTCGGAGATAGAGACGCGCTCGTTCTCCTTTAACAGCCCGCACGGCGCGTGCCCGGAGTGTGAGGGTATCGGCGAGACGAAGGAGGTCAGCGAGGACCTCGTCGTGCAGGACGAATCACAGCCCATCAAGCACGTCTTCGAGCCGTGGAGCTACAATCGCTCCTACTACCGCAACCTCCTCGACAACGTCGCCGAGCACTTCGGCGTCAGCGTCGAGACGCCGTTCGAGGAGTTGGACGACGACGTGCGAGAAGCGTTCGTCTGGGGGACGGACGAGGAGGTCGTCTTCGAGAAGCAGACGAAGAACGGGGTGCGGCGTAAAACGGAGCGATTCGAGGGCGTCGTCCCGAACCTCGAACGCCGGTACGTCGAGACCGATTCGGACAGAGTGCGCGAGCACATCGAGGACTTCATGAGCGTCACGACGTGCCCGGCCTGCGACGGGACGCGCCTGAAGCCCGAATCCCGCGCCGTGCTCGTCGACGACACCTCGATCACCGCGGTGAACCGCATGAGCATCGCGGACGCCCTCGACCACTTCGAGGCCGTCGAGGGGAGTTTCACGGAGCGGGAGGCGAAGATCGCCGAGGAGATCCTGAAGGAGATCCGCGCGCGCCTCGGCTTCATGACGGAGGTGGGATTGGACTACCTCACGCTCGATCGCGAGGCCTCGACGCTCTCGGGCGGCGAGAACCAGCGCATTCGCCTCGCGACGCAGATCGGGAGCGGACTCGTCGGCGTCCTCTACGTCCTCGACGAGCCGAGTATCGGGCTGCATCAGCGCGACAACGACCGCCTGCTGAACACGCTCGAAGAACTCCGCGATCTCGGGAACACCCTGCTCGTCGTCGAGCACGACGAGGAGACGATGCGCCGCGCGGACGAAATCGTCGACATGGGTCCCGGGCCGGGCCGACACGGCGGCGAAGTCGTCGCGCAGGGTCCCTACGAGGACCTCATCGAGAGCGAGGAGTCGCTCACCGCGGACTACCTCGCGGGCCGCAAGCGGATTCCCGTCCCCGAGGACCGTCGCGACTGGGAGGACTCCCTGACGGTTCGCGGCGCGCGCCAGCACAACCTCAAGGACCTCGACGTCGACATTCCCGTGGGCGCATTTACGGCGATTACCGGCGTCTCCGGCTCCGGGAAGTCCACGCTGATGCACGACGTCCTCTACGAGGGTCTCGCGCGCGCGATGAACGACAACACGAGCGTCGAACCGGGCGAGCACGACGGCATCGAGGGCACCGAGCACATCGAGACGGTGCGCCTCATCGACCAGTCGCCCATCGGCCGGACGCCGCGCTCGAACCCCGCGACGTACACGGGCGTCTTCGACTACGTCCGCGAGAAGTTCGCGCAGACGAAGCTCGCCCAACAGCGCGGCTACGACAAGGGTCGCTTCTCGTTCAACGTGAAGGGCGGGCGCTGCGAGGAGTGCGGCGGGCAGGGAACCGTCAAAATCGAGATGAACTTCCTCAGCGACGTCCACGTCCCCTGCGAGGAGTGCGGCGGCGCGCGCTACAACGACGAGACGCTCGACGTCACCTACAAGGGCGCGACGATCGCGGACGTCCTCGACATGAGCGTCGAGGAGGCCCTCGACTTCTTCGAGGCGGACTCGCGCCTCGCGCGTCGCCTCCAACTGCTGAGCGACGTCGGTCTCGACTACATGCGCCTCGGACAGCCCTCGACGACCCTCTCGGGGGGCGAAGCCCAGCGCGTGAAGCTCGCCGAGGAACTCGGCAAGAAGGCCACGGGCGAGACGCTCTACCTGCTCGACGAACCCACGACGGGTCTCCACTCTGAGGACGAGCGCAAGCTCGTCGACGTCCTCCAGCGCCTCACGGACCGGGGGAACAGCGTGGTCGTCATCGAGCACGAACTCGACCTCGTGAAGAACGCCGACCACGTCATCGACCTCGGGCCGGAGGGCGGCGAGGCCGGCGGCGAGATCGTCGCGACCGGCACGCCCGAGGAACTCGCAGACGTCGAAGCGAGCTATACCGGGCGCTACCTCCGCGACAAACTCCCGAAGGTCGACGTCGAAGGCCCGCGGAGCGATCGGGAGAAGCCGGAGGCGCCCGCGCAGGACTAGCGTGGTCGCTACGCGACCACGATATCGCGAACGGGGAGCGATGCGATCCGTGAGCCGCGTCGGCGCGTAGCGATGCGATCCGTGAGCCGCGTCGGCGCGTAGCGACCACGAGGCGAGCGCCTCCACGAGTACGCGTACCGCGTACGCGTTCGAGAACGAGCGCGCGCAGGAGGCCCTCCGGCGTCGGGAGGTCGTCGCGAAGGAACTCGTCTACCGGCGGGAGACGGACGAGGGGCGCGCGACGGTCGTCCTCGTCGGGGGGACGCTCGGGCACTGAGGCGGACCACGACTCTCTTTTCGCTTCGGTCGCCGGCCGGTCACGCGATGTGCTCGCCGCAGACCGGACACCGGTACTCGTCGCCGCTCGCGTCGAGATCGGTTCGTTCCCCTGTCCATCCACAGACGGCACACTGCTCGTACCGGGGTTGGGACATCCGGTCGAACGTGGGGTCGTGAGCGGGAAAAAAGACGGGGAGGGACGCGACGGCTCGGGTTCGATGTGGATCCGCTCGCGAGCGGCGCTGACCGGGAGACCTATACCGCACTGTGCGATACTCCGGGTATGTACGACTTCGCGGTCGTCGGCGTCGGGCCGCCGGGCGCGCGCTTCGCCCGGCGGGCGGCCGAGCGAGGCCACGACGTCGTCGCGTTCGAGCGCGGCGAGATCGGCAAGCCGCTCGCCTGCTCGGGGCACGTCTCGCTCGACGTCTGGGAGTACGTCCCCGACGGGGCGCGCGAGCGCCTCCGCGAGAACGACGTCTACGGCGCGCGCTTCCACACGGGCGGACCCGGAAGCGACGCGCACGAGTTCTACGACCCGGACCGCCCGGTATCGAACGCGATCGACCGCGTCGAACTCGACAAGACGCTCGCACGCGCCGCCGCGGACGCGGGCGCGGACGTTCGCGACGGCCACACCGTCACGGCGGTCCGCGAGGGACCGTACGGCGTCGAACTCGACGTGCACAGCGCGGACGGCGACGAGACGGTTTCGGCGCGGATGGTCGCGGGATGCGACGGTCCGCGCTCGCGCGTCCGCGAGCAGTTGGCGCTCCCCGAGCCGGACGAGTTCCTCCACGGCGTGCTCGCGTTCGATCCCGAACCCGATCACGACGACTTCGTGGACGTCCACCTCACGGTCCCGGGGTTCTTCGCGTGGCGCATTCCGAGAGGTGACGCGGGCGTCGAGTACGGGCTCGCGGCGACGCCGGACGAGACGGGCGACGTCGCGGCGCGCTTCGACGAGTTCGTCGCGGATTACGGCGTCGCCGAGCGGATCGAACGCCGGTGTTCGGGACTCATCCCGATCGGCCCACCGGATCGCGTGACGGCGACGCGGGGGTTCCTCCTCGGCGACGCCGCCGGAATGACCAAGCCGTTCACCGGCGGCGGCATCCTCTACGGGATGACCGCGGCGGATATCGCCGCGGAGACGATCGACCCCGACGATCCGACCTCGCTCGACGCCTTCGAGGACGCGTGGCGCGACGAACTCGGGCGCGACATCGCGCTCGGCCACCTCGTGCGAAAGGGATACGACGCGCCGGAGGTCGTTCAGCGGGCGGGGATGCGGCTCTTCGAGGGCGAGATCGGCGTCCACATGGACCGGCCGAGCACGCTCTTCTCGCGCGAGCAGGTGAAGGCGCTGTTCGGGCGCTGACGGCGCCGCTCGCGCGACGCTGCGTCACTCGTAGCGCGGCGCCCGCTCCGAACGGTCGCTCCCGACGATGAACGGGAGATCGACGACGCCCGCGTCGCGCTCGCCGTCGCCGGTGACGAGCGTCGCGGCCTCGGCGTCGGTGTCGTATCCGACGAGCGCGAGAGCGATCGGCGCGCCGACGGCGCCCCCCCACGCGGCCCGCGTCGCCTCGCCGACGGTGCGCCCGTCGACGCGGACGTCGAGGAAATCGTCGATCGCGGGAACGGCATCGGCGTCGCCGTCGAGGCGGAGACCGACGAGGCGCTGCGAGGGTTGGCCCCTGTTCTCGACCTTCGAGACGATCTCCTGTCCGACGTAACAGCCCTTCTCGAAGTCGAGGGCGTTGCGGAGACCGAGGACGTTCGGGACGCGTCCGGTCATGTCGTCCGGGTAGAGCGGCGTGCCGGCCTCGAGAGTGAGCGCCTCCCAGACCCGCGTGCCGAACGGCGGGGCGTTCAGCCCGCGCGTGATGAGCGTCTCGAGGACGTCGCTCGCGGCGTCGGTGGTACAGACGATCTCGTAGCCCTCCTCGCCGGCCGTCGAGTCCGTCCGGATGACGGTGACGCCGTGATCGTAGATCTCGCCGCGGACGAACGAGAGCGGAGCGTCGGGCGCGCCGGACTGGTGGAGGATCGACGCGACCTTCTCGGTGGCCTCCGGGCCGTGGACGCCGAAGACGGCGAAGTCGTCGGTCGCCTCCGCGATCTCGACGTCCTCGATGAAGACGTTCTCGCGCCACTCGGCGGCGATCTCGGTCACCCGCTCCGGCGGCAGGAAGCAGAGGAGCCGATCGCCGGCCTCGTAGACGTACATGTCGGTGCGGATCGTAGCACCGGCGTCGAGGAGGAGGGCGTAGACGCCCTCGCCGTCCGATTCGGGGACGGCGTTCGTGACGACGTTATCGACGAATTCGCGCCGGTCGTCGCCCGTGACGACGAGTACGCCGTAGGCGTGTTCGGTGACGCCGACGGCGTTCCGGACGGCGCGTTGGGTGCGCACGGGGCGACCGAAGTGACGCGGGAGCGCGCGCTCGCCGCGTTCCTCGAAGACGGCGCCGTAGTCCTCGTGGATGTCCCTGACGACGGTCATGGATACGAGTGGGCGTGGAACGCGGTTAAAGCGTCCGTTCGCGGTACCGGCTCAAAGCCCAATCTGCTCGCGGAGCCACCCGACGAAGGACTGTTCGCCCTCGTCGACGCCCTCGGCGGGGTCGGGGACGACGCGGTCGGCGGGCTTGATGAGCGTGCGGTCCTCGCGGGATTCGGCGTCGATGAGTCCGTCGCGCTTCAAGTCCGCGAGCGCGTCCTCGAGCCCGTCGATGTCCGTATCGACGCGCGAGCGGAGTTCGAAGACGGTCATCCCCTCCCCCCGGCGGTCGACCAGCGCGTCCAACACCGCGACCTCGGTGTCGTCCCGCGAGCGGAACTCACGCTTCGCCTGCATACGCCACCGTACGGACCGCCGGCGTATAGCGGTGTCCCCGAGCGGTACGCTTTTCCCGGTGGATGGGGTATCACGCGTTCAATGGGTCTGAAGTGCTCCCTGCTCGGTCACGAGTACGGCGAGCCCGAGAGGGAACGCGACCGAGAGGAGCGGGGCGACGAGGTCGTCGAGTACGTCCGCACGGTCGAGCGCTGCGAGCGCTGCGGACACGAGCGCACCGTGAGCGAGAGCACCGAAGTCCGTTCCGTCCGGCAGGCCCCGTCGTCCGTGACGGACGAGCGTGACGCGGCGAGCGATGCCGCGGGCGACCGAGACGGTCTCGCCGCCGCGTTCGAGCGCGTCGAGAACGAGCGGGAAACGAGCGGCGAGCCGGCGCGGGTGTCCGAGCCGGCCGAACTCGTCGACGAGGCCGCGAACGCGGTCGCCGGGGCGTCGACGAGCGGTGAGAGCGCGAACGCGAACGCGACGGACGAGACCACGTCGGCCGAGACGGACGCGACCGTCGACGAGTTCGGCGACGAGCGCGCGGCCGACGAGGATGCGGAGTTGCTCACCGACGACACGAGTGCCGCGTCAGCGGAGGCGTCCGACGAGACGGCGGACGGATCCGAGGCAGAGGAGACGGCCGACGCGCCGGCGAGCGCGGACGTGAACGAGGAGGCGGAGGCAGCCGAGACGGACGATGCCGTCATCCTCACCGACGACGGCTCGGACCGGGAGCAGGAGCGCGAACGCGGCGCGTGGCCGTCGAGTGAGGACACGCGCGAGACCGAACGGACCGAACGGACCGAACGGACCGCGGCGACCGCCGCGACGAGCGACGGCGAGAGCACCGCGAGCGCCGGTGGCGCCGCGGGGGACGGGACGTCGGCGCGCGACGGGATCGCGAGCGCCGGCCCCATCGACGCCGGATCCGGAGAGCGCGATCGAGACGGCACCGGCGGACTCGTCTGCCCGGAGTGCGGGAAGCGAACGGGCGCCGGGGGATCGTCGCTGCGCGCCGGCGACATCTGTCCGGACTGCCATCGGGGCTACCTCGCGGAAGCGCCCGAGAGCGCGTGACGCGAAGGGGTTATACGAGTTCGCCCATTTCCGTGCCGTATGAAGGAGTACAAGATGCGACGCGGGGAGTATCTCGAAGAACGGGTCCCGGACATGGAGGCGACCGTCGAGGACTACTTCGGCGACATCTCCGGGACGGAGGAGTACAAGGGGAGCGACCTCTACGTCGTCGAGGACCCCGATAACCCCGTCTTCGAGCGAATCGTCGTGGGCGCGGTCTCGTACTCCGGGAAGAAGGACAAGCTCGCGGTCGAGTTCGAGGAACGTCCCGCCGCCGAAGTCATCGCCGACGGCCACGCCGACGCCGCCGAGGACGCGGTTTCCGCGAAGAACGAGTTCCTCCTCGAGGCGACGGGCCGCGACGCGAAGTCCCGCCGCGACTCCCTCAAGCGGAAGGTCGAGGACGAGGACGAGACCCCGGACGGGGTCTCGTAAGCCCCGCGGCGTAGGCGCGGAACGACGCGGAGACGCCCGCCGGCGTGTCCGAATAACGGATTTCTCACGTTCTGCTGTCTTCCGAACTCGATCGCGTTCGCACGACGGCGCGCGGATTCGCGGGGGGTGCGGGCGACGCCGCGACGTCGCCGACGGCTTAACGGTTGAGTTTCTGGCGACTGATGGCGATGCTGGAGGGGGCGATGATGAGTTGGTCGTCGCCCTTCTGAACGATGTCGCCGTCGACTTCGCGGGCGACCTGCCGGAGTTCCTCCGTGAAGTGCTCGGTCATCGAGTCCTCGGTACGGAGGCGGGTGATGTCCGCGACGACGATATCGCCATCGTAGACGGCGTCCTTGATCGCGATGAGGTCCTCCTGATTGTCGATCTCGGCGATGTGGACGGTCGTTCGGGCGTCGCTCGCTCCGGTGTCGAAGTCACCGAGGTCGAGTTCGACGTAGTCCTCGGTGCTGCTGCCGGAGCCACCGAGGATCTTCTGCATGAATCCCATGAGGGATAGAGTCACCGGCGCCGCATAGTTCTTGCGTCCACGAACCGCTGCCCTGACGTTTAGGAGGGGCGGGCGCCTCTGTGCGGACGATGACGTTCAGCATCTGCGTCCACGAGACGTACGCGGACGCGGCGGGTGAGCGCCACGAGCGCTTCGGGGTGGCGGTGACGACGCGCCTGCCCGCGGTCGGCTCGCTCTGCCCGTACGTCTCCGAGCACGGCGCCATCGCGACGCAGTCGATGGTCAACGAGCGTCTCGGGGCGGTCGGACTCGACCACGTCGCGGACGGCGTCGCCGTCGGCGACGCGCTGGAGGCGCTGTTGCGCGCGGACGACGGACGCTCGGAGCGACAGATCCACGGCGTCGACAGCGAGGGGACGTTCGCGTTCTCGGGCGCGGACTGTCACGGCTGGTACGGCGAGCGCGAGGGGGAGCACTACACGGTCGCGGGAAACCTGTTGACGGGCGCGTCCGTCGTGGATGCCGTCGCCGACTCGTACGAGTCGAGCGATCCCGACGATCCGCTCGCTCCGCGACTCATCGACGCGCTCGCGGCCGGGCAGGCGGAGGGCGGCGACAAGCGCGAGACGCTGACGGTGCAGTCGGCGGCGCTGACGGTGGTGACGACGGCGGCCGAGGAGGAATCGGGGGGATACGGGAACGACCTGCGAGTGGACGCCTCCGAGTCACCGGTGCGCGACCTCCGGGAGACCTATCGGGCGGCGACGGTGGAGTTCGCGCGGGCCGCGGAGGCGTACGAGCGCGGGGAGTGAGTCACAGTTGGCTGACACGGGTCGAGGTCTCCGCACCGCAGTCGCGACACACCGCGACGCGATGTGGCTCGCGCGATCCCGGATTGGCGCGACGGGCCGCGAGGAGGCTGATCGCCACCCGGTGCTCCGTGTCGCGTTCGCACGCGGGGCAGTACTCGACGTGCGCGTCGAGCGCGGACCGTCGGGAGGACATGTGCGATCGCTAAGGGTAGTTCGAACCCCATAAGCTTTCCCGCGCGCCGAGCGCTTAGGCGACGAAATCGAACAGTTCGTCGCCGACGTGGTGGAGCGACTCGACGACCTTTCCGGAGTCGCCGACCATCTCGTCGCCGTCGACGAGCGCGCGCCCGACGGCGAGCGCCTTGCCGTGCGTCTCCTCCGCGATCACGACGAGATCGCCCTCGTCGATGGAGTCGTCGGCCTCGGTGATTCCGGGCCGCATCACGTCCGCGCCGTCGCTCACGAACGAGACGGCGCCGGCGTCGACGGTGACGACGCCGCGCTCCGGAGGGTATTCGTTCGCGCCGCGAACGGTGAGGAACGGCTCGCCGTCGAAGTACGCCGCGAGCGGGTCGCCGTCGACGAGGACGACGTCTCGATCCGCGTCCTTGAACTCGACGAGCTCGTAGCTGTCCGCGTCGAGCGTGACGCCGAGCAGGTCGTCGAGGGCGTCGTTCAGCTCGCTGACGTCATCGCTCCGGAGATGGTGGCGGGACGAGACTTCCATAGTGGCATCACGGGGCGTTCGGCGCTTAAATCACCCGCTCGCGCACGCGGTACGGGCGACGGCGACACGCGTGAACTACCCCGCCCTACTCAGCGACTGGCGTCGCTTCCGTGAGGATGAGCCCTCCCGTTTCGACGACGCGACTTGCAGACACCATCGTGGCGTCCACAGCGGTCACAGTCTCCACGGGCGTGAATTCGGAGGTGAACCACTCCTAGTTTCGAGGGACCGCGAGAAAGAACGTTCAACGACGCATTCCACTCCCTCTCGAGTTCGAACCCACAACTCGGACACGAATGCTCACGCACCCACAGCGGCTTTCGCGTCTCCACGCCGCACGACGCGCATTCCTTGTTCGACATTCGCGCGTGGACCTCCGCGACCCGGCGACGGCGTGTCTCCCAAGTTGTTCGAGCCTTCTTGTTTGCGTGAGAGTGAGCGTTGCTCGCTCGTTGCGAGCGGGCTTGGCACCCTTACCGCCACTGCTAACTGACGGAGCGTTCTACTTCGGGGTATGTCGAACGACGCTACCACGGCGAGCGCCGACTTGGAGCCGGAAGGCCCCGTCCGCGTCCCCGCCGACCTCGCGCGCCAACTCGAGAACAAGCGCGAGGACCTCTTCGAGAAGTTCGAGATCCGCGACGCGTTCCCCGCCGAGGTCATGGCCGAAGCAGAAGAGCGCGTCGAGGACGTCCAAGCCGAGATCGAAGCCGAAGTCGACGATCGCGAGGACCTCCGAGATCTCACGACGTGGACGACCGACCCCGCGGACGCGCAGGACTTCGACGACGCGATCAGCATCGAGGAACGCGACGACGAGTACGTCCTCTGGGTCCACATCGCGGACGTCAGCCACTACGTCCACCCCGAAACGGAGATGTGGGAGGAGGCCATCGAGCGCGGGAACACCGTCTACCTGCCGGGCTACACCGTCCACATGCTCCCGCCCGTGCTCGCCGAAACCGTCTGCTCGCTCGTCCCGAACGAGGACCGCCTCGCGCACACGGTCGAGATGCACCTCGATAAGGAGACGCTCGGCTACGAGACCATCGACATCTACAAGTCCGTCATCGAGTCCGACGAGCGCCTCACCTACAAGCAGGCCGAGGAACGTCTCGACGACCCCGAGGCCCCGCTCCACGAGGAGTGCAATCTCGTCTTCGACGTCGCCGATCGGATGCACGAGCAGCGCAAGGAAGAGGGATCGCTCGTCCTCAACCCCCGTCGCGACCGCGCGCACACCATCATCGAGGAGTGCATGCTGAAGGCGAACAAGGCCGTCACGCACGAACTCATGTGGGATCGCGGCGTCGAGGCGGTATACCGCGTCCACCCTCAGCCCTCCCCGGACGAGTGGGACGACGCGCTCCGCGAGATTCAGGAGCTCGACGGCGTCTCCATCCCCGGCGACTCGTGGGACGACCCCCGGAAGGCCGTCAACGCCACCTTGGAGGAGGCGCCCGGTCGCCAGCTCGGCAAGATCCAGTGGGCCGTCATGAAAGTGATGCCGCGCGCGAAGTACATGAACGACCCCTTCGGCGGACACCACGCGCTCAACTTCGAGATCTACGGGCACTTCACGAGTCCCATCCGCCGAATGAGCGACCTCGTGAACCACTGGATCGTCTACCAGAACGACGTCCCCGAGAATCTCATCGAACTCTGCGACCACGCGAGCGACCGGCAGAAGGCCGGCGAGAACGCCGAGCGCGAATACGAGGACTTCCTCGAAGAGGTCGGACTCGACGCTGACGCCGTGAAGAACCGCGGCCTCGAAGCCGACGACGATCTGGAGGAGATCCAGTACTGACGCGAGAACGGGACCCGCGTCGCGGTCCGACGCGCGGGACTGCCCGCGGCTCTACTGGTGCGTGAACAAGAGGACGTTGCCGTCGTGCGTCGACACGCAGAGATCCATGACTTTCGAGAGTTCGAGGCTGTCGAACTCGTCGCGACAGACGACGAGGTCGTCGAACGGTTCCTCACACGCCGGACACGCGAGGCTGACCGTGTTCGTGTACGTCTTCACACCGCCGGCCTCCTCGTAGGGCGTCAGCGACGAGACGAGTTCGTTGTACGCAGCGTCGTCCATACCGGAGCGTCGGACTACACCGCCAAAGCTTTCGGGGTGTCTCGGCGGACATCGTCACGCCGAAACTCACGGCTCGGAGCGTCGATACGGAAACAGAACAGGACGAACGGGGATGGACTCGCTGGGATTTGAACCCAGGGCCTCTTCCTTGCGAAGGAAGCGATCTACCACTGATCTACGAGCCCGCGAGCGCATTTCTTCGTAGTCGACGGTCGTTATTTGTACCTTGTGTTTCGATCCGACCGATGACGGGATGGCGGCGTCGCTATCCGACGTGAGAAACGTGGAGAATCGAAGGGGGCGCGTTCGAGCGCGCCGGATCGCCGCTCGACTCAGTCTTCGAGGACGATCTCGATCGAGACGTTGTTCGGGACCTGAATGCGCATGAGCTGGCGGAGCGCGCGTTCGTCGGCGTCGATGTCGATGAGACGCTTGTGGACGCGCATCTCCCAGTGCTCCCACGTCGCCGTCCCCTCACCGTCGGGGGACTTGCGCGCGGGGACCTCGAGGGTCTTGGTGGGCAGCGGGACCGGCCCGCTCAGGCTGACACCCGTCTTGTCCGCGATCTCGCGGACGTCGTCGCAGATGTCGTCGAGATCCGAGGGGCTGACGCCCGCGAGCCGAACTCGTGCCTGCTGCATTCGTTAGGCCTCGTTGACGTCGAGGACCTTGCCGGCCGCGATGGTCTGACCCATGTCGCGGACAGCGAAGGAGCCGAGCTCCGGGATCTCGGAGGACGGCTCGATGCTGAGGGGCTTCTGCGGGCGGACGGTGACGACCGCGGCGTCGCCGGACTGGATGAAGTCCGGGTTCTCCTCGGCGACCTCGCCGGAGGACGGGTCCATCTTCTTGTCGATGGACTCGATCGTGCACGCGACCTGCGCCGTGTGGGCGTGGAAGACCGGCGTGTACCCGGCCGTGATGACGGACGGGTGCTGCATGACGACGACCTGCGCCGTGAACGTCTCGGCGACGCTCGGCGGCTCGTCGGAGGGACCACAGACGTCACCGCGACGAATGTCGTCCTTGCCGATCCCGCGGACGTTGAACCCGACGTTGTCACCGGGCTCGGCCTTCGGGACCTCCTCGTGGTGCATCTCGATGGTCTTGACCTCGCCACCGACGTCAGACGGCTGGAAGCTGACGTTGTCGCCCGTGTTCATCGTCCCGGTCTCGATCCGTCCGACGGGGACGGTACCGATGCCGGAGATGGTGTAGACGTCCTGAATCGGGAGGCGAAGCGGCGCGTCCGTCGGCGGCTCCGGCACCGGCAGCTCGTTGAGGGACTCGAGGAGGGTCTCGCCGTCGTACCACGGCGTGTTCTCCGAGTGCTCGGAGACGTTGTCGCCCTCGAAGGCGGACGTCGGGATGAAGGAGGCGTCGTCCGTGTTGAACTGGACCTGCTTGAGGAGGTCCTCCACGTCGGAGAGACCTGCTCGTAGGTGGACTCCTCGTAGTCGACGACGTCCATCTTGTTGACGGCGACGATGAGCTCGTCGATGCCCAGCGTGCGGGCGAGGAAGACGTGCTCACGGGTCTGGGGCGCGACGCCGTCGTCGGCTGCGACGACGAGGACGGCGTTGTCGGCCTGCGAGGCGCCCGTGATCATGTTCTTCACGAAGTCGCGGTGGCCCGGACAGTCGACGATGGTGAAGTAGTACTCGTCGGTGTCGAACTCCTGATGGGCGATGTCGATGGTGACACCACGCTCGCGTTCCTCGGCGAGGTTGTCCATGACGTAGGCGAACTCGAAGCCGCCCTTGCCCTTCTCCTCGGCTTCCTCGCGGTGCTGCTCGATGACGTGCTCGGGCACGCTCCCGGTCTCGAAGAGGAGCCGCCCGACCATCGTACTCTTCCCGTGGTCGACGTGGCCGATGACGGCCAGGTTCTGGTGTGGTTTGTCGCTCATGGTCAGGTATCGCGCTGAACGCGCGCTCTGTGCAACGTATTCGCCAGTTACGTGTAAAACGGTTTCGAAAGGCGACGCCCTTGTCGCGGTCTCACGCGCCCGAATACTGGCACCTCGTACCGTGGGTCTGGCTTTCAGGGCGCGGGGAGGCGACCGACGTCAGCGAGCACCGCACTCGCCGTCTCCGGACCGCCCGCGCCGCGACCGCTAATGTTCAGCTGGCCCGCGTTCGTCGTCTCCAACTGGATGATGTTCTGCGTGCCCGTGACGGCGAGCGTGTCGTTCTCCGTGACGAGTCGCGGACCGACTCGAACGCCGCCGTCCGCCCGCACTTCGCCGATGAGCCGGACCGTCCGGCCGTCCTCGGCGGCGATTTCGAGCGCGCTCGTCGGGATGTCGCGGATCCCCTGCACGTCGACGTCGTCGAGCGAGTAGCCGCCGCCGTGGAGGACGTTGGCGAGGATGGCGCACTTCAGCGCGGCGTCCGTCCCGTCGACGTCGAACGACGGATCCGCCTCGGCGACCCCGAGGTCTTGGGCCTCCGCTAAGACGTGCTCGTAGCCGAGCCCTTCGGCCGCCATCCGCGTGAGGACGAAGTTCGCCGTCCCGTTCAGCACGCCGCGCGCGGCCGTGACGTGCGACGGGTCCATTCCCTCGATGGTGGCGATCGCCGGGATCGCCCCGCCGACGGTCGCCTCGAAGCGCACCGCGCCCGCGCTCGCGTCCGCGAGGGCCATCACGTCGTCGTAGCGCTCCGCGACCGGTCCCTTGTTCGCGAGCACGACGTGTCGGTCGCGTTCGAGCGCCGCCTCGACGTGCTCGAATCCCGGATGGGCGTCGCCGAGCGTCGTCGGCGTCGCCTCGACCAGACAGTCGTAGTCGGTCCCGAGCGCGTCCGCGGGATCGGCCTCTCCGACGGTGCCGACGCGCTCCTTGTGATCGAGCGCCGCCGCGACGTCGATGCTGTCGGCGTCCACGACCGCGCCCGCGGAGTCCGCGAAGGCCGTCACCGCGTGGCCGTACTCCGCGGCGAGTTCGACGACGCTTCGTCCGACCGCACCCGCGCCCATCACGGCGAGCCTCACGCGTCGGCCCCCACGAGCGGCTCGACGACCTGTAAGTCCTTCCCGGCCGCGACGTCACGGACGCAGTCGAGCGTCGCGTCCACGGATCCCTCGGTGGTGGCGAGTCGGAGACGCGCGCTCGACACGTCGTCCGCGCCCCGCTCGTCCATCAACGAGAAGTCCACGACCGACGCCGAGGCGCACGACTCGATCCGCGAGAGCGTATCGGAGAGGTCCGTCCCGACGAGCGCGCCGGTGAGCAAGACGGACACCTGCTCGCCGTAGGCTTCCGCGCCAGCCTGAATGACGTTGACGCCCGATTCGCGCAACGCGCCGACGATCGACTCGAACTGTCGCGGCGTACACTCCAGATCGACCTCGACGGGGATGTGACCGCGCGGCGTCAACGAGCCCCGCTCGTGGAAGACGCTGAGGAGGTTCCCGCCGTTCTCCGCGATGGGGTGCAGCGCGCTCAGCAGTTCGCCGGGTTCGTCGACGAGTTCGAGTCGAACCGTGTGCGCCTGCCGCTCGTCGTCCTCTCCGTCGGTAACGCCGTCGGGATCGGTCTCGCTCACGAGCGATCACCCCGGACGCCCCACTCGGTTGTCGTCGGGGCGACACGATAGGGTGGTTTCACGTCGCACCGACCGATCGCGGGCGTGTCCGCGTACATACAACGTCGAAGGCCCGCGTCGCGTTATAATCCTTCGGCACGGACGCGACGCCCCCGTCAGCGCCGCTCCATCTCGCGCTCCAGCGACGCGAGCACGGCGACCCGGTCGGCGGTCGGCGGGTGGGTGGCGAGCACGCCCGCGAACCGCTCGCGGAGGCCGGCGAACGCGTTCGCGTACGTCGCCTCGCGTTCACCGTCGGGACCGAGCGTCACCGGGCCGTCGGCGGGCCCGGCGAGCGGCGTCACGGAGAACCGGGCGAGGAGACCGAGGGATTCCCGGAAGTCCTCGTCGGGCGGTGCGGCGCCGTCGAGCGTCCGGAGCGCCGCCGCGAGTGCCGCCGGGTCGCCCGTGATGGCGACGGCGCCCCGGTCGGCCGCGAACTCGCGGGTCCGCGAGAGCCCACGGACGAGCACTGCACCGACGACGCGGAAGACGCCCGCGACGGCGTAGCACAGCACCGTGAGCAGGCCGAGGAAAGCAGCGTACGGGTGACCGCCGCCGCGGTCAGCGAGGTCCGCCCACTGGCGGTCGGCGAACGACTGGACGGTCGCCGCGACGGCCGCCGGGAACGACGCGACGGTCGTCACCGCGACGTCGCGGTGTTTCACGTGGCTCACCTCGTGGGCGAGCACCGCGGCGACCTCGTCGTCGTCGAGGGCGTCGAGCAGCCCGGTCGAGACGACGACCGTCGCGTCGGTCGATCGGACGCCGACAGTGTAGGCGAGCGGCGCGGCCGTCTCCGCGACCCGGAGGTCGGGGGGTGCTGTGTCCGCGCTCTGGCAGACACGGGTGAGGATGGCGCGGAGGCGTCCGTCGGCGTTCCGGTCGCGGGTCGCCGGGCGGACCGCGTCGGGCCGCTCGACGAGGCGGTCGGGCAGCCGGTACGCGAGCGCTCCGAGGGTTCCGAGCGCGGCCACCGCGAGCGCGGCGGCGACCGGCGTCCGCACTCCGTGGGGGCGGCGCCGGCGACGCAGAGAGCGTACGCGAGCGCGAACGCGAGTGCGAGCAGCGCCAGCGAGACGACGAGGACGCCGCAGAGCGTGATCGCCATCCGGAACTGGAGGCCGCGATCGGGGGACCACTCCATGCGCCGAGGAGACGGGACGGCTACTTGACGGTTGGGCCGACGGCCGCCCCGCTAGACGGCGCGGAAAAACGGAGAGCGGCGGAGTCGCGTTAGAAGTAGTCGATCGCTTCGGGGAGTTCCGTCTTCATCCCCTTGCGCTCGCGGATCTCGCCGATGATCTCGCGCTGCATGTTGTCGGAGAGGACGCGGAAGCCGGCGTTCTCCGTGTTCCACGACGCGCGCCCCTCGGTGGCGGAGCGGATGTCGCTGGAGAAGCCGATCATCTCGTCGACGGGCGCGATACCCTCGACGACCATGAGGTCACCCTCCTGATACATGTCGTCGACGCGGCCGCGGCGTCCCTGAATCTCGCCGCTCGCCGCGCCCATGTGCTCGGTCGGAACGTCGATGCGGACGTCCTGAATCGGCTCGAGGAGTCGGATCTCCGCGTCGATGAGCGCGTTGTGGACGGCCTGCCGAACCGCGGGGATGACCTGCGCGGGACCGCGGTGGATGGCGTCCTCGTGGAGCCGCGCGTCGTGCAGGCGGATCAGCGCGCCCTGCACCGGCTCGGCGGCGAGCGGGCCGTCGTCGAGCGCCTCCTCGAGACCCTCGATGACGAGTTCCATCGTCTCGTTGAGGTGCTGGATCCCCTTCGTGTCGTCGATGAAGACGTTCGTGTTGTGGATCTCCTCGACCTCCTGCGAGGTGTCCTTGTCCATGCCGGCCTCTTGGAGGGCCTCGCGGCGCTCCTGCTCGGGCATGTCCATCGAGACCTCGCCGAGCTTGATCTGCTCGACGATCTCCTCACCGAGCGGCTCGACCGTGATGTAGAAGCGGTTGTGCCGGTTCGGCGACCGACCCTCGACCTCGCGGGAGTCCTGCGTCGGCGCCTCGCGGTAGACGACGATCGGCTCACCGGTGTTGACCGGGATCCCCTGATTGCGCTCGATGCGCTGGGTGATGACTTCGAGGTGGAGTTCGCCCTGTCCGCTGATGAGGTGCTCGCCCGTGTCCTCGTTGATCTCGATGCGGATCGTCGGGTCCTCCTTTGCGACCTGCTGGAGCGTCTCGATGAGCTTCGGCAGGTCGTCCATGTTCTTCGCCTCGACGGACTTCGTGATGACCGGCTCCGAGATGTGCTCGATGGACTCGAACGGCGTCATCTCGGCGCTGGAGACGGTGGAACCCGCGATGGCGTCCTTCAGGCCGGTGACGGCGGCGATGTTGCCGGCGGGGACGTGCTCGACCTCCTCGCGCTCACCGCCCATGTAGATCCCGACGGACTGGACGCGGTTCTTGCTCGCGGTGCCCGAGACGTAGAGGTCCTGCCCCTTCTCCAGCGTGCCGGAGAAGACGCGACCCGCGGCGATCTCGCCCGCGTGCGGATCGACACCGATGTCCGTGACCATGAGGACGACCTCGCCATCCTCGTCGACGAGACGCATGTTCTCCGCGATGTCGGAGTCGTCGTCACCGCGCCAGATGCGCGGGATACGACGGGGCTGGGCCTCGATGGGGTCCGGGAAGTGCTCGGCGACCATGTCGAGGACGACGTCCGAGAGCGGCGTGCGCTCGTGGAGTTCTTGGCGCTGGTCGTTGCGCTCGAGATCGATGATGTCGCCGAAGTCGATGCCGGTGCGCTGCATCGACGGCATCGAGACGCCCCACTTGTAGAGCGCGGAGCCGAACGCGACGGTGCCGTCCTCGACGGAGACCGTCCAGTCCTCGATGTCGTCCATCTCCTCGGTCATCCCGCGGATGAGCTCGTTGACGTCGCCGATGACGTCGAGCAGGCGCTGCTGCATCTCCTCGGGACCCTCCTGCAGTTCGCTGATGAGGCGGTCGACCTTGTTGATGAACAGCGCCGGCTTGACGCCCTCGCGGAGCGCCTGCCGGACGACGGTCTCCGTCTGGGGCATCGCGCCCTCGACGGCGTCGACCACGACGAGCGCCCCGTCGACCGCGCGCATCGCGCGCGTCACGTCGCCACCGAAGTCGACGTGGCCCGGCGTGTCGATGAGGTTGACGAGGTGGTCGTCGCCCTCGTACTCGTGGGTCATGGAGACGTTCGCGGCGTCGATGGTGATACCGCGCTCCTGCTCGTCCTCCTCGGTGTCCATCGCGAGCTGCTCGCCCGCGGTCTCGTCCGAGATCATGCCCGCACCAGCGAGCAGATTGTCGGTGAGGGTGGTCTTCCCGTGGTCGACGTGGGCGGCGATGGCGATGTTCCGGATCTGCTCCGGCTCGTCCATCAGCCGCTCACACTGTTCGACGATCTTCTTGCGTCGGCCCATTATGCTCGTGTGTACCGCCAGCGGGTTGAAAAGGGTAGTGTTTCCGTCTCCGCGCGTGAGGCGGCGACACACGGCCCGTTCCACGGCGCCGGGATGCCCCACGCCGGCCCGCCGCACGCGACGCCGCTCGCCGCGGGCGCAAGAGTCAACCCCGTCGATGTCGTGCTAACGGCACACATGGATGTACGGGTCCACGGTTCCGTCCCCGCCGGGCCGTTCCTCGGCGCGCGGGACCTCTTCGAACACCAGTACGAGGTCGAGAAACCGGTGCACGTCCGCGTCCGCGAGGACCCCGACGAGCGGACGTGGGCCGGCCACTACGACGACCGGCACGTGCTCAACATCTCGCGGCGCGCCGCGACGTCCGTGATGGCGCGCGAACTCGCGCTCCACGAGTACGCCCACATGGCCCGCTACGAGGACGAGCACGTCTCGCACACGATGGGACTCTCCGAGGTCCTCTTCCTCGCCCTCCCCGGCCGCCGCGTCGAGCGCCACGTCCTCCGGCAGTGCGAGCAGCTCGCCAACCACGCGAAGGACATCTACGCCGACGACATCACGCTCGACGTCGCCCCGACGGACAGGCTCCTCACCTTCCTCGAATCGCAGCTCGCCGCTGCCGTCGCCGAGCGCCCGCCCACCGAGACCGAGCCCGCGGGCGGCTACCGGCTCACCGCCGTCGCCGACCCCGAGCTGACCGCGGTGAACGCCGCGTTCGCGCTCGCCCTCCTCGAACGCCACGACGCCGTCCCCGACGACCACCGCATCTACGAGTTCGCCGACCTCGCCGACGCGGACGCCCCCGGCATCGACGTCGCGTGGTTCAAAGAGCGGTTCCGGACGCTCGCGCGCGACCCCGACGAGTCCGCCCACCGACACGCGCTCGTCGATCTCGTGCGCACGTACGTCGACGGCCACGAGACGACGACCGGCCCGGCCGCGGACTGACCGGCCGGTGGCATCGCTACGCGAGGTGAGAAACGAGAGAATCGAAAGGTGAAACGAGAGAGAAGCGAATTCGGAGTTAGCGGGCCGCGGCGGCGACGCGTTCCTTCTCCTCCTTCTGGGAGATGGCGTACGTCTGGAGATCGTAATCGGCGGCGCCGATGAGCTGGCTCGCGAGCGCTTCGGACGCGGACGTCGGCGTCTTGAACGAGTCGGAGTGGGCGCCGTCGGCGAGGAACTTCAGCGCCTGATCGACGCGGCGCTGAGGCGCGACGTCGACGGCTTTTGGCACACTGATGCCACCGTACTTCAGGCGGACGGTCTCCTCGCGGGGCGCGGCGTTCTCGACCGCGGTGACGAGGACCTGCACCGGGTTCTCCTCGGTGCGCTCGTGAACGAGGTCGAAGGCCTCGCGGACGATCTTGAGCGCCTGCTGCTTCTTGCCCGCGTTCTGGCCGGTCTTCATCAGGCGGTTGGTGAGCCGCTCGACGATGGAGATCTGGCTCTTCTGGAACTGCTTGGAGGCGTGACGACCCATCGTGTGCGCGATGGGCGTCGCGGTGATGTAGCGCTTCGTCGACGGGTCGGCGTAACTGATCTCCGAGACGTCCCAGACGCCGAAGAGGTCGGCCTCACTCGACTCCTCGCCGCCGGCGGGCGTCTCGGGTTCGGGGGCTTCTTCCGTGGACATTATCGGACAGGCTTCTCCGCGTTACCGCGAACGAGCTCGATGAGCGAGACACCGTTGACCTTCTCGACCTTGTAGTTCACACCCGAGAGGTCACCCATGGCGCGACCCTTCGCGCCACCGATCCCGGCGATCGTGACCTCGTCGTGCTCGTCGATGAAGGAGATGGCACCGTCACCGGGACAGAACGCGGTGACCTGCTTGCCGTTCTTGATCAGCTGAACCCGGACGCATTTCCGGATGGCGGAGTTGGGCTGCTTGGCCTCGATCCCGACCTTCTCCAGCACGATACCGCGTCCTTGGGGCGCACCCTCGAGGGGGTCGGACTTCTCCGAAAGCCCCCGCTCCCGACGCGCGTAGTCGGAGTCGGACCACCGGTGGGTCTGGCGGTCCTTCTTGAGTTTGCGCGCGGCGTACTTGCCGTTCGGCATACGCACGAATTCCCCGTGCAACTACTTAAGCCCGGTCTTTCGCCGACGTCCGTGTCGCTACGGCACACGGGTTCCGTCGTCCACTCCATCGGACGCCGCGTCCGCGAGCGCGACACGCCCGGAGAGTTCCGTCTGACTCGGCGGATTGAGCGTCAGGTCGTGCTCGGCGTAGACGTCGGTGACGCGCCGGACGTACGCCGACCTGACGTCCGCGATCGGCGTCTCCGTCGGGTCTCCCACCCAGTAACGCGCGACGACGTCGATGGACGACGACCCGAACCCCGACGCCCGCACGGTCGGTCCCGGGTCCGCGAGGATGCGATCGTCCGCTTCGGCCGCCTCCCGGGCCAGCCGGAGCGCCATCCCGACATCGGCGTCGTAGCGCACGCCGAACGTCTCCGAGACGCGGTAGTGCTCGCCCGCGTAGGGCGCGACCAGCGCGTTCGACGTCAGCTGCGAGTTCGGGACCGTGATCGTCTCGCCCGCCGCAGTTCGAACCCGCGTCACGCGAAAGTCGACCTTCTCGACCGTGCCCTCGGTGGCGTTCCACTGGATGTAGTCCCCGACGTGGAAGTCCGGATCGGCGACGAGGAAGACGCCGCTGACGAGGTTCCCGATGACGTCCTGTCCGGCGACCCCGAGCGCGAGCGTCGCCGCCGCGATCACGAGCGCCGACCCTTGGAACGCCTTGCCGAACCCGGCGGCCGCCGTCGCCAGCACGATCGCGACCGCGGCGAGGCCCACCCGCGCGTAGAGGTCGGTCGCGTCCACGAGCGTCTGATTCTCCCGGTTGCGCGCCCGCACGACGCGCACGAGCGGCGGCACGACGAGGATCCGGCCGACGACGTAGACGGCGAGCGCGATGACGACGAAGAGGACACACTGCACGAGGAGACCGTGGTACGACGCGGCCGCCGAAGCGAGTCGATCGAGGACGCTCACGCGGACACCCCCATCATACGCCGACGTGCGGCGGCGCGCCACAAGAACGTGGGGGCCCGATCGATGATCACGGGAGACGACGCCGCACCCGCCGGCGGGCGCGACGAGAGAAGCGCGCTACGTGAGCTGGATGTCGTCCACGTCGAAGTGGCGTTTCGCCAGCGTCTTCGCCATCTCGATGTTCCGACCCGACTCGCCGATGGCGACGCCGCGATCCTCGTGAGCGACCTCCGCGTACGCGACCGTGTCGTCGTTCTCGCTAATCGTGACGTTGTAGACGGCGGCGGGACTGAGCGCGTGTGCGACGAACCCCTCCGCGGAGGGGGCGTCCTCGACGAGTTCGACGTCGCGACCGAGGTCGCCTTCGAGGCGCTGGACGTTCTCGCCACCGCGTCCGATCGCCCGGGACATCTCGCCGGCCTTCACGACGAACACCACGCGGTCGCGCTCGTCGTCGACGACGCAGTCGACAGCGGTCGCGTCCGTGGCGTCCTCGAAGGCGGCGATGTACCGGCGCGCTTCGTCGCTGAGGGTGACCGTCACGCTCAGTCGCTCGTGGTACCCATGCGGAGGTCGACGTCACCGGTGCCGAGGCGGACCGGCTTCCCCACGATGACGTTCTCGATGATGCCATCGAGGTCGTCGGCCTCACCGTAGATGGCGGCGTCGAGGAGGTGGTTCACCGTCACCTCGAACGCGGCCCGCGCGAGCACGGAGTCCTTGTTCCCGGAGATACCGTGCCGACCGATGGACTGGATGGTCCCGTCGTTCGTCATGATGTCCGCGACGAGCATCAGGTGGCGGATGTTCACGTCGTCGAGACCCTGCTCTTCGAGCGTCGTCATCGTCTCGTCGATGATGGCCTCGCGGGCCGCCTCGATGCCGAGGGTCTTGTGGACCTCGTGGATGTTGTTACACGTCGTCCGCGAGGCGTCAACGCCCTCGATCTTGAGCGTCTTCTTGAACGCCGACCCCTCGGTGTAGAGGACGAACTCCTCGCCCTGCTCGGTCTCCTCCTTGCGGATGACGACGCGGCTGATGTCCTCGATGCCCTTGAACGTGATCTCGCGCAGCTGCTCGACGAGCTGCAAGAGCTCGCGGTAGCTGGGCTCCTCGGGACCGAACTCGAGGACGGTGCCGTTCTGCCTGACCGTCACGCCGAGGTTGTCCTGAATGATGTCGGCGATCTCGCCGGCGATCTCCGTCGTGCTCTCGACGGTCGGCCACCGCTCGGCGAGGGTGTCCTCGTTGAGATCGATGGAGACGATCATGTCGGCGACGTTCGTCGAGATGTCGCCGAGCGCGAGGATCTTCGTCGCCTCGATGTTCCAGACGACCTCGTGGGCGCGCTCGCGATCCGTCGCGTACTCGTCCTCGAGGTGGACGGTCATCATCGGCGTGTCCGGGTTCTTCCGGGCGTCCACGAGCTCGATGAGCCGCGGGAGGCCCTGCGTGACGTCGATCTCCGCGACGCCCGCGTAGTGGAAGGTGTTCATCGTGTTGTGCGTCACGACGCCCTGCGCGGTCGTGAACGTCTCCAATCCGGCGACCGAGAAGTCGTAGACGTACTCGTGGTCGGGCTCGACGGCCTCGATGGATTCGATGCGCTCCCAGACGACGTCGCCCTCGACCGCGCGTTCGAGCGCGTCGAGCTCCGGCGGCCGCTCATCGGCCGTCGACGCGATCTTGTCGACGAGTCGGGCGAGTCGAGTTCGACCGATCCGCTGACGCTTCGTCGCGCTGTTCACCTGACGGGCAGGGATTCCGGCCGCGGACGCGGCGTCGGCGAGCGCGTCGCCGAAGTTCGGAATCTGATCGGTCGCGTCCGGCCCGTCGGCCTCGACGGAGTCCGCGAGTTCGGCGAGTGCGTCACCGCGTTCGCCGGGGACGTCGAGTGCCGCATCGGCGGCCGGGACGCACTTCTTCGGGACGCGAAGCGTCCGGGAGCCGTCCTGTTCTCCCAGCGTTCCGTAGACGCCGAGGCGCGCGAACAGGAGTGCGACGCCCTCGGTGAGGCGTTCACTCGTCGAGCTCGTTCGAATCGCGTTCCGGCCGACGTTCCCGTCGCCACCCACGTAGCCCGCGAGAATCCCGCGGACGAACGCGTCAGGCGCACCGAACGCGAACCCGGGAACGACCTTCTGGCCGTCCTCGACGCACGTCTCGCGGAGGAAGTCCGCGAGCACGGTGCCGTTGACGCGGATATCGTAGCCGGTAGCGAACCCACTCGTGTTCTCGTACTCGTTCACCGAGAGGTCGAAGCGCTCTGCGAACGCGCGAACGCGTTCTTGGAACGCGGTGTCCACGTTCGAGACCGAGACGTAGCCATCGGCGTGTGACCCCTCTGCGAGCCACGCGCCGACGAAGAAGCCGGTCCCTTCATCGAGCGGGAACTGCTCTGGGAGCCCGACCGTACCACCGACCGGGTACGCCGTCTCCTCGGCGAGATCACCGCGGTCGAGAGCCGCACGCTTGTTCGCGACCTGCTCGTCGCTCGCGGGGAACGACGCCGCACCGCCGTCGGTGAGCGCGGACGTGAACCAGTAGTCCTCGCTGGAAAGGTGTTCGCGGAGGTCGACGTACTCCGGCGCGTCCGTGGCGCCCAAGTCTTTGACGACCGGGAGCCAGTCACCGGTATCGAGGTCATCGCCCGAGACCGGCACGACGTCGTTGTCACGTCGTGTGACGAACGAGTGTGCGCGCGTCGCGCGGATCGTCCGCCCGGATTCGAGCGTGAACGCGAGGAGGTCGTCCGGCGTGTCGTGGCGGCTGACTTCCTCGACTGATTTCCACTCGACACCCTCGTCGGCGCGAAGGCTCGGCACCTCGAGGTCGTCTGGTGCGAGCGCGACCTCGTGGTCGTCGAGCGTGCGGGACTCCCGAGTCGCGAGCACGTCGTCGACGAGTTCGCCGATCTCGACGACGTCCGTCTCGCCGCGCCGGCGAACGAGCACGCGCTCGTCGTGCGGGACGCTCATCTGCGTTCCCGGCTCACCGATGGACTGCGCGCTCACGGTGCCGACGGGGTCGAGCGGATCGACCCGCGAACTCGTGTACTGGGCCTCGACGGCCTTCGCGATGTAGTTGGCGTTCTGCGTATCGACGCCGTCGCGGGCCTCGATGGTGTCGTACACGTCCTCCTTGAGCCGGCGCGGGAGGTCCGTGTCCTCCACGACGGCTTCGATGTCGTCTGTGATCTCGGTCATTCAGTCGTCACCCTCGGCTCGGGGTTGGTCCTCCATCGTCCACGACTCGCCGTGCTCGGAGAGGTTCGTCGGCGGTTCGCGCTCGCCGATGAACTCCTCGAGTTCGGCCTCGCTCTTGAACTCGGATTCGAGGACGCGGTCGGCGATGCTCTCGACGTCGATGTCGGCCTCCTCGCCGGAGGCGACGCGGACGGGACTGGTCCCGTCCTCGCCGAACTCGAACTGGACGATGGTGTCCGAGGTGTCCCTCACAGTACCGTCGTACTGCGTCTCGAGTTCGGTGAGCGCGTTGATGAGCCGCCGCTGGAGGTAGCCGGACTTCGAGGTCCGGACCGCCGTGTCGACGAGGCCCTCGCGGCCACCCATCGCGTGGAAGAAGAACTCCTTCGGGTTGAGACCCGACGTGTAGGAGCTCTCGACGAAGCCGTGCGCCTCCGCGGAGAGGTCGTCCGGCTTGTAGTGGCTGAGCGTGCGGTCCTCGTAGCCGCGATTGATGCGCTCGCCGCGCACGGCCTGCTGGCCGACACAGCCGGCCATCTGCGTGAGGTTCAGCATCGACCCACGCGCCCCGGACTCGGCCATGACGACCGCCGGGTTCGTGTCGTCGAAGTGGTCGCCCGCGATGTCGCCCGCGGAGTCGCGGGCCTTCCCGAGCGTCTGCATGATCTTCATTTCGAGGGTCTCATCGACCGTCCGGCCGGGCAGGCTCTCGAGATCGCCGGCCTCGTAGGAGTCGATGAGTTCCTCGACGCGGTCGTAGGCGTTCCCGATCGCGTCGTCGATGCGCTCCTGCGCCTCCGCCGAGATGGACTCGTCGTCGATCCCGATGGAGAACCCGAAGTGCATGATGGCGCGCATCGCGAGCGCCGCGACCTCGTTGATGAAGATGCGAGCGCGCGTCGAGCCGTACACCTTCATGATGGTGTCGACGATGTCGCTGCCGAACTCGCCGACGCCGTCCTCGTCGATGGTGCCCTCGATCAGCTGGCCGTCCTCGATGACGACGTCCTCACCCGTGCTCGACTTGAACTCGAGATTGAGGTCGTCCGGCAGCAGCTCGCTGAACAGCGTGTAGCCGGTCCAGTACGCCGCGCCGTCGTCGTCGGTGCCGTCCGCGGGCGGGAGCTCGTCGATCCGGGTCTGGCGAAGCAGGTCGAGCGCCTGCGTCTCGTTGAACTGCGGGTTGTCGTGCGTCAGGAGGTACATCCCGGAGATGTGGTCCTGAATCGCGCCGATGATGTTCTCACCGAAGCGCGGGCTGAGGATCTGCTCCTGCACGCGCATGAGGACGCGCGCTTCCGCGCGCGCCTCCTCGTTCTGGAGGGCGTGCATGTTCATCTCGTCGCCGTCGAAGTCGGCGTTGTACGGCGGACAGACGACGGTGTTCAGCCGGAAGGTCTTGTACGGCATCACCACGACCTCGTGGGCCATGATGGACATCCGGTGCAGGCTGGGCTGTCGGTTGAAGATCACGATGTCGCCGTCGATGAGGTGGCGCTGGACCTCCCAGCCCGTCTCGATGCGCTCGGCGAGCTCCTCGCAGACCTTCTCGGTGACGCGCACGCGCCGACCGTCCGGTCGCTTCACGTAGTTCGCGCCGGGGTGGCCCTCGGGACCATTGCGGACGTACTGGCGCGCGCGCTCGATGTTCTGCTCGTTGACGACCATCGTCTGCGTCATCTCGCGCGCGACGCGCTCGGGGACGCCGACCTCGTTCAGGGAGAGCGTCGGGTCCGGGCTGATGACGGTCCGCGCGGAGAAGTTCACGCGCTTCCCCGACAGGCTGCCGCGGAAGCGGCCCTCCTTGCCCTTCAGGCGCTGGGAGAGCGTCTTCAGCGGGCGCCCGGAGCGGTGGCGCGCGGGCGGCGTCCCGCTGATCTCGTTGTCCATGAACGTCGTGACGTGGTACTGCAACAGCTCCCAGAGGTCCTCGATGATCAGCTGGGGGGCGCCCGCCTCGCGGTTCTCCATGAACCGCTGATTGATGCGGATGATGTCCACCAGTTTGTGCGTCAGGTCGTCCTCGGAGCGCTGGCCGTTGTCGAGCGTGATCGACGGCCGCGCCGTGACGGGCGGCACCGGGAGGACGGTGAGGATCATCCACTCGGGACGCGACTTCTCCGCGTCGACGCCGAGCACTTCGAGATCGTCGTCCGGGATGTCCTCGAACCAGTCCCGGATGTCGCTCGGCATCAGCTTGTTCATGTCCTCGGTCGTGAGTTCCGCGCCGATGGCCTTCTCGACGGCCTTCCGGTCGTCCTCGCGCGGGCGGAACTCGCCGGAGAGGATCTCGTTGATCCGCGAGATGTCGATGTCCGTCTCCTCGGCGAGCGCCTGCGGGCTGATGCCCGCGTCGTCCTCGTCGGGATCGGGCTGCATCGCGGACGCGATGCGCTCCGAGTAGTCCGAGGCGAGGACCTGCTGGACCTCGTAGTACGTCGTCGGCTTCTCGTGTTTGACGTCGTACTGGGACTCCCCGCAGTACGGACAGTTGGACTTCTTGCGCGCCTCGCGGATGGCGGCCTTCGTGACGTCCGAGACGTCCTGTCGCAGCCCGCGCGTCCGTTCGAGGTCGGCGCTGTACTCCTCCATCTCCTCCTCGGTGAGGAGGAGGCGAGAACAGCTCCGACAGGTGCCGCGCAGGAGACGCCGAATGAGCTTCGAGAACCCGACGTGGATGACGGGCGCGGCGAGTTCGATGTGACCGAAGTGGCCGTTACACGACCCGCTGCGGTTCCCGCAGGTCTTGCACTCGAGGCCGGGGTCGATGACGCCCAGACGCGGGTCCATCAGTCCCATGTCGATTGGGAACCCGTCGTCGTCGTAGGTGTCGGCCGTGATGACCTTCGTCGCGCTCATCTCGCGGTACTCCTCCGGATCCATCAGCCCGAAGCTGATCTCCCCGATCTCCTTTGGTGACTGGCCTGTTGACATGTGTTAGACGGCGTCCTTGAGTTCGAGGCGCGGCGCGATGCCGAGCGCCTTCATCTCGTCGAGCAGGAGCTTGAACGCGTAGCTCATCTCGATGTTGTGCACGTCGGTCTCCTCCCCGCAGTTCGGGCAGTAGACGCGACGCTGTTCTCTGTTCTCCACGGCGGTCATCCCGCAGTTCCCGCAGATGTGGACGTACTCCTGATCGGAGGATTCGAGCAGGCGCTCTTTGAGCACCATCGCCGCGCCGTGCCCGATGACGGTGTCGCGCTCCATCTCCCCGAGGCGCAGGCCACCCTCGCGGGCGCGCCCCTCGGTCGGCTGGCGCGTGAGCACCTGCACAGGTCCCTTCGAACGGGCGTGCACCTTGTTCGAGACCATGTGGTAGAGCTTGTGGTAGAAGATGTTCCCCACGAAGATCTGGGCCTCGATCTTCTCGCCGGAGACGCCCGAGTAGAGCTGTTCCTTCCCGGAGGAGTCGAAGCCGTGGGCCTCGAGCGTGCCGCGGATCTCCTCCTCGTCCTCGCCGGTGAAGGCGGTGCCGTCGACGCTGCGGCCGTCGAGCGCGCCGGCCTTCCCGCCGAGCATCTCCAGCACGTGACCGACCGTCATCCGCGACGGCAGCGCGTGCGGGTTCACGATCAGGTCGGGTACGACGCCCTCCTCGGTGAACGGCATGTCCTCGTGCGGCGCGAGGTGGCCGATGACGCCCTTCTGGCCGTGCCGGGACGCGAACTTGTCGCCGAGTTCCGGGACGCGCTCGTCGCGCACCGAGACCTTCGCGAGCTTGCTGCCGTCCTCGCCCTCCATGACAGTCACCGTGTCGACGACGCCGTCCTCGCCCGAACGCATCGTCACGGACGTCTCGCGGCGCTTCTGCGGGCTCAGCCCCGCCATGTCGTCCGGCTCTTCGAGGAATCTGGGGGGACTGGTCTTTCCGAGCAGGACGGAGTTCTCGTCCACTTGCGTCTCGGGATTGACCATCCCGTCCTCGTCGAGGTGCGTGTACGCGTCCTCGCCGCGCGAGCCGCGGACGTCCTCGCCGGGGACCTCGAAGCGGTCCTCCTGTCCACCGGGGTAGCGGCGTTCCTCACCCTCGTAGGTGCGGAAGAAGTGCGAGCGGCCGAGCGCGCGCTCGACCGACCCCTTGTTCATGACGAGAGCGTCCTCGATGTTGAACCCCTCGTAGGACATGACGGCGACCGTGAAGTTCTGCCCCGCGGGGCGGTCGTCGTAGCCGATCTGCTCGGTGGTCTGGGTGTTGACCATCGCCGCCTGCGGGTAGTGCATGATGTGCTGGCGGGTGTCCGGGCGGATCCGGTAGTTCGCCGCGGGCAGCCCCAGACTCTGCTTCATCATCCCCGCGCCCATCGTGATACGCGGCGAGGCGTTGTGCTCGGGGTAGGGGACCATCCCGGCGCCGATGCCGAAGATGAGCTGCGGGTCGATCTCGAGGTGGGTGTGGTCGTCGGTGAGTTCGTCCTCGTCGACGGCGACGAGGATGTCCTCTTCCTCCTCGGCGTCGATGTACTCGACCTTCCCCTCCTCGACGAGATCCTCGAACTCCATCTCGCCGTTCTGCACGGCCTCGACGTCGGATTCGTCGGCGATCGTCTCGCCGTCCTCGACGACGAGCAGCGGGCGCCGGGCGCGACCGGCGTCCGCGTTCACGATGACTTCGCGGGTACGGTCTTTCACCGAGACGTTCACCATCTCGGAGACGTCGCCGCGTCGGCGGGATTCACGGATCTGATCGGCGAGCTCGTAGGGATCCGGGTGGGTCCCGACGAGGCTCCCGTTGACGTAGACTTTCGCGTCTCGTGCCTGACTCATGTGTTAGTCGTCCGCGGGCGCGTCGTTCTCGTGTTGCAGACCGGGCACTCCCTCCACGCCCATCGAGGAGAGTTCGGTTTTCAGGTCCTGTTCGTCGTCCACGTTCTGTGAGAGCTCCATCGCCTGCGCGAAGTTCTTCACGAGCCCGCAGTTCGGTCCCTCCGGCGTCTCGGAGGGACAGATGCGACCCCACTGGGTCGCGTGCAGGTCACGCGCCTCGAAGTGGGGCTGCGAACGGGAGAGCGGGCTGCGCAGCCGCCGGAGGTGGGAGAGAACGCCCATGTGGTCCGTCCGATCGACGAGCTGGGAGACCCCAGAGCGCCCGCCGACCCAGTTCCCCGTCGCGATCGGGTGTTCGAGGCGCTCGGTCAGCACGTCCGAGCGGACCACCGTGTTCACGGTGAGCTGCCGGTTGCGCATGTTCGCGCGTTCGAGCTGGTACTTCACGTCGCGCGCGAGCTTGTTCAGCGCGGTCCGGAAGAGGTCCTTCATGAGGTCGCCGCTGACCTTCAGGCGCTTGTTGGCGTAGTGGTCCTTGTCGTCGGATTCGCGCCGATCGAGCGCGAGCTCGAAGCACGCCTCGGCCATCCGGCAGAGGTAGTACGCCTTGTTGATCCGCGTCTCCTCGTCCTCGACGCCCTCCTCGTGGAGGTGCGGGAGGAGGTAGCGGTCGATGACGTAGTTCGCGCGCTTGAGCTGGTAGTCCTTGCCCTGCCCGGAGGCGACGCGTTTCCCGAGCGTCTCGATGGCCTCCGCCTCCGTCTGGACGTCGGCCTCCTCCAAGTTCTCCAGCATGAACTTCACGATCTCCGGGTCGTCGCTGACCCGGTGGACGATCTCCTCGTCCGATTCGAGGCCGAGCGCCCGCACGAGCGTCACGAAGTTGATCGATCCCGAGACGGACGGGAACGAGACCTCGAGGATGCCCGAGCGGTTGCGCTCGCAGAGCACGAGCGCGCGGTAGCCGCGGCGCTGGCTGAACGTCTTTGCGACCTGAATCTCGTCGCCGTACTTCGTGTCGTACTCGGCGAGGATCTTGTTCGGCGCGAGGTCCTCCGAGGTCATCAGCACGCGCTCGGAGCCGTTGACGATGAAATACCCGCCGGGGTCGGCGGGGTCCTCGCCGATGTCGACGAGTTCCTCATCTGAGAAGTCCGCGATGTTGCACTTCGAGGAGCCGACCATGATCGGCATCCGGCCGACCTTCGTCTCGGTCGTGTCGAGGACCGTCTCCTCTTCTTCCTCCCCCCCGCGGACGATGCTCATCTCCATGAACACGGGCGCGGAGTAGGTGATGTTGCGCAGGCGGGCCTCCTGCGGGTAGAGCAACTCCTCGGAGCCGTCGGCCTCGCGGACGCGCGGCGTCGTCACGCGGACGTCGCCGAGTTCCACGAAGACCGGCTCCTGATCCTCCTTGTCACCGATGTCCGTCTCGATGCGTTCTTTCTCGGTGACGACGTCCTGCATGCCCCGCTCGAGGAACGCGTTGAACGAGCGGTAGTGGTGTTCGGCGAGCCGTTCCTTCGAGAAGTACGCTCTCGACAGCTGTCGTCGGTCTTGCTGTTGCATTATTCGATGACCAGTCGGTACACGATGGCTTCGTCCGTGGTTCGGGAGTCGCGCACGACCTTCACGACGTCGCCGGTCTCGGCGTCGTCGGGAAGCGCGGGATCGCGGCGTTTGATCTTCGGAAGCGACGTCCGCTCGACGTCGTACTCCTCAAGGACGTCCTCTACCTCGTCCTCCGGCAGGACGGTATGGTCGGGCACGAGTTCGTGTTGGCTTTCATCTACCATGGGTGCACCTGGGTGGGGGCAGAAGCGGCTCTCACGAGATACTACAGTACCTTTTACGTCCGCGGAGGTTAAGTCTTGCCAACTCCGCACGCGTATGGGGCCTCGTCCCGGTGTCGATCGCGACGAACCCAGCCCGATAGCTCTGTGAACACGTACCTCGGAGGGGGGCAGAAAGAAAGTCTTAATTAGTTCACCCGGCTACGAAGAGATGCGTTCGAAGCCCGGATGGTGTAGTGGCCCATCATACGACCCTGTCACGGTCGTGACGCGGGTTCAAATCCCGCTCCGGGCGCTTTCTCAGCGACCTAATCCGTGAGTGACCGCTCTGCGTGTCACGAACGAGTCGTGAGCGGACGACGCGTAGAGTGAGCCGTCCGCTTTCACCTTCCCGAACGCGTCCATCTTGACGAGCGACGCCTCTCCGTGGCGCTGTGGTGTCCAGTTCGGGAGTCGAGCGTTCCGCGTCGTGGGGAGCGTGGACTCCTCGCCCCTCAGTCGGCGCGTCCGGCGACGTCGTACTCCGTCCCGGTCGCGAGGTAGAGGAGGTCTCGGACCACGGTCCCTAGCTCGGGCAGCACGCGGAGCAGGACGATCGTGAGCGCGACGAGCGCGACGACGGAGAGCGACTGTGCGATGACGCGGTCGGCGATGTAGTAGGAGGTGACGCCGCTCTGCGTGGGGCTGAAGACGATCGCGACGATCCGATGGGCGAGCGGCCCGTCGAACCACTGGTTCCCGTGCGCCATCGCGATGAAGGAGACGCGGACGACGTTCAGGGCGTAGATGACGGGGACGGCGATGCCGAGACCGAGGAGGCGCCGGCGCAGCGGCGCGCGCAGCGCGATGATGACGCCGGCGACGAGCGAGATGCTGCCGATCCCGGTGCAGGCGAGGAGGACTTCGAGGAGGTAGCGATGCCCGTCGACGACGTAGACGAACGCGTGGGGGAAGCCGGTGTGCGAGGACTCCATCGTCGGGCCGGTGAGGACCCGCGGGTGATAGCCGAGGGCGTTCTGGAGCCACGCACTCTCGCGCGCCGTCGCGGCGATCAGCGCCCGCCCGACGCCGTCGATCGTGAGCACCGGGAGGTAGATGATCCCCATCGCGGCGACGGCGCGCGAGAGGATCATGAGCGATGGCCGCGTGCCGTAGACGAGGTACGCGACGTAGAGCGATCCCGGGACGGCGGCCGCGACGAGTATCGTCTCGATGACGCTCTTCTGCGCGAACCAGAAGTGCGGGACGAGGAGCGCCCAGAAGACGCCGAACAGGACCCACGAGACGGCGGCGACGGAGCGCGCGGCGCGCGCGTAGTCGTCACGCGTCGCGAGGACGGCGCTCGCGGCGAACAGCCCGACGACGATCCACGCGAGCGCATCGGTCGTTTCGAGCGCCATGTGCCTCGGGTTGGGTGTTCGCGAGTATATGGATAACGGTCGAACGCGTTCGAAGCGCGGCGGATCTCCGCGACCGGCGAGAGACGAGGAGCCGAGAGGAAGGAAAGCGGGGGACGTGAGTCAGGAGATGGCGAGAAGGGAAGGGCGAGAGAGGAGAAACGGCGGCTATCGAGTCGCTATTCCTCGTCGGGCGAGCGGCGCTTCCAGATGAAGGCGCCGAGGAGAATCCCGATCAGGATGATCGCGCCGCCACCGATCGGCAGGAGCGGGAGCGAGGAGCTCTGCGCGATATCGATCGGCACGGTGTACGACGTCGTCGTCCGCGTCACGCCGTTCGGCTGGTCGTAGTTGACCACGACGTCGAGCGGATACGTCGTCCCGCCGGACGCCCCGGAGGCGCTCACGGCGTACGTCACGGTCTGCGACTCGCCGGGCTTGAGCGTCTTGATGACGCCCGTCCGGTAGTTGCTCTCGATCGGCCGCTCGAAGTACTGGCTGTCGAAGACGATGCTCGGCTTGACGTTGTGGAGCGTCGTATCGCCGGTGTTCGTCACCTCGAAGGTGAGCTTGCTCCAGTCGGAGTCCTTCGGCGTGTCGCCACGGGTGCCGGACGCGATCGTGCCGACCTGCGTGACGTTGAACAGGGACTCGTGCGAGCCGACGTCGGCGTGGACCTCGTGGACGTCGCTCGTGTACGGGTCGTCCTGTTCGTTGTCGTAGTGGACCGCCAGCTCGACGGGGAGCGAACTCGCGTTCGCGGTCTTCGGGACCGTCCCCCCGTCGAAGGAGAAGGACGCGCTCTCGCCGACGCCGAGATCCGGCAGCGCGTACGAGCGCTGATCGAAGGAGAGCGACGAGAGGTTGTTCTTAATGACGAGCGTCGCGTCGTGGACTGGCTCGGGACCGGTGTTCGTCACCGTCCCCGAAAGGGTCCCGTCACTGCGGCCGATTCGCAGCGTGCTCTGGACGTCGTTCACGCCGAATTTCTGCTCCGGCCGGGGACGGAACGTCGTGAGGAGACGGTTGGATTTCCGGGTGACGCCGTCCGCGTCGGCGAACGTGATGCCCACGGGGACGGAGTAGTTGTGGACGTCCGCGATGTCGTCCACGGCGGTGTCGTAGGTGACCGTCTTCGTCTCACCGGGCTCCCACTTGTCGACGGAGGCGCTCGCCGAGCGTCCGGACGAACCGAACGTGATGGCCTGCGTCTGCGAGGACACCTTCACGTCCGCGTTCGTCGCGACCTCGGAGCCGACGTTCTTGATCGAGACGCTGTACGTCCCGCGCTGATTGATGCGGGCGTCGGTCGAGTGATTCACGACCTTGAACTGCGCGCGGTCGCGGACGACGACCGGCACGTCGAACGTCACGTCGCGGGAGAAGTCCGTGTACCGCGGCTGCTCGGGTCCGTAGCGGACCTGCGCGGTGTAGTCGTACTTCGCGTGGACCGAGAGGTGGTACGTCCCGGGCTTCGTGCCCTCGGGGACGGTGATGTCGAGGGGGTACGGGCCGTTCGAGCCGTCCTTGACGTTGCCAGCGGGATAGTTCTTCGTGTGAACGGTGATCGGACTGCTCCCGCTCGAAATCGAGAGCTGTGTCGCGCGGGCGGTCTTCACGCGCTCCTCGTACTGGGCGTTCCCGCCCTGCAGGATGACGCCGTCGTTCTGCACGTAGAGCGGGAGCGTCGCCTCCGTCCCGGCCGTGAACTCGTTGTCGGTGACCGAGGCGTGGAGGTCGGGGTGGCCCGCCACGCTGTTGTTCGCGTCGACGGCGGAGACGGCGATCGGTGCGGCGCTCAAGAGGAGGAGCGCGAGGACTGCACTCGTGATGAGTCGTTCGTACTGCATTGGTGTGGTGTGTCTGTGTTGAGGTCGTCAGTCGCTGGTCGGTTGTGCGTCGGTGCTGTCGTCGCCCTCCATCTCTTCGACGTTCGACTGCTGCGAGAGGGAGAGTTCGGGGAGGAGAAGCGCGATGACGAACGCGACCGCCATCACGGGAACGAGGTAGAGGAACATCTTGTCCATGCTCAGCGAGACGGCCCGAACGATGTCGTCGCGGAGCACGCGTCCGTACTGCGGCGTGTGGAGCAGGACGGGATCGAGCCCCCCGCGCGACTGGCCGCGACCGGCGATGCGGACCATCATGTCGCTGAACGAGTTGCTGTACAGGGTCCCATAAACGGAGACGCCGAGACCGCCCGCGAGCGTCCGGAGGTAGGTGATGATCGTCGTCACCACGCCGAGGTACTCGGGTCGGACGGCGTTCTGCGAGGCCGTCGTGAGCACGGGCATGATCAGCCCGAAGCCCGCGCCCGTGATGAAGAGGTACCCGGCGAGCGTGGTGAACGCCGTCCCTCCGTGGATCGTCGAGAGTAAGAAGAACCCGACGGCACCGAAGATGGCGCCCATGATCGGGAACGGCTTGTAGCGCCCGGTCCGGGTCATGAGGTTCCCCACGACGAAGGAGAAGCCGACCATCCCGATGATCATCGGTGCGATGAGCGCGCCGGCGGTCGTCGAGGAGACCCCCTGCGTGTACTGGAGGAAGGTCGGGATGTAGTTGATGACGAGCAGTCGCCCGATGCCGGCACAGAAGCTGAGGCCGATCGCGCACGCGACGACCGGATTCTTGAACAGGGCGAGCGGAAGAATCGGCTCGCGGGACATGTGCTCCTGATAGAGGAACAACGCGAGACCGACGATCGCGGTCACGATGAGCAGGTCGATCCCCCACGATCCCCATCCCCAGTCGCTCCCCTTCTCGGAGACGACGATGACCGCGACGGTCGTCACGAAGAGGAAGATGACACCGAGGTAGTCGATCGAGTGGTCTTCGTCCGGAACCGGGAGGTCCAGCGTCGGTTCGATGACCGCGAGCGCGAGCAGCCCGATCGGGAGGTTGATCACGAAGATCAGCCGCCACGTGTAGTGATCGGTGAGCCACCCGCCGAGGAGCGGGCCGAGGATCGTCGCGAGCCCGATCAGGATGAACATCCCGCTGATGTACTGACCGCGCTCGCGCGGACTGAAGATGTCGCCGATGATCGTCAGCGCCAGCGAGATCAGTCCGCCGCCACCGATCCCCTGAATCGCACGAAAGAGGGTGAGCTGCGTCGCGTTCTGCGCGACGCCACAGAGCCCGGAGGCGACCCAGAAGATGATGATCGCGCCCAAGAACAGGGGCTTGCGACCATACATGTCGCTCAGCCGCCCGTAGAGCGGCGTCGAGGCCGCCTGCATGATCAGGTACGCGGTGATGATCCACGTGATCTTGTCCTGACTCGCACCCAAGTCGCTGAGGATGTCCGGGAGCGCGGCGGCGACGATAGTCTGGTCCATCGCGGCCATCAACACGGCGAGCATGAGGCCGGCGAGGATGATCAAGCGCTCCCGCCCGATGCCCTCCACCACCTTGCTCATAGTGGTGCGTGTGGGGCGCGCGTGCGGGGCGCTGCGATGCCGTTCGGCTGTCGGTTCTGAAGGAGTCTCGATTCGGCGTCAGTCATCTGGTGGCTAACCAACTGTTTGGTTAGTCAGTACGGTGGAAAAAGTCTTCGAAACGCATCGGCAACAAACCGGCGCAACGTGCCGATTTCAGGTGTGTCAGCGCGTCTCGATGAGGCCATCAGGTCGCCACGGACGACGTCCGGACGCGGACCGTGGTCCCGTCGCTCGTCGTCGCGCGGACGGTGAACGACCCGCTCGGCGAGAGCGCCCGCAGGCGTCCATCTGCACCCGTCGTGCCGACGGTGTGGTTCGCGACGGTGATCGTCGCCGCCGTCGGGTCCCCGTCCGCCGTCACCGCGACGCGGAGCGGCCCGCCGGGATAGGTCCGGCTGACCGCGACCCGGGTCGAGCCGTTCGTCGCCGAGACGTCGGGGGACGCCGCGAGTCCGTCGGGGGAGAGCGTCTGCGTCTCCTGATAGACCCGGTCGGTGCTCATGTCGACGTACGAGTGGACGCTCCCGTTCGCGTAGGTGAGCGTCAGCCGATAGGCGTACTTCGCGGACGTCGATTGGATCGGGATGGGGACGAAGCTGACGCCGGTGCTCTGATTCATCACCCACGGGTAGAGGTCTTGGACGTGCGCGATGACGTCGCCCCCCGAGGGCACCGCACCGGGGTTCTCGTCGTAGTTCGAGGGACGCGTGGCGGCCCGGGTGTACGTCCCGTCACTGATCGACGAGAGCGCGGAGCCGTTCGGGCCGGCCTCGACGTAGACCCGATCGAGGTCGAGATTGGACTGGCCACGGTACGTGTCCGCGATACCGCTTCGGAGATCGTCCGTGTACCCGAGCAGCTGTGAGCGGTACTGTGCGGTGCGTGTCTCCGTCACGGCGTTTGCTGGGGGGCGGTTCTTGACGAACTGGGCGAGCGATATCAGCGACGACGCGCGCGCGTCGATCGAGACCAGCGTCGACACGTACTCGTCGGCGGAGAGCGACCCCCGGCGGAACCGTTCGCGGGCACCCGACGCGTCAGCGACGAGCGCGTTCGTCCGCTCACCGAGGACGTCCGTCGCGTTCGAGACGATCCGCCGTCGCTCGGTCTCGTTCGACGCATCGTCCAGTCGGGCTTGCAGCGTCGCTCGCGTCAAGCGCTGATCGAGCGTCGCGTGCGCCATCGCGAGCGAGTCGGTGACGCTCGTCTCGGGCGACGCGAAACCGCTCCGCTCGGCGGTGACCGGGAGGTGGCCCGGCGTCGTCACAGCGCCCGTCGTCGACTGCTCGCTCAGCGCGGCCGTCCGCGTCCCGTACTGCGTGGGTGCGAACGCAGTGGCACCCGTCGAGAGGACGAGGAGACCACAGAGGAGGGCGATCGCGCGAGAGGAACTCATGGCTACGTGAGTGTCGTATCCGAAACGAGAGCGCGGGATACCATAAAGAGGCGGGTGTCTCGCTTCGAGCGGAGAGCGACACGGCGTCGCGACTACGCGACGTGGCGTCGAAAGAAGAACCGCGAACCGAAACGCAATGACCGGTTTCGCCGGTCAGTCGTGATTCAGGTTAGTTCTCGCGGCGGAGCGCCAGCAGGGCCGCACCCGCGAGCGCAACCAGCGCGAGACCCACACCGAAGCCCGGCGAGCTGGTGCCCGACGTGCTCGACGAGGAGGACGTCGACGTCGACGTCGTCGTGCTCGTCGTGCTCGTGCTCGTCGACATCGACGTGCTCGTGCTCGTCGACATCGAGGTGGACGTCGAGGTGCTCGTGGTGGGGAGTTCGTCCGCACTCACGACCTGCACGTCGACGGTATCCGTGTTCTCACCGTCGTCGAGGTGCAGCGTGTAGTTGCCCGGCGAGACGTCAGAGTCGACCGGCAGCTCGGTCGACCACTGGCCGTCGTAGTCCCACGAGTCCGTGGAAGTCAGCGACAGCGTGTCACCGTTGTCGTTCTGCAGTTCGACGGTGATCGTGTTGTCGTCCGGCTGCAGGTTCGTCTGACCCGAGACCATCGCCGTCGTGCCGACGCCCAGCGGGTTGATACCCGAGGCCTCGTGGTCCTCGGTGTACGCCGTGTTGATGCGCGTCGACGCGTCCGTCAGACGGAACGTCGTCTCCGCCATGTTGTCGTCCGAGGCCGTGTCGTTCACCGTCTCGGATTCGATCGAGTTGATCACCTGACTCCCGTCCAGCGAACGGTCGTTCAGATAGTCGAGGTAGCCCTGCATCGCGCGCAGGCCGGTCGCGTCACCGTCCTGACTCGCGAGGTCGCCGTCACCGACGTAGCCGTCCTGACCGATGTGGTACGCGAACGCGTGAACCGTCCCTTGCGTCAGGTCGGAGACGGCGACGTCGTCCGCATCGAACGTGTAGTCGTCGTCGTCGACGCTCGCGGTGCGGTACTGCACGTTCCCGCGCTCGTCGACGAAGCCGAGCAGCACGTCGTCCGCGCCCGGCGCCGTACCGTTCACGTCCAGCGTGCCGTCAGCGTCGCTCGCGACCTGTCCGTTCACCGTCTGGAAGGTCGCCGTCAGCGACGTGCCGGTCACGCGAATCGACTTCTGACCGCTCGTCCCGGAGTTGAAGTCCGACACCGAGATCGACTTCGCCGGACCGTCGTAGTCGTCGCTCTGCGGGACGTCCTGCACGTCGATCGCACCGAGGCGGAACGTGCCCTTGATCCGGAAGATGTCGTTGCCCGGCGCGTCACCGTGCGAGAGCACGACGTCATCCTCCGACCACGTCCCGTCGCTCTTGACGGACGTCGTCGCCTGAATGCCGTTGTCCGTATTCCCGTCGAGGTCGACCAGCTTGTACTCGCCCTGATCGCGGGCGTACACCGCGATGTCGTCGAGACCCGACGGCGCCGTGCCGTTGACCTCGACCTGCGAACCCGTCACGTACGTGTTGGTCGGGTTCGTGATCGTGATTTCGCCCTCGTTGACTTCGAGGGTGGGCGAGTCCTCCTCGGACGCATCGCTGGCAGCGACTGTCGAGATATCGTCACCAGCCTGATAGACGTCCACTTCGACGGACGTGTCGTCGAGGTACTGGGCGTCGATCGAACCGACCGCGACACCCGTGTCGTCGTCGATCGTCAGGTTCGCGTACACGTAGTCGATGTCGTCGCGACTGACATTCGACACGTCGTCCGAGCCGGAGTAGACATCGCCGTCGTTCGTGACAATGCCGACGTCGTCGACGTCACCGGTGTTGCGCAGCGCCTTGCGCGCCTGACTCGCCGTCACGCCGTCACGCAGGTCGTTCCCGTCGATCGTGACGACGTGCTGATTGCCCGCAGAGCTGCCGCGGATCGTGTACGTCACCTTATCGCCCTGCGTCACCGAATCGGAGTCCAGATCCAGCGAGATCTGGTCCTGCGAACTCAGTGTGAGCGTCTTCGTCTGCGTCGCCGCGCCGAACGAGAGCTCGTCCGTCCCGGCAACGTTGATCGAGTAGTCGCCCGCGTCCTGATCGCTCAGGTCGAGCGTCCACGAGACGCGGCCGTCATCGTCGGCGTTCGCTTCGGACATCTGGTCGGCACCAGTATTATCCGTGCCGCTCAGATGGTGCGGCTTGGTCGTGAGAACCTCGTCCGTGATGTCGAGACCGTTCGCGTTGTCGACCTCGATCTCGAGGTTCTCAGCCTGCTTGAAGTTCCAGTCCGCGACGACGGTCAGGTTATCGGCCGCGGACTCCGGGATGGAGCTACCGCCGATGTCCTGATCCATACTGTCGGTCGGGTGGATCTTGAAGTGCGTGATGCGCGGCGTGTTGACGGAGACGTACTTCGAGCCCGGCTGTCCGTCGTTCGAGTAGAGGCCCTCCGCCTGATCCTGCGAGACCGGCGGGCTGAGCTGCGTCCCCTCCGCGTTACCGGAGACGCCCGTCAGGCTACGGTGGAGGGTACCAGCGAACTGGATGTCCTCCTCGCCCTTGAACACGGTCGCGTTCGGGAAGACGAAGATCCGTTCGTCGTTGTCTCCCGTCGTCGCGTTACCCGTGCCATCCTTGTTCGCGGCGCGGTTGTAGTTCTGGTAGGTGTAACTGCCGTTGTTGGTGTTGTCACCAGTGGTGTTGTCACCAGTGGTGTTGTCGCTACCAGAGTCGGCAACGACTTGGACAGAGCCGATGCTATGGTTTGCATTGTCCCCGCCGGAGTCATTGACGTCCACGTTCGCCGTGACCGTGGCGTTCGAGTCAACGTTGGGGTACTGAGCAGCTGCGCTGTTGAGTGTGAACTGCTCGTCAACGTTGGACGAGGTCGGTTGGACAGCGAACACGATATCACCGTTGTCGTCAACCTGAGCGCTACTGGAGGGGGATCCACCGATAGCGCTGCTGTTGTTCACACTAACACTGTCGATGCTACTGAAATTCGCACCATTGTCGAGACTGACAGTAAAGTTGACAGTCTGACCGCTGTTGTTGTCGTTCAGATTCGGTACGTCAAACACGATGTCGCTCGTGTTGGAGGCTCCAGAATCGACTGTATCGTAGCCGATAGAGCCATTAGTGGGTGTACCAGCCGCAGCAGCCCCCCCGGCGAACGCGACGGTGGCTCCGAAGACGGAGAGCACCATCAGCGCCGTCAGGAAGACCGCGCGGAGCTTGGAATTGTGGTCTGACATTGTTTGGATTGTCTGGTTCGACTGTCGTGCCGTTCGAACCCGCCAGCGCGGCGGTACTAGACAGTCCAGTCCGGTAGGAGTACATCACCTACAAGAGCGTTCGCCGGTAAATACTTTGTGTACGTGGTCCCCCGCGAACGGGCCTGTGAGGGCGTCGCACACGCGTCTGACGGGATGGGCCCGTCCGGCGGCGCGGCCGGGGTCGAGGACGGGGCGACGGTGGGGTCGGGTCGCGATTCGTCGCTCGCGACTACGCGTGCGCGCGTGACGAATTGATTTCTTTGCGATCACCGCTCGGTCGTGTTGATTCCTTCGCGATCACCGCTCGGTCGTATCGCTATCGACGAAAGCGGGTGCCGGCGACGCCGCCGGCGGCGATCCCGCCGAAGAGGAGTCCGATGCCAGCGAGCGGAATGCCGTGCGGTCCGCCGCCGAGGAGGGCGTCCTGTGCGACGGTCGCGGACGACGCGTCCGCGGTGTCGTTCGTCGCGTCCGCCCGTAGCCCCGCCGGGCTGATCGTCTGCCGGGAGCGATGGGTCTCGCCGCCGATGGTGTACGTGACGTTGAGCGATGCCCGGGACGGCACGGTGTCGACCGGGACGGTGAGGGTCGTCGCGGCCGACGCGCCGATGCGGTCGGTGGACGCGCTCGGGAGGGAGACGTCGGGGGCGCGACCGGTCACGAGGACGTCGCTGATCGGGGCGTTCCCGGCGTTCGCGACGTGGTACTGGAGGTGCGTCGAGTTGTTCCGGTGGACCGTCGTGGCGTCGACGCGCACCGTATCGTCGAGCGCCTCGACGTCGCTCGACCCGAGACCGGTCGCGCGCTGGGACGCCGAGTCGAGCGTCGCCTTCAGGTTCACGTCGCCGGTCTCGCTGGGGGTGACGGTGAAGGTGAACGTCGTCATGTTGCCGGCGGGGATCGTCGGACGCATCCGCGTCTGGGCGTCGATGCGATCGCCGAAGTCGTCGAGGCGGATCGTGACGTCGGTGAGATCGCTGTCGCCGCCGTTCGAGACCGTGACGCGGACGGTGGATTCGGTGCCGGCGACCATCGAGTCGGGGGCGTCGATGTGAACGCGGGGCTTCGTCGAGGACGCGGCGGCGTAGGCGTGGACGTAGACCGGATACGTGAGTTGGGTCAGCGTCTGGACGGTGCCGTTCGCGTCGAGGACTTCGCCGCGGACGTGGACGGTGAGGCGTTTCTCACCGGCGGTCGAGAAGGACGCTCGCATCGGGGCGTCGATGGTCTCCCCGGAACCGATCGTTCCGAGGTCGCCGAGTTCCGATAGCCGGTCGCCGTCGGAGTCGGCGAGCGTGACCTCGGTGACGTGGAAGCCGCCCTCGCCCGCGCTGGAGTGGCGAATGGTGGGGGTGACGGTGATCGTGTCGCCGACGGTCGGCGCGTCGTCCGAGACGCTGACGTTCGAGACCGTGACGTAACTCACGGGACCCGCCGCCGCGCCGATCCCGGCGAGGACCGAACAACAGAGCAGCAGGGCGATCGCGACGATACCGATGCGTCGGACGTGGCGTCGTTTCGTTCGCGGCATATGGTTTAGGCCATCCTAAAACCATATAGTCGCTTTGTTTTAGGCCGGCCAAACCCACCGGTCCGTGGGCCGGAGACCACGCGAGCGCGTCCGCGAGAACGGTGAGGAGAACCGGCGTATCCGATGATTCCGGGTCAGGAGACGACGGCGACGGCGAGATCGCTACCGCAGGATCGCGAGGTACGTCGCGACGAAGACGACGGCGGCGGTCCCGATCACGATCGGGAGCGAGAACGCGACGTATCCGACGATCGACGCCCCGTAGACGACGATCGCGGCGTAGACCACCGAGAGCACGGCCGCGAGCGGAAACACGACGCGGGGATCCCCGTCGACCATACGGACACGTCGCCGTCCCCCGCTATCAAACCCCCGGACGCGACTTCAAGTCCGATGGCGGAGCACGGAGGAACATGACACTCGACCTCTCGACACCCGATCTCCCGACACCCGACCTCCCGACCCTCGGCCTCTCGACACCCGATCTCCCAACTTCCAGCCTCCCGGCTCCCAACATCCCAACTCCCCACCTCCCAACTTCCAGCCTCTCGACCCTCAACGTCCAGACTCCCAACATCCCGACTTCTAGCCTCCCGACTCCCAACGTCCAGACTCCCCACCTCCCGTCCGGCGACGACCGCGGCGTCGCGGCCTGCCGATCCGCCTCGTCGTCGCGTTCGTCGTCGGCACCGCCGTCCTCGGCGTCATGCTCAACATGGTCAGCGGCGTCGGCGCGCTCACGACGACCGAACTCGACGCCCATCCGACGCCCGACGTCGTCCATCCCGGGAACGGGACCATCGCCGTCGCGGCGGTCGACGCCGCCGGCCACGCCGTCCCCGACGTCACCGTCGTCCTGAGCGCGGACACCGCCGGTCTCGCGGGCGGGAAGCCGGTCGTCGGGCGGACGAACGAGACGGGCGTCGCGACGCTCCGCGCGACGCCGACGCTGTCGGCGACGGCCGATCAGGGGACGCTGACGATCACGGTCAAGCCGCCGAGCGGGCAGTACGCCGACCGGCGCGCGAACGCGGACGTCCTCGTCGTCCGCTAGTCCCACTCGATCCAGTCGTGCTCCCAGCCGCGCCGGCGTTCGGCGTGCCGCCGGGCGTGTTCGCGATCCTCGCGAGCGGTCCGGTTGCGGACCGGGACGCCGCCCTGTTCGCCCTCGACGAGCAGCGGATCGAAGGAGACCGTCTCGCCCTCGCGGACGACACCACTGCCGTCGACGACGGCGAGGCGCTGTTCGCCCGCACCGAGCGGCATCACGAGTCGGCCGTCCGGAGCGAGCTGGTCGCGAAGCGCGCGCGGCACGTCGACGGCCGCGGCCTCGACGAGGATGCGGTCGAACGGCGCGTACTCCGGGAAGCCGCGCGCACCGTCGCGACGGTCGACGAGCGCGCCACCGTAGCCCGCGCGACGGAGGTTGTCGCGGGCCGCCCAGACGACCCGGCGCGCGATGTCGACGGCGTGAACCCCCTCGTCGCCGACGATCTCGGCGAGCACCGCGCTCGTGTAGCCGACGCCCGCGCCGACGACGAGCACGTCGTGGCCGGGTTCGGGCGCGAGCGCCTGCACGAGCGCGCCGGCGGTGCTCGGCGCGAGCACGCGCGTGCCGTACTGCTCGAACGACCGGTCGTTGTACGCCCGGTGGTCGGCCTCGTCGACGAACTCGTGGCGCGGAACGGCGCGCATCGCCGTCCCGACGGGATCGGGTTCGACGACGCCCCGCAGCTCGTGTTCGAGGCTGTCGACCATGCCGTCCCGCGCGGCCGCGTACTCCATACGCGTCGATAGCGGTCGAAGGACTTGAACGGTCCGACGCGCGCCTCCCTACTGCATCCGGACGAACCGGACGCCGCCGAGCCGCTCGCGCTCGGTGCCGTCCTCGCGGACGCGAACGAGCACGAGTTCCTGCGCGAGGTCGCCGACGGGTGCGAGCACGCGTCCGCCCGCGCGCGTCTGTTCGAGGACGCGTCCGGCACCGTCGGCGCGGCGCAGGTGAGGTACGCGGCGTCGTAGGGCGCACCCGCGGGCCACCCCTCGCGTCCGTCGCCCCGCCGGACGTGCACCTCCTCGTAGCCCGCGTCCGCGAGGTTGTCGCGGGCGTCCTCGGCGAGCGTGTCGACGTACTCGACGCTGTAAACGTTCTCGGCGCCGACGAGTTCGGCCGTGACGGCCGCGTGATACCCGCAGCCCGTCCCGATTTCGAGGACCGTCTCCGCAGAGTGCAAGTCGAGGTGGTCGGCCATCACGGCGACCATGTGCGGGGCGCTGACCGTCTGGTCGTGCCCGATGGGGAGCGGGCGATCGGCGTACGCGTCGTCGCGGCGCGCCTCGGGGACGAACGCGTGTCGCGGGACGGTTCGCATCGCGTCGACGACGCGCTCGTCGAGGTCGTGTCGTCGGGCGAGCCGATCGGCCAACCGGTCGCGTTCCTCCTCGTACGCCATGATCGAGTCCGCGCGCGCGACGCGTGAAAAAGTGGGGGCCGAAACCCTAGCCTACCAAGCCGACCACGCCTTCGAGGACTTATCGACGCCGTAGATCCGCTTGACGTCCTTGGCGAGGACGGTGTCGCCCTCGTGGCCGAGCTTCTGGAAGTCGTAGCGCTCGATGGCGTCCTCGCGGATGTGGATGCCCTCGATCTCGAACTCCTCGTCGCCGAACTCGTAGGTCTCGCCGATGGTGAACTCCTCGTCGCCCGGGAGTTGGAGGTCGAGGCTGCGGGTGCCGTCGCCCTCGCCGTCGCGCGGGTGGACGGTGACGGGGACGGAGACGTTGTCGACGGCGCGCGTCCAGAACGTCTCCACCTCGCCGGCGGGAGTGCGCGTCACGCGCTTCTCCGGCCCGACCTCGATGTCGGTGATCCGGACCTGCATGATGACCTCCTCCGTCTCGAGGATGAACTCCTCGCCGGTCTCGACGGACTCGTCCGCGGGCATCTCGACGGACGCGGTGAACGACTCGCCGTCCTGCGAGACGACGACGGTCGGTTCGACGGTGTCCTCGGATTCGAGGGGGGCTTTGTGGGTGTGTCCGCACTCCGTGCAGCGGACCGTGGCAGTCCCCCCGCCGGTGGTGAGGACCTCGTGGACCGTCTCCCGGTCGGGAGAACAGGACGGGCACGCGACGGGCGCCCGCTCGACGTGTTCGCTCATACGTCCCGTATGCGGCCCGAGCCGTAAAAACCCGCGGAGCGGGCCGAGAGCGGTGGGACCGTCCGACACGGTCGATGTCGCGAATCGACCACCGGTATCGGCGATAAGGCATTTTAGACTGGCTGACAATATAATTGAAGATGAGTCGAGTCACACTGGCGACATCGCGGACGATCGCGATGGTGGTGTTGCTCGTCGGCTCGCTCGCGAGTGGTGGCGTCGGTGGCGTCGTGGCCGCGAGCGGGAGCGGCGACGCGACGGGCGCAGTACAGTTCGGCTACGTGAGTTCGAGTACCGAGAGCGTCACGCTCGTCACCGAGAGCGGGGCGACGATCGACACGGGCGTCTCGGCCGAGGTCGTCGGAAAGGGCGGTGACGTGGACGGCGACGGGTACGTCGAGGTGCCGTACGTCACCGACCAGCAGACGCTCGGCGTCGTCGATCGGACCGGTGAACGCGAACAGTTGGCAGATAACGCAAAGAAGACGAAGACGAAGATGGCCGTCGGCGACCTGAACGGCGACGGGACGCCCGCGGTCTACTACGTTCGGCGCACCTCGTCGGGGAACGAGAGACTCAGCCGCGCGTACGACAACGGCACGACGGAGCCGGTCGTCTCGACGGACACGGCGGCGAACGCCGCGCTCGGCGTCGCCGACATCACCGGCGACGGCGTCCCGGAGATCGTCTTCGTCGGGTCGTCGGACGGACTCAAGTACTACAACGAGACGGGCGACGGGGTCGTGAAGTTCTACACGAGCGGCATCGGCTCGAACAGCGGCCTCGGGGTCGGCGCGCCCCGCGACTTCGACGGCGACGGCGTCGCGCGCGTCCCGTTCGTCGACGGGAGCAACAACGCGTTGCTCGCCGCACCGAAGGGCACCGACGCGAACGTGACGACGGTCGTCGAGGGCGGCGTCGCCAAACACACGGTCGCGGGCGTCGACTGGACGGACGATTCGGGCGTCGAGTTCCTCTACGAAGCGAAGGGGTCGGCGAACACCGTGAAGTGGGCGTCGCTGAACGGCACCACCGGCACCGTCACGGACGCGAGCAGGAACGACATCGTGACGACGAACGACGGGGGCGTGGCGTGGATGCCGGACGCCCCCCTGACCGTCTCGAACGCCACGCTGACGAACGAGTCGGGGACGCTCGCGTTCTCCGTCAAGGCGAACGAGAAACTCCAGTCGATCGACGCGGCCGTCACGGGTCCGAACGGGAGCGAGCACTCGGTCGCCCTCGACGGCTTCGACGCGACGGCGAGCGACGGGACGTGGTGGACGTACAACGCGACGTACGCGCCGGACGAGGACGGCAACTACACGGCCACCGTCTCCGGCGCGACGTCGGAAGGCGGTATCGACTGGCGGGGCAATCAGAGCGACGACGCGACCGTCGTCACCCGGTTCAACGTCACCGATCTGAACGCCACGGCGGCACCCGACCAGCGACTCGGCATCACATTCAACGCCACGAAAGAACTGGACAGCGTGACCATCGACGCCTCGGGACCGTCGAACGCCACGCTCGGTCTCTCGAATTTCTCCACGAACGAGAGCGCCCCGCCCTACACCTATACCGGCCAGTACGACGCGAACGCCGGCGGCAACTACACCGTCACGCTGACGCGGGCGACGTCGGAGGACGGGCAGGTCGACGACGACGAACTCACCGCGAACGCCACCCTCCCCATCTTCGAAGTCGACAACGCCACCCTCAACGCGAGCGGGAATCGGGCTCTCAGAGCCTCGTTCAACGCGACGCAGTCCGTCGCGGACGCCTCGATCTCACTCGACGGCCCGACGAACACTACGCTCGACTTCGCGGATTTCACGCAGACCGCCAGCGAACCCTACCGCTATGCCGAGACGGTGAACACCACCGCCGACGGCGACTACGCGTTCACCGTCTCCGACGCGACGTCGGAAGGCGGTATCGACTGGCGGGGCAATCGGAGCGACGACGCGACCGTGGATGTGAGATTCGACGTCACCGACCTGAACGCCACGGCGGCACCGAATCAGCGCCTCGAGATTTCGTTCAACGCCACGAAAGAACTGGACAGCGTGACCATCGACGCCTCGGGACCGTCGAACGCCACGCTCGGTCTCTCGAATTTCGCCACGAACGAGAGCGCCCCGCCCTACACCTACACGGGAGACTACGATCCGGACACGGGCGGCAACTACACCGTCACGCTGACGCGGGCGACGTCGGAGGACGGGCAGGTCGACGACGACGAACTCACCGCGAACGCCACCCTCCCCACCTTCGAAGTCGACAACGCCACCCTCAACGCGAGCGCGGACGGCGATCTCCGCGCGGCGTTCGACGCATCACGTCCCGTCGCGGACGCCTCGCTCTCACTCGACGGCCCGACGAACACTACGCTCGACTTCGCGGATTTCACACAGGTCGCCAGCGAGCCGTACCGCTACGCCGAGACGGTGAACACCACCGCCGACGGCGACTACGCGTTCACCGTCTCCGACGCGACGTCGGAGGGCGGCATCGACTGGCGGGGCAATCGGAGCGACGACGCGACCGTGGTCGTGAGATTCAACGTCACCGATCTGAACGCCACGGCGGCACCCGATCAGCGACTCGACATCGCGTTCAACTCGACGGGGAAACTGAGCGGGGCGACCATCGACGTCTCGGGACCGTCGAACGCCACGCTCGGTCTCTCGAATTTCGCCACGAGCGATAGCGCCCCGCCCTACACCTATACCGGCCAGTACGACGCGAACGCCGGCGGCAACTACACCGTCACGCTGACGCGGGCGACGTCGGAGGACGGGCAGGTCGACGACGGCAATCTCGTCGCGAACGCTACCCTCCCCACCTTCGAAGTCGACAACGCCACCCTCAACGCGAGCGCGGACGGTGATCTCCGCGCGGCGTTCGACGCGACGCAGTCCGTCGCGGACGCCTCGCTCTCACTCGACGGCCCGACGAACACTACCCTCGACTTCGCGGATTTCACGCAGGCCGGTAGCGAGCCGTACCGCTACGCCGAGGCGGTGAACGCGAGCGCGGACGGGAACTACACGTTCGCCGTCTCTCGTGCCACGTCCGAGAGCGGCATCGAGTGGCGCGGGAACGCCTCGGCGACGGCAGCGGTCGACGATCGCCGACCGCGGATCCGCAACGCGACGCTGGCCGACGCGACGGACGCGAACGGCGCCGTCAACGCCACGGACCGCGTGACGGTGGGGGCGACCGTCTCCGGTGACGTCGCGGGGGTGCGGGCCGACCTCTCGGCGTTCGACGCGGGGACGGTCGCACTCACCGCGGTCGACGACGGCACCTACCGGACGACGACCGACGTCGGGAACGCGTCGGCGATGGCGAACGGGCCGGCGAGCGTCACGGTGACGGCCCGCGACGGGCAGGGGAGCACGGACAGCGCGCGGACGACCGCCCTCACGCGCGACACGACGCCGCCGACGGTGACGCTCAACGCGTCCCGAAACGTATCGGTGAACGCCACCGCGACGTTCGAACCCGAGACGGCGAACGACGGGGTGACGCGGATCGTCGCGTACGCGTGGACGTTCGGTGACGGAGCGCACGCGACCGGCGAGTCGGTTTCGCACGGCTACGACGCGGTGGGGAACGAGACGGCCACGCTCGCGGCGACGGACGCGGCGGGAAACGTCGGGACGGCCGCGCTGAACGTCTCGGTCACCGCGGCCGCGACGAACGCCACGAACGCCACGAACGCCACCGAGGGGAGCGGGAACGACGCAAACACCGACGACGATGACGGCGGCGGGGGCTACGTCTCCGACGACGATGACGGCGGCGGGGGCTACGTCTCCGACGACGATGACGACGGCGGGGGCTACGTTCCCAGCACGGAGACGACGAGCGAGTCGACGGCGACGGACGCGAATTCGACGCCGACGGCGAACGCGACGACCACCACTACGGCGTCAGAGTCGATGACGACGGCTACGGAATCGGCAGCGAGCGACCCGACGGGATCAGAGAGCGAAGCGCCGTCTGACGGCGATACCGGGACACCGAACCCCGCGACGGCCGAGGGGACGACGAACGGGACACCGGTGAGCGAGACGCCCGGGACGCCGAGCGAGACGACCCCGGCGGCGCGCACGGCCGGGCCGGGACTGATCCCGCTCTGGGTGCTCCTCGTACTGTGTCTGATCGTCGCGCTGTTGATCGCGCGGCGGCGGTGGAGCTAGCGGACGGTCGCGTCGGACGGGCGATCGTATCGTCCGCCCGGTTCGCGGGACCCGTGGTCCCGCGCTACTCGCTTTCCGGGAGCCTCACGGCTTCCCCATGCTCACGGGTCGTTCCTCC
>NZ_BATA01000005.1 GCF_000474235.1 Halarchaeum acidiphilum MH1-52-1
TGATCCCGAAGTCACTCGGTATCTGGTGTGTGCCTGATCGATGGTGAGCACTTCACTCTCGACACGCGGGTCACTCGGTATCTGGTGTGTCGGTCGCACCATCGCCTCCCCCACGCTCGACGGGAAAGCGCCTCGCGTCGCTCGGCGACGGGGACGACGCTACTCTCCGACCGCCTCTTCGACGATCTCGATTTCCTCGTCGCTCAGCCCGTAGAGGTCGTAGACGATCTCGTCGATGAGCGCGTCCGTCTGTTCGATCTTCGCGTCGAGGTCGTCCGCGCGGGCCTTCGTCTCCGCGTAGCGTTCGAGGTCCGCCGCCACGTCGTCGGGATCGGGGAGCGTGACGGCTTGTAGGCGATCCACGAGCGAGTTCGTCTTCGTCGCGTTATCGCGGAAGCCCGCGAAGCCGTCGGCCTTCTCGACGGCGACGGGGACGAACGCCTCGACGAGCGCGGCCGCGGTCTCCTCGAGGTCCGCGAGCGCGAACGCCTCCACGTAGTCGGTCTCCGTGTACCCCCACTGGTCCGTCTCGTGGGCGTCCTCGTCGTCGGGCTTGTAGCGCGCCGTCGCCTCGATCGTCACCGTCCGGCCGTCGCGTCGCGTCCGGACGTCGCCGACGCGGAGCTTCTCGTAGTCCTCCGTCGTCGCGTCGAGGACGTTCGCGGACGTCGGCTGATACAGTCCGACGTCCGGGAGCGCGGGGCCGTCGGCGTAGTTGCCGAGGTAGTCGAGGAGGGAGAGATTGAGGGCGTGGCGGCGGCGTTTCAGGTCGGAGATTGTTTTCACTTCCTCTGTGAGCCGGTCTTGACTATCGGCCTTCGCAATTGGCAAGTGTCTAACGTCATCTGGATAAACGTTCAATCCATCGCTTACTGAGTACTCAAAATAAAATTCAAGAAGTGTTGAGTTCAGTATGCCAGTGAGATATCGAATGTCTATATCCTTACCAAATTCAGAAATCGTATCGACGTTTGGAATCGAACGCCGATTTCTGATTTCTTCTGGGATTTCTGTGAGATCGGAACCCCGAACGACAAAGACAACCTTTTCATTTCCGTACATTTCATCGTTATCGCATGCTACTTTCAAATCATTCGAAATCTCACTAACAACTGCTTTATCATTCTCAAATAGCTCCGGAAAGGCAGGTCGGTGTAATTCATCCATAGCATATACCAGATATTCGCCATCGTAGTCAATCCTGAAACGTTCAATATTACGACCCCGAATAAACGGCTTGATCATAGAATCTGGTCGTTCTGTGTGCCCTAGATCGCGTGCTCCTTCGAGTGCCTCAGCCTCATTCCCAAAAACGAATTTACTGAGGGAGCCCGGTTGAGCACCGAAACTAACATATGAGAACTCCCCAACACGCTCCGAGTCGATTTCAACTTGATCCAGTATGTCCGCTTTTTCCTCTGACAATCCTATAATTATCTTGTTTTCATATGTTTCCCTGAATATTGACTGGGGACAAGTATATGCCTCTCTTCGCTCAATCCCTGATTTAAACTGCGTTATAGATCTGTTTGGCGGCTCCTTTTCTACACGAACGACTACTGGAGAGTTCGTTACTCCATCAAACACATTTGCGTCTCTCAGATCCCAGAGTTCGTCCAGAATATAGTTATTCAATATGTCTTCACGTAATATTTCCCCATAATCTGAGACTAGCCATTTATCGGGAACGATCATCGATGAACCCCCCCTTGAGCCGTCAAATCTATTGACAACTCAAGAAATGGGATATATGCGTCTATACGTCCATATTCCGCTGATGGATACGTGTCTTTGAGATAGTCTATTGTCTTCTGCTCTACATTCTCAATGGATATATACGGCGGATTCCCGATCACGGCGTCGAACCCGGCGTCCGCCAATCGTTCGCCGTCCTCGCCGTAGAACGCGACGGGGAACTCCAGTTCCCAGTGGAAGAAGGCTTCCTCCTCGGCCATCGCTTGCGCGCTCCGGAACCAGTCCTGCTCGTCGATGTCGGCCCACGCGTCGTCGCGGAGGGCTTCGGCCATGCGTTCTTCGGCGTCGTCGGGGACGTCGAGGCCGAACTCGGCGGCGGTGTGGACGTTCGCCATCGCGAGCAGGCGCTGGTAGAGCGCGTCGTCGCGGACGTCCTCGTAGACGGCCTCCATCTCCTTGATGTCCGAGAGCGTCTCGTTGTCGATGGCGAGCAGGTCCGTGAATCGCTCCATGACGTGCTCTAAGGCGCGCTGGCGGGTGTGATCGAAGGACTGCTGGAGGGTGAGTTGGCCGGCGTCGGTGTCGTCCCCCTCGGCGTCGCCGAGGACGTCCTCGATGTCGCTCCCGACGAGGGAGTTGCCCGTTTTGAGGTGGTGATCGAGGAAGGCGAGGGGCTGCTCGGCGGCGAGGGTGCGCAGCCAGAGCGAGACCTTCGCGAGTTCGGTCGCGAGCGGGTTCAGGTCGACGCCGTAGAGGCAGCGCTGGGCGACCTTCCGGCGCGCCCAGTTGATGTCGCGGAGTTCGCCCTCCTCGGTGGTGGGGTCGCTGATGCGCGCGTCGTCGCCGGCCGCGGCGGCCTGCTGGTCTTGGCGCTCTTGGGCGTCGATGATCTCGCGCGCGAGGTAGTCGACGGCGTTCACGAGGAAGTGCCCGGATCCCATCGCGGGATCGAGCACCGTCAAGTCGAAGACGCGCTCGGCGAACTCCTCGGCGAACTGCCCACCGCCGGCCTGCTCGAAGGGGTCCTGTGCGAGGAGGTCCTCGCGAATGTCGTCGACGAGCGGGCCGAGCGTCTCGTCGACGATGTACTCGACGACGTACTCGGGCGTGTAGTACGACCCGGTGGCCTTGCGCTCGCCGGCGTCCGTGCGGAGGTAGACGTCGTCCGCCTCGACCGCGACGGCGTCGTCCGCGTCGGCGGGGGCGTACTCGCCGTCGTCGAGCGTCAGCGGCTCGTCCGCGACGTCGAGGCGGTATTCGAGCAGGCCCTCGTAGATCGACCCGAGGTGGCGCTCGTCGAGCGAGGAGTAATCGACGAAGACCCGGCCGTCGTCGCCGTTGACCTCGCCGTCGCCGTCGTCGTCGGCCTCGCGACGCGCGAGGAGGTCGATGACGGCCGCGAGGTGCCGATCACCGACGTCGTGGGCGGCGAGGAAGCGCGCCTCCGCGCCGTCGTCGGGGTCGGGGTCGGTGCGGAACAGCCCGCCGTTGTACGCGGGGACGGAGAGCGTGTCGGGGTCGATGTCCTTCGCCGCGCTCCCCTGATCGATGAGTTCGAAGAGTTCGTCGAGGGTGTCCCAGAGCGTCGTCTGCCACGGCTGGTAGTGTTGGCGCGTCTCGTCGCGCTTCGTCGCGACCTCGCGCTTCAGGTCGTTGAGCGCGTAGCTGTCGGCGTAGATGTCGTTGTCCGTGGGGAGGAGGTCGCGCCCCTCGCTCTCGGCGTAGAGCACGAAGATCAGCCGGTAGAGGTAGATGAGCGAGCTGTCGTGGACGAGATCGAGATCCGAGCGATCGAGGTCGTCGTGTCGGTCGAGGAACCCCGCGGCGAGGGTGCGGATCGCCTCGTAGATGTTGTCCTGCAAGTCCTCGCCGATCGCCTCCGCGAAGACGCTCGACTCGTCGTGGACGTCGTCGAGGAAGCACTCGCCCGAGGCGTCGGGGAGGAAGGCCTCGTGGCGGAAGAAGCAGTAGAAGTCCTTGAAGTCCGCCAGATCGGCGTCGCCGCTCTCGATGCCGTCGAGGAGCGCGGAGAGGTCGATCTCGTAGTAGGAGTCGAGGCGGTGGCTCGTCGGCCCGTAGTAGAGTCGCCACCGCTTCCCGTTCGTGAGGACGGCCCACTCGACCGGCGTCTCCTGCAGGTAGGCGTGGATCTGGTAGCTGGGGTTCTCGAAGTCGCGTTTCTCCTCGCCGCGCGTGTCGAGCTTTCGCCCCCAGCGCTTCGCGTCGGCGACGGCGACGGCCTCCGCGTAGAAGTCCTCGCGGTCGAACGCCGCGTCGGCCGCCTCGGCGCTCGGGAAGAAGCCGTAGTCGGGGCGGCGCGCGTTCCGCTGTACCGTCTCCTCGATCTCGAACGGGACGCCGAGAACGTCGAAGACCGGCCGGATGACGTTCCGTTCGAGTTGCGCTTCGTTGTAGTCGGCGACGCGGTCGCCCTTCTCCGCCCACAGGTCGCGGATCGACTCGTAGGCGTCGCGAACGGCGTCGTCGTCGACCGACAGCCACGGCTCGGTCTCCCGGAGATGGTCGTCGAGATAGTGATTCGAGAAGAGATCCCGGTTCGTCCGATAGGTGCGTGTCGGTTGCATCGTCGAGTGCGCCGCGCTGAATCGCGTGTCAGCGTCGTGTCTCGACGAGGGACCTGCTCCGACCTAACCCTTCCCCTCTCCGCTCGGTGATCCCGGGGTGTCGTGACCGGCCGCCCGTCGAGCGCCGCGCAATCGCGTCCTCGTGGACGCGGTCGTCGAACTGCGCCCCGACGTCGGCGACGGTCTCGGTCCGACGTGTCCGACGCGCGCGCGCGAGTCGCGTCGTGGGCGCGTCCGTGGATCGCACTGCGAAGAATACCGATCGTGAGGACGACGGACCGCGTCGCATCGTCGCTCGTCGGCTGGCGCGGGCCGAGTGCGTCGGAACCGGTGTCGCGGCGGCGAATCGAACCCGGAAGCTCTTAAGTCCCGGTCCCCTCTGTACGCATATCCGAAAGACGTGCGGTCCGCGACGACGCGCTCGTCGGGGACGCACCGCCATGTTCGACCGCGGTGGTCGGATGGGCTGTGCGTCGTCGTCGGTCGGATGCGTCGCCGCTGGAACGCATTGATCGGCCCATACACATGGAAATCGAAATCGCGACAATCGGCGGCTATCAGGAAGTCGGCCGCAACATGACTGCCGTCCGTGCGGGCGACGACATCGTCGTCTTCGACATGGGACTCAACCTCTCGCAGGTCCTCATTCACGACGACGTCCGGACGGAGCAGATGCACAGCCTCGACCTGATCGACATGGGCGCCATCCCGGATGACCGCGTCATGAGCGAACTCGAGGGCGACGTGAAGGCCATCGTGCCGACGCACGGCCACCTCGATCACATCGGCGCGATCGGGAAGCTCGCGCACCGCTACGACGCGCCCATCGTCGGGTCGCCGTTCACGATCGAACTCGTCCGACAGGAGATCGAGGACGAGTCGAAGTTCGACGTCGACAACGAACTCATCAAGATGGAGGGCGGCGAGACGATGGAGATCGGCGACGAGGTCGATATGGAGTTCGTCCACGTCACACACTCGATCGTCGGTGCCGTCAGCCCCGTTCTTCACACGCCCGAGGGCGCGGTCATCTACGGGCTGGACAAGCGCATCGACCACAACCCCGTGCTCGAGGATCCCTTCGACATGGAGCGCTTCCGCGAACTTGGCGACGAGGGCGTCTTCGCCTACATCGAGGACTGCACGAACGCGGGCCGGAAGGGCCGCACGCCGAGCGAGTCGCTCGCGCGCGAGCACCTCCGTGACACCCTCAAGAGCTTCGAGGACTACACGGGCGGTATCGTCGCGACGACGTTCTCCAGTCACGTCTCGCGCGTCTCCAGTCTCGTCGAGTTCGCGAAGGAGATCGGCCGCAAGCCCATCCTCCTCGGGCGCTCGATGGAGAAGTACACGAACACCGCGCGTGATCTGGGCTACCCGATCCCGGACGACCTCGAAATCTACGGCCATCGGCGCTCGCGCGAGCGCGCCTTCAAGCGCATCATGAACGAGGGGAAGGGCAACTTCCTCCCGGTCGTCACCGGCCATCAGGGCGAGCCGCGCGCGATGCTCACCCGGATGGCGCGCGACGAGACGCCGTTCAAGTTCGACGAGGGCGACAAGGTCGTCTTCAGCGCCCGGGTCATCCCGGAGCCGACGAACGAGGGTCAGCGATACGCCGCCGAGAAGCTCCTGAAGATGCAGGGCGCACGCATCTACGACGAGATCCACGTCTCCGGCCACCTCCGCGAGGAGGGCCACTATCAGATGCTCGACGCCGTCCGCCCCGACAACATCATCCCCGCCCACCAGTCCCTCAGCGGCATCGCGCCGTACGTCGACCTCGCGGAGTCGAAGGGGTACACCGTCGGCGAGGACCTCCACATCTCCCGCAACGGCAACATCGTCCAGCTGAACGAGTAACGCGGCTTCTCGTTTCTCCCCGTCCCCATTCTTTCACGCCGGCCAGCGGCGGCTCCGACGTCTCAGTGCCCGACGAGCGTCCACGTCCACTCGCCGTGCGTCCGCGGACCGAGAGTCACGGGTCGACGCGTGGCGGCGTCCCGCGTTCGGCCCCCGTACCGGCTGCGAGCGGTGTCGGCTGTCTCGCTGTCCCGCGTCGCGTTCATGCGCGCTGACCCGCCGGTGACGCCGCGCTCCGGTCGGTTCCGCGTCCGGACGCGAGCACGACGCGAGCACGACGCGAGACGTGGCGTTCTCGATGGCGCGGCCGTCACCGTTGACGGCGCGGCCGGTGGTCGAGTCCCCGGTGGGTTCGATCGTCTCCGTGCCGTTCGCGCGCGAGACGCCGTCCAGTTCTCAACGGCCGAGTTCGGGGGCCTCCGGCGGGCACGCCGGTATGGACGTCTCGCGACGCGCGTGGAGTGGCGGATTCGAACGGGCACAGCGTTCTTGGATGCGCCGCAGTCAGCGTCGGCATGGACGGACTCGTCGCGGGCGCGCACGGCGCGGTCGGCCAACACGTCACGCGCCTGCTCGCGGAGCACGACGACCACGAGGCGTACGGACTGGCGCGAAAGCCCGCGTTCGACGACGGGATCGACGCGCTCGGTGCGACGCCGGTCCGGGGCGACGTGACGAATCCGGACTCGCTCGCCGACGCGGTCGCCGGTCGGGACGCCGTGATCTTCGCGGCGGGTTCGAGCGGCGAGGACGTCACCAGAACGCGGAGTCGCCCGCGGAGAGTTCGGAGGGTCTCCGCGAGTACCTCCGGGCGAAGGCGGGGGCGGAGGCGGACGCGTACCTGCGGGAGAGCGATCTCACGCACACGATCGTCCGACCGGGGTCGCTGACGGACGAGGACGGCACGGGTCACGTTCGGACGGATGCGGACCTCGATCGGGAGCGCGACGGTCCCGCGCGAGGACACCGCGGCGACGCTCGTCGCGGCGCTCCCGATGGCGAGCACGTACGACCTCACGTTCGAGGTGCTCGCCGGCGACACCCCGATCGAGGTCGCGATCGGGGACCCGCTGGACGACTGAGCGACGGGACGGGATAGCGCCAACGCACATCTAATTCGGTTTAGGAGAACCTAAATTTAGGGTGGGTGAAAAAATATTCTCTATGGAGAAAACATTTAACTACGTGGGGCGCCTTGTTGCTACCACGATGAGCACCCAGAAGACAGTCCGTCGCGAAGCGGGTACCGTCGAGGAGAACGCGCTGCGACTCGATCGGGGGAAGGCCGAGCAGATCGTCGAAGCGCTCAACACGGACCTCGCCGCGTCCTACGTGCTGTACCACCAGCTTCGCAAGCACCACTGGAACGTCGAGGGTGCCGAGTTCAACGACCTCCACGAGTTCCTCGGCGACCGCGCCGAGGAGGCCGAGGACGCCGCCGACGACATCGCGGAGCGGGTTCAGGCGCTCGGTGGCGTCCCGGTGAGCGGCCCGGCCGCCCTCGGGGAGCACGCGCCCGTCGACTTCGAGGGCGAGGACGTCTACGACATCCGCACCTCGCTCGAGAACGACCGGGAGATGTACGGCGACATCATCGAGTCGGTCCGCGACCACGTCGCGCTCGCCGAGGACCTCGGCGACTACGCGACGAGCGAGCTCCTGCGCGACGTCCTCGAAGAGCTGGAGGACGACGCCCACGACATCGACCACTACCTCGAAGACGACACTCTCGTCCTCGAGAGCGCGACCAACTGAACACGATGGCAGAGTCACGGACCGGGCGTCTGGTGCGCGCGCTCGACGGCGCGGCCGTCCGTCAGGAGTGGGGGACGATCACGGAGAACGCCGTCCGGCTCGATCCCGAGGACGCCGCACGGATGGTCGAGGCGCTCAACGCCGACCACGCCGGCGCGTTCAATCTGTTCTACGTCCTGCGCAAGCACTACTGGATCGCGGAGGGCGCCGAGCACGAGGACGTCGCCGACGTGCTGAAAGAGCAATACGAACGCGCGCGCGAGCTGAACGACGACCTCGCGGAGCGCATCGCCACGCTCGGCGGCGTTCCGGCGAGCACGCCACCGAACCTGCAGGAGTACGCGCCGGTCCACTTGGAGGCCGAACATCACTTCGACCTCCGGGCGTCCCTCGAGGGCGACCTCGAGGGCTACGCCACGCTCGTCGCGAGCATGCGCGAGCACGTCGGGCTGGCGAAGGAACTCGGCGACGAGGCGACCGTCGAACTCCTGCAGGATCGCCTCGAAGTGCTCGAGGAGGACGCGAACGACATCGAGGAGTTCCTCGAAGACGATACGCTCGTCACGGGGGGGATGACGCGATGAGCGCGCCACACCTCCGCAACCCCGGCGAGGACGCCCTTCGACGGGAGTGGGACACCGTCGGCGACAACGAGCTTCGCCTCGATCGAGCCGACGCCGCGCGCGTCGTCGAGGCGCTCAACGCCGATCTCTCCGGGCTGTACATCCTGTTCAATCAGCTTCGCAAGCACTACTGGACGATGGAGGGCGCGGAGGTCCGGCCGGTGATCGAGTTCCTCGAGGACGCCGCGGACCGCCTCTCGGAGGCGACCGACGAGATCGCGATCCGCGTCCACGCGCTCGGCGGCGTCCCCGTCAACGGCCCGATGGGGATCCGCCAGCACGCCCCGATGCGCATCGAGGGCGCGGACGTCTACGCGCTTCGCCCCTCGATCCGAAACGACCTCGAGGCGTACGCGATCCTCGTCGCACAGATGCGCGAGCACGTCGAACTCGCACAGGACGTCGGCGACGAGACGACCGTGGAGATCCTCCGCGAGCACCTGCGGACCATCGAGGAGGACGCCCACGACGTCGAGAAGCTCCTCGCGGACGACACGCTCGTCCGCGCGGAGGAGTGACGAGCGCGGACGAGTCGCCAGAACGGAACCACCCTTCCTCCGGTTCTCCCCTTCCGTTCTCCCCTCCTCCTACGGTTCGGGCGTGACGGTCAGATCCGTCGAGATCCAGCCGTCGCTGTTCCCGTCTTCCGTGAAGACGCGTCGCTCCGAGTGGAGTTCGCGGCAGTTGACCGTGGGCGTCTCAGTCGTCGGCACGTTCCGGGCATCGTGGTCGTCCGAGTCGACCGGACGCTCGACCCGAGACGAACGACGCGATGATGACATACACCCCGTTTAGGGGAGCCTAAAGAAAAAGGTACGGATATCGACTCGACTCCGGAGACACCCGTCGTACGGGAAGCTCGGAGCCGTGGAAGGGCGATCCGTCGATCCGATCGCGGAACGATCCACGCCGGCGGCGAAGCGGGGGCGCTCGAAGACGCAGTGGTACTCGAAGACGTCGATGCCGGCCGTCGCGACCGTTCACATCGCGCGCCGGCGCTTCGGAAATCGAAGTTCCCGCGCCCGTTCGGTTACGTCTCGTAACGGCAAGTCGGTTGAACGTGGAGACCGTTGGGACTACCATGACGAGAACCGAGCGGATAGACGTCCAAGGGATGTCCTGCGCCAACTGTTCGGCGACGATCGAGGACGCCCTCTCCGCCCTCGACGGCGTGCGCGAGGCGAACGCGAACTTCGCGACCGACGAGGCGAGCGTCGAGTACGACCCCGAGTCGGTGTCGCTCGCGGCCGTCTACGACGCCATCGCGGACGCGGGGTACGAGCCGATCGACGAGGCGGTGACGGTCACCGTCACCGACATGTCGTGTGCGAACTGCTCGCAGACGGTGTCGGAGGCGCTTCTGGACGCACCGGGCGTCATCGACGCGGACGTGAACTTCGCGGTTGATGAGGCTCGCGTCAGGTACAACCCCGCGACGGCGTCGATGGGCGACCTCTACGACGCCATCGAGGGCGCGGGCTACTCGCCCGTCCGCGAGGAAGCGGGCGGCGACGGGGAGAGCGACGACGGTGAGAGCGCCGCGACGGCCGCGCGACGCGCCGAGACGCGCAAACAGCGCAACCTCGCGCTGTTCGGTGCGGCGTTCGCGGTCCCCCTGCTCGCGCTGATGCTCGAAGGGCTGTTCGCGCCCGACGCCCTCCCGGCGACGATCCCGGGCACCGATCTCCCGATGGCGCTCGTCGGCTTCGTCCTCGCGACTCCCGTCCAGTACCTCCTCGGACGGGAGTTCTACGAGAACGCGTACAAGGCGGTCGTGAGGAACGGCCGGGCGAACATGGACGTGCTGATCGCGCTCGGCTCCTCGACGGCCTACGTCTACAGCATCGCGACGCTGCTCGGCGTCGTCGCCGGCGGCACGTACTTCGATAGCGCCGTCTTCATCCTCACGTTCATCACCTTCGGCAACTACCTCGAAGCGCGCTCGAAGAGCCGCGCGGGCGAGGCCATCCAGTCCCTCCTCGAGATGGAGGCCGACACCGCGCGCGTCGTCGCGGACGGCGAGGAGCGCGAGGTCGAACTCTCCGAGGTCGAGGTCGGCGACCACCTCGTCGTCAAGCCCGGCGAGAAGGTCCCGACGGACGGCGTCGTCGTGGAGGGCGAGTCCGCCGTGGACGAGTCGATGGTGACGGGCGAGTCCGAACCGGTCGGGAAGACGTCCGGCGACGACGTCGTCGGCGGCACCGTCAACGAGAACGGCCGACTCGTCGTCGAGGCGACGAAGGTCGGCGAGGAGACGGCGCTCCAGCAGATCGTGGAGACGGTCCGCGAGGCCCAGTCGCGCCAGCCCGACGTGCAGAACCTCGCCGACCGTATCTCGGCGTATTTCGTCCCCGCGGTCATCGGGAACGCCCTCGTCTGGGGCGTCCTCTGGTACGCCTTCCCCGCGACGCTCGCGGGCTTCGTCCAGTGGCTTCCCCTCTGGGGACTGGTCAGCGGCGGTCCCGTCGTCGCCGGCGGGGCGGTGAGCGTCTTCGAGTTCGCCGTCGTCGTCTTCGCCTCCGCGGTGCTCGTCGCGTGCCCGTGCGCGCTCGGTCTCGCGACGCCCGCGGCGACGATGATCGGGACGTCGATCGGCGCGACCAACGGCGTCCTGTTCAAGGGCGGCGACGTCTTGGAGCGCGTCCGCGACGTCGACACCGTCGTCTTCGACAAGACCGGCACGCTCACCGAGGGCGAGATGACGCTCACGGACGTCGTCGCGCTCGATCGGAGCGCCGCCGCGGACGGCGGCGATCCGGCGGGCGAAACGCGCGCTGACGGCGGCGGTGCCGTCGCGACCGCGGAGGGCGACGAGAGCGCGACGCTCGCCGATCCCGAGACCGACCTGCTGTACGCCGCTGCGAGCGCCGAGTCCGGGAGCGAGCATCCGCTCGCCGAGGCCATCGTCGATGGCGCGGAGGAGCGCAGTCTCGACCTCGCGACGCCCGACGACTTCGAGAACGTCCCCGGGAAGGGCGTGCGCGCGACCGTGGACGGCCGCGAGGTGCTCGTCGGCAACCCGGGTCTCTTCGAGGAGCGCGGGATCGCGGTCGACGCCGCCGCCGAGGCCCGCGACCGACTCGAGCGCGAGGGGAAGACGGCGATGCTCGTCGCCATCGACGGGCGCCTCGCGGGCGTGCTCGCCACCGCGGACACCGTGAAGGAGTCCGCGAAGCGCGCCGTCGCCGGCGTGCAGGAGCGCGGGAAGACGGTGCGAATGCTCACGGGCGACAACGAGCGGACGGCGCGCGCCGTCGCCGACGAACTCGGCATTCCCGCCGAGAACGTCAGCGCGGAAGTCCTCCCCGGCGAGAAAGCGGACGCCGTCGAGTCCATCCAGTCCGACGGCTCGCGCGCGATGATGGTCGGCGACGGCGTGAACGACGCGCCCGCGCTCGCCGCCGCGTACGTCGGCGCCGCCATCGGCTCCGGGACCGACGTCGCCATCGAGGCCGCGGACGTCACGCTGATGCGCGACGACCCCGAGGACGTCCTCAAGGCCGTCAACATCTCGGACGCGACGCTCCGGAAGATCAAGCAGAACCTCTTCTGGGCGCTCGGCTACAACACCGTCCTCATCCCGCTCGCCTCGCTCGGGCTGATGATGCCCGCGCTCGCCGCGGGCGCGATGGCGTTCTCCAGCGTCAGCGTGCTCTCGAACAGCCTCCTGTTCAGGAGGTACGATCCGGACGAGCCGTACTCGGTGCTGTAGGCTCGTCCGGATTCTGCCCGGCGAATCTACCGCTTCATCGAGGCAGTCGTGTCGGTCGTTCAAAGCGATACCATCGAGAGGGACGAGTCCACCGAACCTCAGAACCCCGCTTATGAGGCGGTCGAATTCTGGCATAGACGCTCGGAACTCGACCGCCTCATCCTCCCCCTTAACACGACCGATCGACCGACAGCAACCCTTAGGTGGGGGACGACGCTACCGACCGATATGTCGATAGCGATAGAACGACGGTATCGTGCTGGAGTCGCCTCCCTCAGAGCGCGATGACGCGGCGCGCGTCCGGGCCGCTCGGCGTGACGGCGCTCGTGAGCGCCGATCACTTCGTCTCGCACGTCTTCCTGCTCGCGCTGCCGCCGCTGTTCCCGCTGATCGCGGGGACGTTCGACGTCTCGGTGACGCGTCTCGCGGTGAGTGTGACGCTCATCTTCGTCGCGCAGTTCCTCTGTCAGGTGCCGTCCGGCGAACTCGTCGACCGCGTCGGCGGGAAGCGCGTCGTCGTCGGCGGTCTCGCGCTGACCGCGTTGAGCATCGGTGCCGCGGGATTCGCGACGTCGTACCTGCAGGTGCTCGCGTGCGCGTTCGTCTCCGGGATCGGCCAGTCGCCGTTCCACCCGGCGAACTACGCGCTCCTCGACGCCGCGGGCGACGCCTCGAGCGAGGGCAAGCAGTTCAGCGTCCACTCCTTCGGCGGCTTCGTCGGCTTCGCGGCCGCGCCCGTGCTGACCACGGGTATCGCGGCGCTCGCGGACTGGCGGACGGCGCTGATCGCGCTCGGCGTCGCCGGTCTCGTCTACGCCGGCGTTCTCGCCGTCGCGCTCGCGCCGATCCATCGGCGCGTGCTCCGCGAGACGGCGGCCGACGACGCGTCGAACGATGGAGGGTCGATCCTCGGGAGTGTCGCGCTGCTCAAGCGCCCCCTCGTCGCCGGGATGTTCGCGTTCTTCCTGCTCGTGACGCTCTCTGACACCGGCATGCAGACGTACACGACGGCGTTCGCGGTGAATCGCCTCGGTCTCTCGACGGTCGTCGGGAACACGGCGTTGACCGCGTTCCTCGCCGTGACCGCCGTGTTCGTCCTCATCGGTGGGTGGCTCGCCGATCGGTACGACGTCTTCACGATCATCGTCGTCGGTCTCGCGTGGTCGGCGCTCGTGCTCGGGGTGGGCGTCACGCTCGATCTCGAAGCGACGACGTTCGTGGCCGCGTGGGCCGTCGCCGGCATCGGATTCGGCGTCTCGCTCCCGGCGCGCGATCGCATCACGAACGCGCTCTCGGGCGCCGAGGACACCGGCAAGAGCTTCGGTCTCGTCTACACGGGCCTCCCGATCGGCGGCGCGCTCGCGCCGGTCGTCCTCGGCGCGGTGATCGCCCGACTGTCGTACTTCGACGCCGTCGTCGCGATCGCGGTCTGTTTCTTCCTCGCCGCGGTCGTCGTCGCCGCGCTGCGACGGGCGCGCTGACGCTGTGGGCCGGCCTCCGTCCCCGTTCTCGGAGCGCGCTCGCTCGCCGTGCGACAGCGGTCGACGAGGTCGCGGGATCGCGGAGACGCGCGGTGAGATGCCGTGAGCGAGACGCGTCTCGCTGTGCGCTGTGCTATTCGCTGGCGCCCTCGTCTCCGAGGCGTTCGATCAGGGCTTCGCGGTGGTCGCGGCGTTCGTCGAGTGCGCGCTCGCGGAGGGCGCGTTCGTCCTCGCTCGGGCAGTCGAGGCTCGGGACGGAGACCGGGCGATCGTCGTCGTCGACGGCGACGAAGGTGAAGAAGGCCGTGGTGACGTCCCACTCCTCGTCGACTTCGGGGTCCTCGGCGCGGACGGTGGTCCGGACGGTGAGACTCGTGTTCCCGGTGTCGAAGACGTACGACTCGACGGTGACGACGTCGCCGGTCGCGATGGGCGCGTGGAAGTCCACGTGGTCGATGCTGGCGGTGACGACTTGATGGCCGGCGAAGCGCCGGCAGGCGACGGAGGAGACGACGTCCATCCACTCGAGGATGCGCCCGCCGAAGGCGCGCCCGAGGTGGTTGGTGTCGTTCGGCATCAGGACCTCGGTCCGCTCGGTGAACGACGACCCGAGCGTCGCTGCGTCTGTCATGAACGGCCGTACGGCGGCGTCCCATTTAACCGGTGTGTCCGCGTTGCGGCGTGTCCGCGTTGCGGTGTCCCCACACTCCGCTCGACCCCACCGTGTCCGCCGTTCCGGTCAGTCGGTGACGGCGAGATCGCGGTAGATCGCGCAGGTGCGCTCGTGGTCCTGCACGAGGGCGGGCGAGGGCGTGACGCTCGCGCGGAGGTCGTCGAGTTCGTCGAGGAGTTCGGCGTACCGCTCGTCGTCGCGGAGGGTGCCGGGATCGTGTACGTCTTCGAGGGCGGCGCGCCGGGCCGCGAGCGCGTAGTAGCGCGCGACGTCGCGCTCGTAGGTGTGACGCTCGTCGAGCGCGTCGACGGTCTCGACGAGGCGCTCGGCGTCGACGGGCTTGGTGAGGTAGTCGTCGATGTCGACGGTCGCGACCTCGAGTTCGGGATCGACGCCGGTGACGGCGGCGACGAGCGCGCCGTCGGTCAGCTCGTCGAACCGATGGAGGTAGTCGAGTCCGTCGCCGTCGGGCAGGCGCCGATCGAGCACGACGACGCGGACGGCCGGGTCGGCGGCGTCCAGCGCCTCCGCCACGGTCCCGGCGGTTCGGACGGTGTACCGGCCCTCCAGCCGGGTCGCGTACAGCGCCCGGAGGTCCGGATCGTCCTCCGTCACCAGCACCACCGGCATCGTCCCCTCCTCTCCCATAGATCGGGGTTCGTGTCCCTCGGGGACATGCTTTACCCTGATATCGAATGCGTTTTAAGTATACGCCGGGAGGTCGGCCACAACGCATCCGATGGCTGACGGGGGAGCGCCCAAATGGTCGTTCCCGCGGCGACCCGCTTGCCGTGTGCGCCGTGAACCGACACGATCGCTCGCCGCGGAGGAGGGCGCGTCTGGAGGGTGCGTCTGGAGGCCGTTCGGACCATTCGTCGTCCGAGTGGTGTCCCCGGGGGACGGAGGAGGAGTGTGTCGCCTCACTCCGCCTCTTCAGCCGCCCCCGGGCGTGGCGTCTCGACGCCGTCCGTCGTGCGGATCCGCCACCCGGTGAACCCCATGACGAGGAGGATGGCGGGACTCAGGAAGCCGAAGAAGTAGTAGGGCGCGTACCCCCAGCCGGCGACGCCGATGCCGAGCGGGACGACGCCGAGAACGCCCGCCATGTAGACCCCGCCGGAGTTCCACGGGACGAACGCGCTCGTGGTGGTGCCGGCGGCCTCGACGGCCCGCGAGAGGTTCGATGAGTCGAGACCGAAGTCCTCGTAGAGACCGCGGTAGGTCATGCCGGGGACGACGATGCTGATGTACTGATCGGCGGCGAGGACGTTCATCGCGAACGCGGTGACGGCCGTCGTCGCGGTGAGCGAGCCGACGCTGCGCGCGCGTTCGGCGATGGCGTGCGCGACGGCGGCGAGGACGCCCGCGCGGGTGAGCATTCCGCCGAGCGCGAGCGCCGCGAGGACGATGGTGACGACCCACGACGCGCCGACGAGACCGGACGAGGAGAGGAGGCTGTTCACGAGGTCGGACGCCGTCGAGGGACTCGTCCCGGACTGCGCGGCGGTGACGGCGTGCGTGACGGGCGCGCTGTGGAAGGCGAGGGGGTCGGTCGTGACAACGGATCCCTCTTGAAAGACGACGGTGGTGAGGATCCCGGCGAAGACGCCGGTGCCGAGCGATGGAAGCGCGGGGACGCCGTAGAGCGCGAGCGCGAACGTGAGGACGAGCGGGAAGAGAACGACGAGACCGACGTCGTAGCTCCCGGCGAGCGCGCTCCGGATGGTGTTCACCTGCCCGGCGGGGATGTGGCCGCCGGCGTGGAGTCCGAGGGCGGCGTAAGCGACGACGGAGACGACGAAGGCGATCGCGGTGCCGACGCGCATCGCGTCGACGTGTTCGAAGAGTTCCGTCTCGGTCGCGGCGGCGGCGAGGTTCGTCGTGTCGGAGAGCGGACTCTGCTTGTCGCCCGCGTACGCCCCGGAGAGGATGGCGCCCGCGGTCATCGGCGCGGGAATGCCGAGACCGTGACCGATGCCGATGAAGGCGACGCCGAGCGTGCCGGCGGTCGTCCACGACGATCCGATGGAGAAGGAGACGACGGCCGCGAGGATGCAGGCCGCGGGGAGGAACACCTTCGGCGTGAGGACTCCGAGACCGTAGTACATGATCGCGGGGATGGTGCCGGCGGCTATCCACGTCGAGATGAGCGCGTAGACGATGAAGAGGATGAGCACGGCCTGCAAGCCCATCGTGATGCTGTCCGCGGCGCCGTCGTAGAGGTCGCGCCAGTCGAGGTCGAACCATCGGCGCGCGCAGAGCGCGGTGAGGGCGACGCCGAGCAGGAGGGGGAACTGCGGGTCGAGACCGAAGACGAGTCGGCCCGCCCCGAGGAAGACGAGCATCCCGACGACGGGAACGAGCGCCTGTGCGAGCGTCGGGCGGCGCTCCGGCGGGAGTTCGTCGTACGAGAGCGGATCGAAGTCGAGATCGCTCATATGTGCCGTACCTCCGGAATGGAGACAGACGTGCCCGTCATCGTTTCGTAGTCACGCACACTCGGTGACGCGCACTCTTGTGGGTGTCGGGTCGTCTCGGACGAGACCGGCGAAACGAGAGACCGCGATCGGCGCGTCAGGAGACGAACGCGATTCCGTCGTCGACTGTCGGGTGACAGTCGGCACAGACGTATCCGTCGAAGTCGACGTCGGTGTATTTCCAGATCTGTCGTGGCGAGCCACCGCAGCGGTCACACGTGGGCATCGCGGTTCGTGGGTTCGTCGTTGTGACCCATAGTCGTTGCGTTCGGATCGGCGTCCGCCGGTGATATCCCGTGCCAATACATCGCACGTATCCGATTCTCACGTCGTGGGAACCGGGTCGCGATACTATGTGGCAGGGGTGTCTCGCCTCAGATACGCGAGCGTTGGGTGACCTACGATGCAAGCAACGACCACGGCCGTCGGCCGAGAACGCGAAGCGAACGAGACGACCACCGAGCGCACGGACGCCTGTCCGGAGTGTGGGGCCGCGCTCGAACGCGACGACGCGCGCGGCGAGGTGTCCTGTCGCGAGTGCGGACTCATCGTCGACGAGGACGTCGTCGATCGCGGCCCGGAGTGGCGTTCGTTCAACGACGGCGGCGACGAGAGTCGCTCGCGCGTCGGCGCCCCGACCACGAACCTGATGCACGATAAGGGGCTGAGTTCCGTCATCGGTTGGCAGGACAAGGACGCCTACGGGAAGCGACTCAGCGGGCGGAAACGCCGTCAGCTCGCCCGACTGCGTAAGTGGGACGAGCGCTTTCGCGCCCGCGACGACCAAGAGCGCAACCTCAAGCAGGCGCTCGGCGAGGTCGAGCGGATGACGAGCGCGCTCGGACTCCCCGAGAACGTCGGCGAGACCGCGGGCGTCGTCTACCGGCGCGCGCTCGACGAGGACCTCCTGCGCGGGCGTTCCATCGAGTCCGTCGCGACCGCGAGCGTCTACGCGGCCGCGCGACAGGCCGGCGTCCCGCGCAGCCTCGACGAAGTCGCGACCGTCTCGCGCGTCGATCGCCTCCGCGTCCAGCGCGCCTATCGGCAGGTGAGTCGCGAACTCGGTCTCGAAGTGCCGCCGACGGACCCCCGAGAGTACGTCGAGCGCTACGCGAGCGACCTCGACCTGCCGGGCGAGACGGCGCGACGCGCCCGTGAACTCCTCGACGGCGCCATCGAGGCGAACGTCCACAGCGGCAAGAGTCCGACGACGATGGCCGGCGCGGCCGTCTACGCCGCCGCGCGCCTCACCAACCACTCGGTGACGCAGGCCGAGGTGAGCGAGGTCGCGAACGTCGCGCGCGTCACCATCCGGTCGCGCTACAAGGAGCTTCTCGAAGCGCAGGAGTGATGCGCGAAATCCGAACCGGACCGCCTAACAGCGCCGCCGCCGAACGACGGGCATGGACCTCCGACCCGTCGCGTCGCGGCGCACCGCGGCGGCGGTCGCCGCCGTCGTCGTCGCCGCGTTCGGCTGCTACTTCGTCGTCGCGGCGCTCGTCCCCGACCTCTTCGGGACGTGGCCCCGACTCGGCGTCGCCGCCGTCGTCGCCGTCGCCGCGTGCTGTTTCGCCGTCAGTTTCGCCGCCCGAAGCCTCGGTGACGGCCCGTTCCCGTGGCGACTCGCCGACGCCGCCGTCGCCGCCATCTCCGCGCTCCTCCTCGTACAGGCGATCACGTTCGCCGTCGGAACGCCGCTGTCGCTCACCGCCGACGGCATCGTGCTCGCGTTCGTCCACCTCGTCCTCTGGACGGCGGCGCTGAGCACCGTCCTGCTCGTCGGGACCGCGCTACGCTCCGTCGGCGACGATCTCCCCGAGCCGTCGATGTAGCGCCCACCCACGCTCGCCGACGGGCGACACGTCGGACACGTCGCTCCCGCGGCCGCACCGTTCATATCACCCGCGCTCGAACGCTTTGGGAACCGATGCGTGCGTCCCCGTTCGCTCCGGACAGACTCATTGCCGGCGCGTTCGCCCTCGCGCTCGCCGTCGCCACCGTCGTCGTCCTCCACGGCGACGTCCATCCGTTCGTGGCGCACGTCCTGCGGCCGATCGCGTACGCCTCGCTGTGGGCCTTCCTCGGGATCTACGGCTTCGCGACGCTCTTCTGGACGTACGAGGTCCTCGAATCGTGGCGCTACTACGACCCCCCAGCGGCCGTCTCCGATCCCGAGAACTGTCAGGTACGCGTCCTCACGGTCGATGCGGAGGCCGTCGTTCAGAAGACCGTCGACGCGCTCCCGTGGAACGTCGCACCCGGCGACCGACACGTCATCGCCGAGGAACCACTCGACATCGATGGCGCGACCGTCCACGCCGTCCCCGACGAGTTCGAGTGCCGGGCCTCCGATAAAGGGCGCGCGCTGGAGTGGGCGCGCCGGAACGTCCCCTGCGATCGCGAGTTCGTCCTCTTCCTCGACGAGGACTCCCACGTTCGGCCGTTCGAGGGGTTCCCGGACGCGGACGTCGTCCAGTTCCGCGAGTGGCCCGAGTACACGGGATCGACGCTCTCGTTCTGGTGCGAACTCGTCCGCATCGGCTATCAGGCCGAACAGCGGGGCTTCGGTCTCCCCGAGGTCCCGCTGTACGCGTGGGGCGGCGGGATCGCCGTCCGCGCGACGATCGAGGACGAGGTGACGTGGGACTACCCGACGCTCATCGAGGACACCGTCTTCGTCTGGCGCGCCGTCCTCGAACACGACGCGGAGTACGTCGTCACCCCGGATCGCTTCCGGAATCAGGCCCCGCCGTCGATCCGCGAGCTGATCGGGCAGCGACGCCGCTGGCTCTCCGGCGGTCTCCGCGACGAACCGGTCCTCCCGCGGCACTACTGGGCGCTCTACGCCTTCCGGAACGTCACGTGGGCGTTCTCCCCCGTCGCGCCCCTCCTCCTCCTGATCGTCGGCTACCTCCCCGGCTCGATGCCCGGCGTCCACCTGTTCCACGTCCTCTCGTGGGGGATGTTCGTCTACGCGCTCGTCTGGTTCGTCCGCGGCTGGCGCTACTACGACGACATCGGACTCCACCACTGGCTCGCCGTCCCGCTCTACCCGCTCGTCATCGCCGTCCACTCGGTCGGCGCGGCGTGGGGTCTCGTCGACGAACCCGACACCTTTCGCTCGACCGAGAAGCGCCCGCAGGAGCGAGAACGCGACGCGTGAAGGCCGGGAGCCGGCCCGACGCGTCCCTTCACAGGCCATGGTGCGCTGCGCACGGTCGCGTGGCGCGACGGCGAGCCAGTTAACGACGAGTATGTGCGTGGGGAGTTCGACGCGCTCACAGCCGTCGTCGGCGACCGCCTTGATGCGGCGTCTTCGCGAGGGGCTTACCGCCCTCACCGCAGAGGCTAAACGCTACTGGCGCGTCGCCCACCACTTTCGTGTACCCCCCACCCCTTCGATCGGACGTATGCCCGCACATCCGGAGCTGTTCCGACGCCGCACCGACGTCCTCGCTGACGACCGCGGCTCGGGTCCCGCCGTCGTCTTCGCGCACGGGACGTTCATGGACCGGACGATGTTCGACCCGCAGGTGGCCGAGCTGACCCCGGACTACCGCTGTATCGCCTACGACTCCCGCGCGCGAACGGACGCCTACGTCGGCGACTACGACCTCGACGATCTGGCCGCCGACTGCGTCGAACTCATGGACGGCAAGGGGATCGACTCCTGCGTCCTCGTCGGCATGAGCGTGGGGGGCTTCACGGCGCTCCGGGTCGCGCTCGACTACCCCGACCGCATCGACGGTCTCGTCCTCATCGACGCGCCCGCCGGCCCGACGACCGACGCGGAGCGCGACGCCTACGAGCGCATCGTCACCGACCTCCGCGAGAGCGACCTCGTTCCGGGCACGCTCGCCCGACAGGTCGCGGAACGCGTCACGAGCGAGACCACCCGCGAGGAGAAACCCGAACTCCTCGAGGCGTGGGCGGAACGCTGGGAGACCTACCCCGGCGACGCCGTCGCGAACGAGTACGGCGCGTGGTACGAGAAGGACGGCGTCGAAGCGCGCCTCGACGAGATCGACGTCCCCGCGCTCGTCGTCCACGGCGAGGAGGACGTCTTCGACATCGAACGCGCCGAACGCACGGCCGACGGTCTCCCGGACGCGATCTCGTGCGCGTGCCCGAGGCCGGCCACCTCTCGAACCTCGAACGCCCGGCCGTCGTGAGCGACGCGCTCCGCACGTTCCTCGACGACGTGTGCGAGAGCTGACGGATCGGGACGGAACCGGAGGTGACTTATTGTTTTAGGGCGACCTAAAACATATGGCGGAACGAACGCGGACGCGACGCGACTACCTCGTCGGGACCGGCGCCCTCGTCGGCGGCGGGCTGCTCGCCGGTTGTAGCGGCGGGACGGACGGGGAATCGACGAGCACGACCGCGAGTACGACGACCGGGACCGGCGAGACGAGCACGACGAGCGAAGCGAGCGACGGCGGACCCCACGCCGTCTCGATGGCGCCGGTCGGCGACGTCACCTTCGAGTCCGTGCCCGAGACGTGGGTCGCGAGCAACGGCAGTTGGGCGGACATGGCGATCGCACTCGGGCGGGACGCCCCCGCGGCGCTCGTCACGCCGAATCGCTACCACACCGAGGTCTACGAGGAGTTCGACGGGATCGACGTGAACGCCGACGACGTCACGATGCTCTGGCCGAGCGGCGGTCTCGACAAAGAACTGTTCTACTCCGTCGGCGCCGACGTCCACGTCATCGATCCGAACTTCATCACGAGTCGCTCGGAGTGGACGCGATCGGACATCCGGCAGATCGCCGACGACGTCGGACCCTTCTTCGGGAACACCGGTTTCACGCACGCCTACGGGTGGCACGACGGATATCGGTACTACTCGCTCTACGAGGAGTTCGAGACGCTCGCGGCGGTCTTCCAGCAGCGCGAGCGCTACGAGGCGTTCGCGTCCCTCCACGAGTCGTTCCTCGACGACGTGCAGTCCCGCCTCCCGGCCGAGAGCGAGCGCCCGAGCATCGGCATCCTGATGACCACTTCGGCGGAGCGACGACGTTCTACCCCTATCCGATGAACGACGGGACGGCATACAAGCAGTACCGCGACCTCGGCGCGTCGAGCGCGCTCACCGCCGCCGGTATCGCGGACTTCTCCCAGTCCGGGAGCACCATCGACTACGAGGCGCTGCTCGACGCCGACCCGGACAAGCTCTTCCTCTGGGGCGGCACCGGTCAGTTCGAGCGAATGAGTCGGGACGAATTCGAGGACTCCGTACTCGCGTTCATGACGGACCACGAGACGGCGAGCGAGCTTACGGCCGTGCAGAACGGCGACGTCTATCGCGGCGGCGGACTCTATCAGGGACCGATCATCAACCTCGTCTGGACGGAGCGCGCCGCGTGGCAACTCTACCCCGACGAGTTCGACCGGGACGCGGAACTGTTCGATCGCGCGCGGGTCGAATCCATCGTCAGCGGGGCGTTCTGACGGCCGACGCGGTCGATCGGTCGGTCCGCCGACGTCACGAGTTGCTGGCAGTAGGGGCGGGACGCTCCGATTCAATGCCTGTGGAGACTGCACTCCCTGTGTCCACTCCGGTGGATGCAAAGCGCGTCGTGGAAGCAGGAAGCCCCGGGGTCGCTCGGAAGACGGAGTCTTCCGTGATGACGAGAGACGGAGTCTCTCGAACCACTTGACCCCGGGGTTTGTTCACCAGTCGAGGCTGCCGCCGGACTGGTACTCCGTGACCTTCGTCTCGAAGAAGTTCTTCTCCTTGTTCAGATCGACCTGCTCGCTCATCCACGGGAAGGGGTTGGGCGTCCCGTACTCCTCGTCCATGTCGAGCTGGCCGAGGCGGCGATCCGCGACGTACTCGACGTACTCCGCGAACTGCTCGGGACTCATGCCGAAGACCTCGTCGGGGCAGGCCTCGCGGGCGTAGATCTGTTCGAGGTTGACGGCTTCGGTGATCATCTCGCGGACCTCCGCCTCGAAGTCGTCCGTCCAGACACCGGGGTGCTCCGTACGGATCTGCCCGATGAGGTCGACGCCGAAGCCGACGTGGAGGGACTCGTCGCGCATGATGTACTCGAACTGCTGGCCGACGCCGACCATCTTGTTCTGGCGCTTCAGCCCGAGCATCATCGCGAAGCCGGCGTAGAAGAAGACGCCCTCCATGACGACGTAGAAGCCGACGAGGTCGCGAAGGAGTTCGCGGACGTCGTCCTCCGTGTCGAGGGTGAAGTCGGGGTCGTCGACGGCGCGCGTCAGGTCGACGACGTACTCGTCCTTCGCCTCGATGGCGGGGATGCGGTCGTACATCCCGTAGAGGTAGTCCGGCTCGAAGCCGAGGCTGTCGCAGCAGTAGATGAACGTGTCCGTGTGGATCGCCTCCTCGTAGGCCTGCCGGAGGAGGTACTGGCGACACTCGGGCGCGGTGACGTAGTCGTAGATGGCGAGGACGATGTTGTTCGCCGTCAGGGACTCGGCCGTCGAGAAGAACCCGAGGTTCCACTCGACGAGCCGGCGCTCGGCCTCGGAGAGTTCGTCGCCCTGCCACTGGGCGATGTCGTCCTGCATCGGGATCTCCTCGGGCACCCAGTTGTTGTTCACGCCGGCCTCGTAGTACTCGCGCGCCCAGTCGTAGTCGATGGGCAGGATCTTGTTCGGGTCGTGACCGTCGTCGTCGATGTTGAGGACAGACATGAGTTCTATTGGCAGGCGTCGCAGGTCGGATCCTCGACGGCGCAGAGTTCGGTTTCGCCGTCGGCGTCGCGGGCGCGTCCGCCGTCGGACCGGGTCTCCGACGCTCCTCGCGAACCGTCGGTTCCCTCACCGCCGTCCGCGGCGGCCTCCGCGTCGCTGCCGCGGTGTTGCGTCTTGCCGTACTCGTCCATGTCGAGGGTGGACTTCTCGATCTGGCTCGCCCCGAGCGTCCGCAGGTAGTAGGTGGACTTCACACCCATCTCCCACGCCCGCGTGTACACGTTATCGAGCAGGCTCCCGTCCGTGCTCGGGAAGAAGACGTTGTGCGAGACCGACTGGTCGATCCACGTCCCCCGGTGGGCGGTGAGGTCGAGTTGGTGGCGCGGATCGATCTCGAAGGCGCCCCGGTACAGCTCCTTCAGTTCGTCCGGGATCGCGTCGATCTCCTGAATCGAGCCGTCGTGGTACTTGATCCGCTCGCGGACCTCCTCGTTCCACAGATCGCGCTCCTTCAGGTCGGCGACGAGGCGGTCGTTGATGACGGTGAAGTCGCCGCTCATGTTCGACTTCACGTAGAGGTTCGAGTAGACCGGCTCGATGGAGGGCGAAGTGCCGTTGATCGTCGAGACGGTGGCGGTCGGCGCGATCGCCATCGTGTTCGAGTTGCGCATCCCGTGCTCCTCGATGGCCTCGCGGACGACGAACCAGTCCATCGTCTCCTCCCTGTCGGTCGGGATCTCGCGACCGCGCTCCTCCTCGAGGAGATCGACGGTGTCCTGCGGGAGGATCCCGCGATCCCACTTCGAGCCCTCGAAGGAGTCGTACGTGCCGCGCTCCCCGGCGAGTTCCGCGGATCCGAGGATGGCGTGGTAGGAGACGAACTCCTGCCAGCGATTCGCCTTCTCGATCGCCTCCTGTCCGTCCATCGCGATCCCGCACTCCATCAGCGCGGCGTGGAAGCCCATCGTCCCGAGCCCGATCGGTCGGTGGCGCATGTTGGAGCGCTCCGCGTTCTCCGTCGGGTAGAAGCAGAGATCGACGACGTTGTCGAGCATCCGCATCGCGGTCTCGATCGTATCGGCGAGGCGTTCGCGATCGAGTTCCGCGTTCTCGACGTGCGTCTCGTAGTTGACGCTCCCGAGGTTGCAGACCGCGGTCTCCTCTTGGCTCGTGTTCAGCGTGATCTCCGTGCAGAGGTTCGAGGAGTGGATCGTCCCCGCGTGATCCTGCGGCGAGCGGATGTTACAGGGGTCCTTGAACGTGATCCACGGGTGGCCGGTCTCGAACAGCCGAGTGAGGGTCTTGCGCCAGAGGTCCGCGGCGTCGACGACCTCGTACTCGTCGATCTCGCCGTTCTCGGCCTGCTCCTCGTAGCGCTCGTAGCGCTCGCGGAACTCGTCGCCGTACGTCTCGTGGAGTTCCGGCACCTCGTCCGGGGAGAAGAGCGTCCACGACTCGTCGTTCTGCACGCGCTCCATGAACAGATCCGGCACCCACGCGGCCGTGTTCATGTCGGGGGTGCGCCGGCGCTCGTCGCCCGTGTTCCGCTTCAGGTCGAGGAAGTCCGGGTAGTCGGCGTGCCACGCGGCGAGGTAGGCCGCGGCGGCGCCGCGACGCTTCCCGGAGCGGTTGATGGCGCCCGTCACGTCGTTCGAGATGCGGAGGAACGGGACGGTGCCGGTGGACTCGACGCCCGTCGAGGAGATGCGCGCGCCGGCCGCGCGGACGTTCGTCCAGTCGTTGCCGAGACCGCCCGACCACTTCGAGAGCTTCGCGTGCTCCTTGTACGCGTCGAAGATCCCCTCCAGATCGTCGGGGACGGTCGTGAGATAGCAGGAGGAGAGCTGCGGATGCGTCGTGCCCGCGTGGAAGAGCGTCGGCGAGGAGGGTGTGAACTCGAGTTTCGAGAGGACGCCGTAGAACTCCTCGGCGCGCTCATTCGGCTCGTCCTCCTCGAGGGCGAGACCCATCGCGACGCGCATCCAGAAGGCCTGCGGAAGCTCCATGCGCTCGTCGTCGGCGGTCTTGAGGAAGTAGCGCTGGTAGAGCGTGTCGAGCGCCATGTACTCGAACGTCTCGTCGCGCTCCGGTTCGAGGGCGTCGGCGAGGCGTTCGAGGTCGAAGTTCTCGACCATGCGCTCGTCGAGGATCTCGCGATCGACCATCTCGGCGACGTTCTCCCGGAACGTCTCTCGATACAGGCGGTCGCGTTCGAAGCCGGTGACGTCCTCGCCCGCGACCTCGCGGAAGTACTTCTGGAGGAAGACGTCGGCGGCGGCGCGCTTGTAGGCCGGATCGCGCTCGACGCGCGCGGTCAGCGCGTCGGTGGCGGCCTCGTAGATCTCCTCGGTGGAGGCCCCGTCGTAGAGGGCGTGGTCGGCCTCCGCGACGAGGTCCGCGAACGTTTCGTCTGTCAGGACGTCCCCGTCGCCCTCGCGGTCGAGCCGCGTCCGGGCGCGCTCGAGGACGGCGTGAACGGTGTCTCGTGGATCGTCGTGTGTCTGTGTCTGACTCATCGTAGCTGTTGACTGCTCTCGCTCGATCGACGGTGTCGCCACTGGGTAGGTGTCGCGCCGATCGAACGGTGATGTATCTGTCCGGCGGGACGGCCGCCCGCGGTGTCCTTGGGCCGTCTCCGGCGGTACTACGTGTTGTCTACCCGCGTTCGAATAAAGGTTTGCAAGTGACGTTGTAGAACTACAAGCGAAATTGAATTACGGTCCAGAGCGGGCGTTCAGCCACTCGCGACGCCGGTCGAGGGTCGTCCGCGCGAACGGCGTGATCCGGTACTCGTTCGCGCGGGCGTCGTCTCCGTCTCGCTTGTCCACGAACCCCGTCTCGACGAGGCGGTCGAGGTTCGCGTAGACGTGACTGTGATTGACCGTCTCCCCGTAGTACTCCTCGAGGAGCGTCTCGACTTCGAGTCCGTTGCACGGCTGGCACTCGGCGAGACGCCAGAGGAGATCGCGCTGGAACCCGGAGAGGTCCGCCATCGCGGCGTCGTGCTCGCGGCCGCCCGTCAGCGATCGGCTCGATATTGTGTCATCAGGTGGCATTGGCTGGGGAGGGCCGGCCGAGGCCGGCATCGAACGAACTGTTGTCGGCCGACCAAATGAATCTTGCAGTGGACAGCGTCGCGCGGACGGGCGCGGCGGTACGCTGTTGTGAGTGGCCGGGCGGCTAGTGCCGTCTCTCATCGCGCACAGTCAAGACACCGTAGTCGAGTCCCACGAGCGCGGATCCGCCTCTCGCGACCCTACGCGCCGATCTGCTCGCGAATCACGTCGGCGAGCGTGTCGACGCTCCCGGGTCCCTTTCGGACGAACGCCGCCGCGCCCGCCTCCTTCGCGTCGGCCGCCGCGCTCGGGTCGTCCACGCCCGTGAAGAAGACGACGGGGACGTCGGGGCGGCGCGAGCGCGCGTCGCGCAGGAGTTCGAGCGGGTCGTGTCCGGGCAGTCGGTAGTCGAGAACGAGGCAGTCGACGTCCGCGTCGTCGAGGCGTTCGAGCGCGTGCTCGCCGCTGGTCGTCGTCTCCACCGCGCAGTCGAGGTGCGAGCGCAACCGGAGTCCCACGACGTCCGCGAACTCCGGGTCGTCGTCGGCGTAGAGGACCGTCCGAGGCGTCATACCCCATTGACATGTACCGGTGGCTTCGCTGTTCCGGCCGAATCCGGAGGGAATCGCCGGAATTTCGGGGCGCGGACATCGCGAGCGGGACGCCACCGCGGTGCCCGAACGAATGACGTCGTACCGGAGCCGCTACGGCGCTGAAACGGCACGATCACGCGGTCTCACGCGCGCGTTCGATCGCGCGTGTGACGCGACGGCACGTTCGGAGTACCCGACAAGAACCGCCGGTTTCGCGGTCCACCGGTGAACGCTGACCGCACGCGCAACCCTTTAAGTCCGCCGCCGTTTATGGAGGACACAACGATGTCAGCGGACTTCCCGGACTACCTCGACGTCGACTACACCGACGGCGAAGGCGAGGACCCCGAGGACTACCCGAGCCTCGAGGACAAGATCGAGAAAGCCGTCGAGGTCGTGCGGACCGGTCTCGAAGAGTACGAGAACCCCGCGATCATGTGGACGGGTGGGAAGGACTCGACGCTCACCCTCTACTTCGTCAAGGAGGTCGCCGAGGAGTACGGCTACGAGATGCCGCCGGCGATCTTCATCGACCACTACCAGCACTTCGACGACCTGCTCGACTTCGCCGAGCGCTGGAGCGACGAGTGGGACTTCGAACTCATCTACGCCCGCAACGAGGACGTCGGCGACTACGTCGAGGCGAACGATCTCGAACCCGGCGACGACATCGAGATCAGCGAGCTCTCGGAGCACAACCAACACCACGTCCGGGACATCCTCGAGTACGAGGAGGACACCTTCCCCTTCCTCCTCGACACCTACGTCGGCAACCACCTCCTGAAGACCGTCGCGCTCAACGACGCCCTCGAGGAGTACGACGTCGACGGCATCTTCTCCGGGATCCGCTGGGACGAACAGGAGGCCCGCGCGGACGAGACGTTCTTCTCGCCCCGTCACGACCCGGACATCTACCCGCCCCACGACCGCATCCAGCCGATCCTCCAGTTCGACGAGGCCGCCGTCTGGGACGCCTTCTGGCACTACGTCGTCCCGGAGAGCGTCGATGAGTTCCCGGACGAGGGCTACGTGCCCCAGTCCTACGACGACCTCCCGAACGACCTCAGCCACGAGGACATCCCCGTCTCGCCGAAGTACTTCAAGGCTTCCGTTCGCTCGGCTCCGAGGTCAGCACCGACAAGGCCGCCGAGGAGCCCGCGTGGCTCCAGAACCTCGAGGAGACGACCGAACGCGCCGGCCGCGCTCAGGACAAGGAGGACCTCATGGAGCGCCTCCGCGATCTGGGCTACATGTAACGCGCGCGGGCTGACGACAATACTCTCACCGCTTTCGATGACCCAGACCGACGCGAACGAGCGCACGCTCTTCGAGGGTATCGGCCGCCCGGACGCGGTGCTGGGCGTCATCACCGTCCTCCTCGTCGCGACCGTCGTCGCGACCGCGATCGCACCCTACGCGGTGCTGCCGACGCTCGCCGTCGGCTGCCTCGGCTGCCTCGGCGTCATCGGCGAGGCGCTGTTCGTCCACCCGCCCGTCGAGGGCTGAGCCGACACTCGTCACTCCGACCTCGCGCGCGCCGGAACGCCCGTGACGAGCAGCGCGCCGGCGACGCACGCCACCGCGAGCGCGGCGACGACGACCGCCGCGCCCCCGTACGGACCCGGATACGTCCCGAACACCCCGCCGACGATCACCGCCGCCGCGACGGTGACGAGGCAGAGCCAACAGACGGCGGCGGCGACGGCCCGGACGAGGAAGTCGTGGTGCGACACGAGGTGGCCATTGGCGTGCGATCGGCAAAAACGGGCCGGTCCGAACGCCGAAGCCTTTTGCCCGCGAGCGCCCTATCCGTTGAAGACGTCCGACCGGTAGCGGCGTCGGGCAAGCGCGATGACGCGGGGTAGCAACAGCGTCGTGGGAACGATCCTCCTGACCGGCATCGTCGTGGTGACGGTCACGGTGAGCGGCGTCGCCGTGCTGGATCGCGCCTACGGCGGTGGCGGCGCGGCGAACGCCCCCATTGGCTCGGTGGATGTCACGGTGCACGACGGGAGCGTCACCGTTACGCGCTGTGGCGGCGAATCCCTCGACGGCGACGACCTCGTTGCCGTGCTACGCGGGTCGAACGGGACGAAGCGCGTCCCGTTCGCGAACGGATCGTGGACGGACGACGGCGACGGGGCCACCGGCTCGTTCTCACCGGGGATGACGTGGACGTACCCGTACGAGAACGAGAGCGAGACGGCTATCGGAGACCTGACCGAGAGCGACGTCTCCGTCGTCCACACGCCGTCGAACACCGCCCTCGACACGACGGAGTGCGGCGGGCGGGTGGCGACGACTACCACGACGGCCGTGACGACTACCACGACGACGAGCACGCCGTCCACGACCACTCCCACGCCGTCGGGCGGCGACGAATCGACGCCGCCGGTGTCGCTGAACGTCACGCTCGTCGATCGGAGCGGCCCGAACGACCGCGCGGCGTACGACGTGACGTACGCGCTCGACGCCGCGGAGGCGAATCGCACGGCGAACGTCTCCGTCGCGATCCGGAACGAGGCGACGGGCGCCGTGCGGAACGACACGGATCTCGCCGCGGCGGCGGGGACGAACCGCGTCTCGTACGACGCGTCGGACGCGGCCGGTGACAACTACACCGTCACCGTCCGCGCGCACGGGACGAGCGGGGACACGCTCGACACCGAGACCGTCACCGACGTCGCGGACGGCGTCGACTCGGACGACAACGGTACCGTCGAGCGCGCGGGCGAGCCGCTGCGGGCCGTCACGCTCGCCGACCGCACCGGGCCGGACGACGGCGCGGCGTACACGATCGGATACGAGGCGACGGACGCGGTCGCGAACGTGAGCGTCGCGCTCGTCGATACGGACGGCGAATGGACGCTCGACACGTCGAACGCGTCCGTTCCGTCGAGCGGGGCGGGAGCGATCACTGTCGACCCGGCCACCGACGCCGGGGGCGACGCCGTCAACGTCACCGTACACGCGTACGACGCGAGTGGCGATCGGATCGACGCGATGACGTACGTCGATGTCGCTGACGGTCGGGACACGCACGACACGTACAACGCGTCCCCGGCCGAACGCGTCGCGGGCGTCGCGATAACGGACCGGAGTGACGCCGACGCGAACCGGGCGAGTTACGCGGTCGACTACGAGTTCGGGGCGAGCGGCCTCCATAGCGTCGTCGCGTTCCACGATCTGGACGCCGGCACGACGACGATGGTCGTCGGCGACGGCGGGACGGCGACCTACCGCGAGAACGGAACGTACGGCGACGAGTACGCGATCACCGTCCTCGCGGTCACGTCGGACGGCGCCGTCGTGGACCACCGGACGGTTCGGGACACGGCCGCCGCGTCGAATCCGGGATTCGCGTATACGGACGTGGACGGGGACGGCGTTTACGACGCCGAGGACCGGAGAGTGAACGCGAGCGACCTCGCGGACGGCTACTCGTCCGACGAGCGCCTCGTCGTGCCGAAGAGCGTCTCCGTTAGCGTCGACCATTCGCTCTCCATCGCCGCGAGCGGGATCGACCTCCGCGGGACGATCGAGACCACGAACGAGAACGGCGATGTGACGCTCGATTCCAGAGGGCATTCGCTCGAAACCGACGGGGGGACGGTCCGGACGACCGGGCAAAAGGCGAGCCTCCATGTCGAGGCCGGCGGTGGTCACATCACCTTCCGGAACGCGACCGTCAGCACGGAGGGCAAAAACGCCGGAGTGGCCGTAACGAGTCGTGGTGGTGCGGTGAGTCTCCGAGACACGACCGTCAACACGACCGGACAGAAGGCGAGTCTCGAAATCACCGGGAAGCGGATAGCGGGGACGGACATCGCCGCAATGACGGACGGGAAGATCGCCGCGCTCACCATTGACGGGGAACAGACGGTCACACTCAATCGGACAGCCCTAGACACGGATGGACAGAAGGCCGACCTCTCCATCGAGAGTGACGGTGTCGATCTTCGGGGAGCGACGATCGACACCGACGGGAAGACCGCGGGACTCACGATCGACGGCCGGAACGGATCGGCTCGGCTCGGAAACGCGAACATCACCACGACCGGACGGAAAGCGGACGTCGAGATCAACGCTGGGGAGCAGATCGGACTCGGGAACGCGACGGTTATGACCGCCAGCAAAAATGCCGGAATCCGGATCGATGGGGACGCTCGGATCGATCTCAGAAACGGTACGCTCTCGACGACTGGCCAGAAAGCGGCTCTCACCGTCGAAGGCACCGGTGTCGACCTCCGGGATGGCTCACTCAGCACGAACGGAAAGAACGCCGGAATGACAATTGATGGACGGAACGGATCGGTTCGGCTCGAGAACGCGACGGTCACGACGGCTGGACAGAAGGCAGGTATCGATATCACCGGAAATACGATAGAAGGCCGCGACGCCGCGACCATCACCGCGAACGGAAGTAGTGCGAGTGTCGCCTTCCACGAAACCTGACGGACCCGAGCATGAGTTGATCGACGCCGAGTGACGAGACGAGCGGCCGTCCGCTCAGTCGCCGTCCGGAATGCCCTCGATGTCGCCGCCGTCGTCCTCGACGACGAACTGGCCGGCGGCGCGCTGCGCGCTGTTGACGAGCGTCACGCGCAGGACGTAGGCGGCGACGAGGACGAACGGCGCGAACGCGACGGCCTCGACAGTGACGACGAGGAGGTTGCTGTCCGGGAGGTCGTTGAGGAAGTGCATGAACGCGGCGACGATCGCGGCGGTCGGGACGGCGGTGAGCACGAGGTCGCGCGAGAGGTTCGCGAGGTCGCGGCGCGTGTAGAGCGTCTTGAAGTATTCGCGGGCGGTCGCGGCGTACTGGAGGAGGCGCAGCATCTCGTCGATACGCTCGGCGGTGGCGTCGTCGAGTTCGTCGTCGTGCGCGACGCGGATCGCGCGGAGGTCGTGGATCTGCTTGTCGTGATCGTAGTCGATGGTGGCGAGCACGACGTCGAGGGTGTCCTCGGCCTCTTCGAGACCGCGGTTCATCTCGCCGGTTTCCTCGGCGAGGTTCTCGACGTAGCCGTCGAGGTCCTCGCGCAGATCGAAGTCCGCCGCGCCGAGTTCGTCTTCGAGGTGCTGGGCGCGTTCGAGGATGCTCCCGGAGAGCAGCCGGAGGAGCGCTTCGGGTTCGGCGGGGACGTGTTCGGTGTCGACGACGTCCTCCAGTTGACGGCGGTACTGGACGACGCTCTGCACGCGGCCGAACTGCTGGCCGAGCGGGTGTTGCTGTTGGGAGACGAACAGCGTGTTGACGGTGACGACGATGCTGAAGAGGAAGAACGTCCCGCTGAGGAGCGCGGAGACGAGCGACACCGTCGGACTGGAGTCGGCGAGCGGGTTCTTCGGCGATGGGAGGAGGAAGCTCGCGACGGGACCGAACAACGTGAAGCCGACGAGGAGGACGACGGTCGTGAGGATCCGCCGGTCGGCGGTGAACGCCACCCACCGGTACCAGTCGCGTCGCCATCGGTCGAAACCGTCGTCGGCCATCGACCCGGCGAACGGGCCGCACCGCTAAAAGCCGTACGGGCCACCGGAACGGATATGTAAGTGGCGTGATATCAGGGCGACGTGCCCGCCATCGAGTCGTTCGCGACGAAACGCGGCACCGCGCGCTTCGAGGACGGGAGCCTCGTCTTCGACGAGTCCGTTCGCGGGTATCTCCGCGCGCTGTATCGGGACTACTGGCGAGGCGAGACGTGGTGGCGGAAAGCGATCTTCCTCGGCTACGTCTGCTGGCTCGCCGTCGCGATCGGCTGGAGCGCCACCGTGCTCCGCGACGCCCTCCAGTCGGGCGGCGACCAGATTTGGGCCGCCGGCGGTGCGGGCGTCGTCGCCGCGCTCCTCCTCGCGCTCTGGATCGCGAACTCCCTCCGTGGCTACCGCGCGCCCGACCGACTCGCGCTCGATCGGATCGAGTCGGTGGCCGCGACGCGGGGCGAGAAGGGCCTGACGCGTCCGCGCCTCGTCATCACCTACCGCGACGACGGCGCGACGCGGAAGCGGCGCGTGTCCCTCCCGTCGCTGCTCACGCCGGACGGCGGGGAGACGTACGACCGCGCCGTCCGAGCGTTCGCCGAGCGCGGGTTCGACGTCGACGCGGACGACGAGAAGTGAGCGTCAGAGCGCGACGAAGACGGCGGCGGTGACGAGCGCGGCGACGACGACGGAGATGGCAGTGATGCGGACGGCGGACGCCCGATCGACCGCGCGGTCATCGGGATCGGAGACGGTGCCGCGTTCGTCCGATTCGCGGAAACTGTACTTCCCGAGGAGTGCGAGGAGGGCGCAGAAGGACTTCGAGGCCTGCAGATACCACTCGATGGCGAGCGCGAGCGGGACGAAGAGCGCGGGGACGAGTTCGTGCGGGATGACGTCGAGCGCCGCGCCGAGGACGAACGCGACGGCGATGAGGAAGGAGAGCGCGGCGTAGGCGTAACGGCGTCGGCGCTCGCGCCGACCGATGTTACAGACGCCCGCGCGATAGGAGGACTGAGACGTTGCCACGCTCGCGAGGAAGAACGGGACGCGCCTAAAGGATCGGTTCGCCCCACTCGCTGCCGGTAGGGGGGAGCGGTGCGAGCGGGGCGGATGCCGGCGCGTCGCCGGGAGCGTCGATCGCGTCGGTTATTTCGGGAGCGCCCAGCCGAGCCCGATGTCGAGCGTGACGGCGTACGTGAGGTACATCAGCCAGATGCCGGTGAGCACCTGAAAGAGGGCGACGGACTTCTCGCCGGTCTCCGAGCCGGTGAAACGCGCCCAGATCTCGGAGAGGTAGACGAGGGTCAGCCCGAGGAAGAGGATGGCGACCGGGACGACGCCACCGAGGAAGAAGTCCACCATCCCGAGGACGGAGACTAACAGGAAGGCGATCGCCATCCACGCGTCGGGACGGGGATCGAACCCTCTGTACATCTTCCACCCGAGGACGAACCAGTGGACGCCGTACGCGGTGAACGCGAGCGCCGCCATGTAGAGCAGGTGGTCCTGTCGGAATGCCTCGAACCACGTGAGACCGCCCCAGAGCAGGATCCCGGTGAGGAACTGGAGGAAGCCGGGCATCCAGATCCCCCACGATCCCAGCGTCTGCGCCGTCGTTTCGCCCTTCTCGGGGAATTCGAAGAGGTTCGTACCACCGACGATGAAGTACCCGGTCCCCAGCCCGAAGAACCCGAGGGCGACGGGAGCGAGTGCGCTTGCTACCATAGTCCAGCTACCACTTCCGACGCCACCTTATTAATGGTCGGACAAGGAGCGAAAAAACGCCAGAAAGTATTTATACATCCGCTATCAGAGGTCGCCGCTGGCCGCGCCCGAATCGGATCGCGTGCCGGATGAGAGTTGTGCCACGCCGAAGACGGCGGCGGCGACGACGACGCAGAGGAGTGCGGCGACGACGACCGCGACGTCGAAGCGGTAGGACGCGAGCCAGCCTCCGAGAAGCTCCCGAGCGCGCCCGGCCCGCCGCCGAGGTGGACGATGTAGAGGGTGACGAGCGGTCCGGCGACGCTCGACGCCACCGCGGAGCGCATCAGCGAGTAGAGCCAGCGATCCGAGGACGTACCCGAATCCTCCGCCGGCGACGTCACATTCCTGTCGCCCAATGGATCTCCCGGAGCGTCGCGCGAGGGCGGCGTCCCCCCGACCCGCTCATCGGACGGGATCGGTATCTTCAACAGAGTCCACCGGGACTCGGCGAGTACGAGGTATCGAGACCGGATGGCTGCCATCTCTCTCGTGCTCGCTATCGCATTCGTCGCGGCACTGTTCATGTCGTTCACCGTCGGCGCGAACAGCAACTCCGCGCCGATCGCGCCGGCCGTCGGCGCGAACGCGCTCTCGATCCTCCGCGCGGCCCTCCTCGTCGGCGTCGTCGCCGGACTCGGTGCAGTCCTTCAGGGGGGCAACATCTCGGAGACGATCGGGCGCGATCTCGTCACGGGCGTCTCGATCACGCCGCTTGCGGCCGCCGCGGCGCTCCTCACGTCGGCGGCGCTCATCACGATCGGGAACTCGCGCGGCTACCCGATCCCCTCGGCGTTCACCGTCACCGGCTCCATCATCGGCGTCGGGATCGCCCTCGGCGGCGGGTTCGCCACGCACGAGTACGTTCGCATCTTCAGCTTCTGGCTCGTGATCCCGGTCGTCAACGCGATCCTCGGCTATCTGATCGCCCGGGCGCTTCGGAGCGACGCGCTCGACGAAACGGTCGGCGTCCCCGTGCTCGCCGGCGGTGTGGGGTACGCGCTCGCCAACATCCACCTCTCCGTCCTGCCCGCACCGAGCGGAACGACCGGCTCGATCGCCGGATCGATGAGCCGGTCGCTCCACCTCCTCCCGACGACGCTCGCCCCACACTACACGCTCGGGATGTTCGTCGTGAGCCTCGCGCTCGGGATCGCCGCGCTCGGTGCGACGTGGTGGCAACTCGTTCGCGATCAGGCGACCGGGATCAAGCGCTTCCTCATCGTCCTCGGTCTCGTCGTCGTCTTCACGAGCGGGGGCAGTCAGGTCGGACTCGCCACCGGGCCGCTCGAGACGGTCTTCGAATCTGACCTGCACGCGAGCACGAGCTACCTGCTCGTCCTCGGCGGAGTCGGCATCCTCGCAGGCGCGTGGATCCGATCACCGCGCGTGATCCAAGCCGTCTCGAACGAGTACGCCGCGCTCGGCCCGCGCAGATCGATCGCCGCCCTCATTCCGGCGTTCCTCATCGCACAGCTCGCCATCGTCCTCGGCATCCCCATCTCGTTCAACAAGGTCATGATATCGAGTATCGTCGGGAGCGGTCTGGCGGCGAGTTCCTCGGGCGGCGGGGTGTCGCCCCGAAAGGCGGGGTTCACCGTCCTCTCGTGGGTCGGATCGATGGCGGGAGCCGGTCTCGTCAGCTACGGTCTCTACACCGGTCTCCACGCGATCGTCTAACTCGATTTCCCCATTCACGACGTGTTCGAGAGGAGCTGATCGAGGATCTCCTCGTGGGCGGCGCGCGTCTTCATCTCCTCCCACGTTTCGAAATCGCTCACGTCGCTGACGAACCGATCCGCGCGACGCCGACGTGTCGTCGACTCGTCGAGTGGCACGTCGAAATCGAGCGGTGCGTCCGCACGGAACGCGCCGAATGTCCCGTATTCCGTGTGTTCCCGCATGAACGGCTTCGAGAAGAACGCGTCCGAATCGACTCGCGTTCCGGCGCGGAGTTCGCCGATCCGTTCGAGGCCGCGTTCGAGCGCCGCCTCCAAGTCGTCGACTCCCTCGATGCGAACGTCCATAGCGAGCATGACGGGCGTTCGCGCCGTAAGACCTGCGGCGGTCCGACTCGGGTGGAGTCGGTCTGGAGTCGCCCCCACCGTCCCCCTTCCACCCGAACTTTTGTCGGTCGCGGGCCAACGATCGGCCATGCGACTCCTGCGAACCATCGGCGCGGCGGTGGGTGCGATCGGTCTCGCCGCCGTCGCGGACCGCGCGCTCGGCGCGTACGCCGGCGATCTCGAACCCCCGCTCGACGGTCGACGCGGATCGTTCCGCTGGCGCGGAATGGACGTGGCGTACACGGAGTCCGGCGACTCGTCGGACCCGACGGTCGTCTGCCTGCACGGCGTGAACGCCGCCGGATCGAGCGGCGAATACCGGACGATCTGGGACGAGCTATCTGAGGAATACCACGTCGTCGCCCCCGACCTCCCGGGATTCGGCTGCTCGGATCGGCCCGCGATCGACTACGACGGCGACCTCTACGCGGCGTTCACCGCGGCGTTCCTCGATCGGTACGACGATCCGGCGGTGATCGCGTCGTCGCTCGCGGGCGGCTACGTCGCGAGCGCGCTCGCGGACGGCGAGATCGATCCGCGCGCGCTCGTCCTCGTCTGCCCCTCGACGGGCGCGATGCCGGGACCGAATCCGTGGGCGCGCTGCGTCGTGCGCGCGCCGCTCCTCGGGGATCTCGTCGTTGACGTCGCGACCTCGCGGGCGTCGATCCGGCGCTCGAACGACGACCACGGCTACTACGACGTGGCGAACGCCGAGGACGAGTGGCTCGACTACCAGTGGCGCAGCGCCCACCAGCCCGGCGCGAAACACGCGATCGCGGCGTTCGTCGGCGGCTACCTGAACGTCGACGTCGACCTCGAAGACGCGCTCGCGGACTACGACGGGCCGCTGACGCTCGTCTGGGGCGCGGCCGCGGAGACGACGACGCCAGCCGAGGGCCGCGAACTCGCCGAGGCGGTCGGCGCGGACTTCGTCGAGATCGCGCGGACGGCGCTCGTGCCGCACGCCGAACGGTCCGACGCGTTCGCGGACGCGGTTCACGGCCGTCTCGACGCCGACGCGTAAGCGCGGCCGGTCGAGAGGGAGAGAGTACGTTTCGTATGCTTTCGTGGGGAGTGGTCAGTCCGGGTGGAGGGAGAGAGTACGTTTCGTATGCTACCCACGATATTCCCGCTATTGAAATGAGGGCGATATACGACTCTCGATTAGCATACGGAGCTAACGGATCACGGTTTTATAACCCGATTCACCGATCGCCCGTCGAGCGATCGGTCACTCGTCACTGTGCGATGGACGACGCGGCCGCGCCGGTAGCCGTCGTCGCCCGCGCTCCGTCGTCCGGGGTGCGGAGACGCCGAGCGGACGAAACTAACCGGCCGATCAATCGCGGACGCGGCGCTTCCGGCCGTGGTCGGCCCGCTCGCCGGGGTCGAAACCGACTTGTGCCGCGCGGGCGAACCGATCGGTCAGGACCGAGATGGGCCACGCACGCGACACCGCGACCGGAACCGAGAGCGCGACGCGCGAGGAGACAACGCTGGCGGCCGTCGACGCGCGACTCGCGTCGCTGTGCGATCCGGGAGCGTCGCTGTCGCGCGCCGTCGACGCCGCGCTCGCCGCGCGCCCCGATCGCCGGCCGCGCGCGCCGTCCTCGAAACCGCGACGCGCCGGCCCGGCTACCGACCCCGGGACATCGTCGCGGCCGCGAGCGCGATCGACCTCCTCGACGCTCGGACTGCCGTCCGACGCGACGGACTCCCCGACCGCGAACCCGGGGGCACGCGCGCCGTCCTCGTCGGCGACTACCTCCACTCGCTCGCCTTCGAGGCCCTCGTCGACACCGATACGGACGTCGCGAAGGCGCTCGTCGACGCCGTGACGAGCGGACTCCTCGATCTCTACGGGCGGGAGGCCACAGCGGAGACCGCTGGCGACTTCGATGCGGTCTCGCCGGCGCGTCGCGGCGTGTTCGCCGTCGCTGACGCCGTCGTCGACGCCCTCGACTCGACCGGCGAGGGCGGTCCCGGTCCCGGTCCCGAGCCGAGCGGGCGCTGAACCGACGCATCCAAACCCTCCGCGGCCCCACACCCGACAATGGCCGACATCCCGAGCGACCGGGAGCGCACGGACGTGGAGGACGCCATCATGCGGGCGACGTATCGTGCGCTCCGCGAGCGGGGGTACGCCGACCTCACGATGCGCGCCATCGCCGAGGAGTACGGCAAGACGACGGCGGCCATCCACTACCATTACGACACGAAGGACGACCTGCTCGTCGCGTTCCTCGAATACCTCCTCGATCGGTTCCTCACGCACGTCCACGACGTCGAGACGACGGATCCCGAAGCGCGTCTCGACGACCTCCTCGACGGTCTCCTCGTCGAGCGCGAGGACGACTACGACCTGATCGTCGCGCTCCTCGAGATGCGCGCGCAAGCGCCCTACCACGAGTCGATTCGCGAACAGCTCGCGCGCAACGACGAGTACCTCCGCTACCTCTTGCGGACCGTCATCGCCGACGGCGTCGACCGCGGCGTCTTCGACGACGTCGATCCCGAAACCGCCGCCGGCACGCTGCTCACGATCGTGAACGGCGCGCGCACCCGCTTCGTCGTTCTCGACGATTCCGACGTCCTCCACCTCGCACGCGACGCCGCCGACGCGTACGTCGAGGACATCCTCGAAGCCGAATAGCGCGCTCGCTCTCGCCCACTCGGCCCCGCGCTGCTCACGGCTCCGTCGTTCGCTATAACGCGGCCCCTCGCGTTGCTCGGCTCCGCTAGTCGTCGGCGGGCGAGGGCGCCGTCCCGGGCACGTCGACGCGTGGTGCGTCCACGCCGAGTTCGTCGAGCGCGACGTCCGCGGCGCGCTTGCCCGAGAGGAGCATCGCGCCGAACGTCGGTCCCATTCGCGTGAGTCCGTGCGTCGTCGCCGTCGAGAGCCCGCAGGTGAGGAGTCCGTCGTGGATCTTGCCCGTGTACTCGACGACCTTGTCCTCGGAGTCCGCAACCCACATGGAGTCGTGGCCGGGCGAGTCGTGGCCGGGCGCGCCGTACTCGCCGTCCTCGGTCGTGTCCATGCCCGACTCGTGTTCCTCGACGTGCTCGATGCCGGGCGCGTCGACGACGCCTCGCTCTTGCAGTTTGGAGACGACGACGGCGTCGTGACCCGTCGCGTCGATGACGAGGTCGGACTCGACGGCGATGGGATCGACGCAAGTGAGTTCGCGCGGCAGGGCGTGGATCGGCGACCAGTTCATCACGATGCCCGACACCTCGTGGTCCTCGCGGACGACGATGTCCGTGAACTCCGTCATGTTCTGGATCTTCGCGCCGGCGTCGCAGGCTGCCTTGATGAGCGCCGAACACGCGTGCGGGCCGTCGGCGAGCTGGAGACCGTCGGCTTCCTCGGCCTCCTCGTAGGGGACGCCGAGTTCGTCGAGGACGCGCTGGGCGGGCTCGCGGACGGTGAGCTTGTTCATGAGGAAGCCACCGAGCCAGAACCCACCTCCCAGATAGTTGTTCTTCTCGACGACCATCACGTCGACGTCGCGCTCCGCGAGCTCCTTCGCGCACGTGAGCCCCGACGGGCCGCCGCCGACGACGATGACGTCGGTGTCCGTGTAGTCGAGGAACTCGTCGCCCCACGAGCGGGCGATGGCGTTCGTGACCTGTGCCTCCGTCGCGTCGCTGAACCCTTCGAACGACATACCACCTAGTGTTACAACCTGTTACTTAACGATGGCGGTCGGTCCACCGTGGGGTGGAATTGGCGACGGACGCGCCGCTCTGGGTCGGGCGAACGGCGAGAGAGAAGAGGAGACGAGACGTCAGGCGTAGCGGCTCTCGCCGGCGCTTCCGGCGAGTTCGGCGAGATCCGCGTGGACGTCGGCGATGCGCTCGCGGATCTGGCGGCCCGCGACGCGCGGATCGAAGTGGTCCTTGTTCGGCGACCAGTCCGTGTCCTCGAAGAACGTATCGCGGCTGTCCGGGACCCCCTCGGGCGGGACGATTTCGGCCTCGTGCTCGCGGTAGAGGTCGAAGGCCGTCCGCGTGTACTCGTACTGGTAGCGGGTGTCCTTGTTCATCTTGCAGATGCCGTACTGCATCATCTCCTCGACCTGCTCGGGGCGCAGGCCCGAGGAGCCGTGGAGGACGAGCGGCGTGTCGAGGCCGTGGTCGTCGAGGGCGTCGCGGATGTCGCGCGCGAGGTCCGGGCGGAGTTCGAGGTCCTTGCCCTTCGCGACGCCGTGCTGGGTGCCGACGGAGATGGCGAGGAGGTCACAGCCCGTCCGCTCGACGAACTCGACGGCCTGCTCGGGATCGGTGTAGAACGCCTCCTCGGATTCGATCTCGTCCTCGACGCCCTTGATCTGGCCGAGTTCGGCCTCAATGAGGACGTCGGAACCCTTCTCATCGGCCATCTCGACGACCTCGCGGGAGCGCTCGACGTTCCCCTCGAAGTCCTCGTGGCTCGCGTCGATCATGATGGAGGAGGGGATGTCGAGGTCCATCTGGGTCTCGATGAACTCCATGTCCGTCTGGTGGTCCATGTTGAGGAAGACGCCGATATCGCGTTGCTCGGCCATCACCTCGATGTAGTCGCCCATCGATCGCAGGCCCGCCACCTTGTCGCCGTCGCCCGCGAAGCGACAGGCGCCCGCGCTCATCTGGAGCAGGAGGTCGGAGTCGACGCGCGCTGCGCCCTCCAACAACCCCAGCATCGCGTTCGGTTCCGCGATGTTGCTCGCGACGAGACCGAAGCCGTCCTCCAGCCCGTCAGCGTACACCTTCGAGAGTTCGTCGCCACCGTAGAAACCCATCTGTATTACCTCGTTCGAGTGGTCCCCCGCCACCCCTATAATTGATGCGGAAACACGCAGACCCGCGCAGAAACGAAAACTCCGAACCGAGTTAGCCGGAGATCCAGCGGCGAAGCGGCGGAAGATCCCCTTCTCGGGATCGCCGCCGCGCTGCACCGGCTCCTCGGCCGCCGCGCCGCCCGAACTGCCCCCCTCGTCCTCGCTCTCCGCGGCTTCGGCGGCGCCTTCGCCCTCGCTGATGACGCCCGACTCGCCCGCCTCCGCGGCCTCGACGGCGCGCTCGATCATCTCGCCCGCGCGGTTCACGCCCGCCTTCACGGGGCCGCGAACGACCGGCTTCCCCTCGAAGCGGTCGGTCTGGACGGCGGTGTCCGCGGTGATGATGACCGCGTCGGCCGCGGCGATGTCGTCCGCGGTGAGTTCGTTCTCCGCGCCCATGGCGCCTTGGACTTCGACCTTGATGTCGTGGCCCATCTCCTCGGCCGTCGTCTCGAGGTTCTCGGCCGCCATCTGGCTGTGTGCGATGCCCGTCGGACAGCTGGTGACTGCGACTAGCTTCATGGATTACTCTAGGAGTTCGATGACTTCGTCTTTACTGGCGGCCGCGAGCGCGTTCTCCGCGAGCGCCCGCGCCGCGTCGGTGTCCGTCTCCGTGACGCGCGCTTTCACCGCGGGCACCGTCACCGCGCTCATCGAGAGCTCGGTCAGCCCGAGACCGACGAGCAACTCGGTGAGTTCGGGATCGCCCGCCATCTCGCCGCACATCCCGACCCAGACGTCTGCGCCCGCCGCGGCGCTCGTCGTCGCGTCGATCGCTCGCAGCACGGCCGGCTGGCGGAAGTCGCCGAGTTCGGCGACGGCGTCGTTGCCCCGCTCGGCCGCCATCACGTACTGCGCGAGGTCGTTCGTCCCGATGCTGAAGAAGTCGACGTGCTCGACGAGTTCGTCCGCCATGAACGCCGCCGCGGGCGTCTCCACCATCACGCCGAACTCGGGCACCGACGCGTCGACCCCCTCGGATTCGAGGCGTCGACGGCCTCGTCGACGACGGCCTTCGCTTCCGCGACCTCCTCGACGGTGGTGACGAGCGGGAGCATCACGGCGAGGCTTCCGGTGTCCGTGTCCGCATCGGCGCGCAGGAGCGCGCGCAGTTGCGTCTCGAAGAGGTCCGAATCGGGACCGAGCGAACGCCGGATGCCGCGCTCGCCGAGGAAGGGGTTCTCCTCGTCCGGCAGGTCGAGATACGGCACGGGCTTGTCGCCGCCGACGTCGAGCGTGCGGACGACGACGCGGCCGTCCGGGAACGTCTCGATGGCCTCCCGGTAGGTCTCGTACTGCTCCTCCTCGCCCGGCGCCGACTCGCGGTCGAGGAAGAGGAACTCGGTTCGAAAGAGTCCGACGCCGTCCGCGCCGCGCTCCGCGGCGGGACCGAGTTCGGCCGGCGTGCCGACGTTCGCCGCGACTTCGACCTCGCGGCCGTCGACCGTCTCGACGGCCTCCTCGCGGATCGCCGCCTCCGTGCGCTGGCTCGCGGCCGCGACGGTGTCCTCGTCGGGGTCGACGACGACCTCCCCGGCATCCCCGTCGACGACGACCGTCTCGCCGTCCCCGACCGCCGCTAAGGTCTCGCCGACGCCGACGACCGCGGGGATGGCGAGCGAGCGCGCGAAGATGGCCGCGTGCGACGTCCGCCCGCCCGTGACGGTCGCGAATCCGGCGACGCGCTCGGGGTCGAGCTGAGCCGTGTCGCTGGGCGTGAGTCGCTCGGCGAGCACCACCGAGTCCTCGGGCAGCGAGGAGAGGTCGACGCGCTCGCCGTCGGTGAGCAGCCGGAGGAGCCGGTCACGGACGTCGCGGAGGTCGTCCGCGCGCTCCGCCATCCGGCCCTCCATGTCGGCGAACCGTTCGACGAACTCGTCGAAGGTCGCCTGCACGGCGTGCGCCGCCGGCAGTCCCTCGTCGATGCGCTCCGCGACGCCGTCGGTGATCTGCGGGTCGTTGATGAACTGGACGTGCGCGTCGAACACCGCGGCCTCGTCCTCGCCGACGCGCTCGGCGGTGCGCTCGCGCTCGGCTTCCAGCTCGGCCTCCGCTTCGTCGCGGGCCTCCTCGAACGCCGCCCGCTCCGCCTCAGCGTCGATTTCCTCCGGAGCCGGCGGCTCCGGCAGGTCGGCGTCCGGGCGGTACCAGACGACGGTGCCGACGCCGGCGAGCGGCGTGACGTCGATCCCCGCGAGTCGTCGTTCGCTCATGGTCTCAGAGCTCGTCCTCTGGCGTCGAGAGCAGTTCTTCGAGGGCGTCGAGGACGGCCTCGGCGTCCGCTCCCTCCGCGACGATCCGGAGCTTCTCGCCGCCCGCGATGCCGAGTCCGGTGACGCCGAGCATCGAGGAGGCGTCCACCAGCTCGTCGTCGCCGGCGCCTCGGGACCGATGGACACCGTCGCATCGTGTTCGTTGACCGTCTCGACGAACAGCGAGGCGGGCCGGGCGTGGAGTCCCTCCTCGGGAACGACTTCGACGACGCGCTCGGGCATCTCAGGCCACCTCCTCGATGACGATCTCTTGGACTCTCTCGGGCGTCTCGGCCTCGTGGAGGCGCTCGCGCGTCTCCTCGTGGACGAGCGAGCGCGAGAGGCTGGAGAGGATCTGCAGGTGGTCGTCGCTGGACTCCTCGGGGACGAGGATCATGAAGAACAGCGTCGCGGGCTCGTCATCCATCGCGCCGAAATCGACGCCCTCGGAGGAGCGCGTGAACGCGAGCGTCGGCTCCTCGACGCCGGTCGTCTTCGCGTGCGGGATGCCGATGCCCATGCCGACGCCCGTCGTGGACTCCTCCTCGCGTGCGAGGAGGTCGGCGAGCGCCTGCTCGCGATCGGAGACGCGGCCCGCCTCGACGGCGAGGTCGAGGAGGTGTTCGATGACGGCTTCCTTCTCCGCCGGCGGTTCGTCGAGGGAGATCAGGTCGACGTTGATCAGCTCCTTCAGATCAGTTTCGTTCATCGTTTGTGATTGGTGTTGCGCGGAGGGTAAGCGTTCCGCACTCGGTGTTCGTTAGGCGCTCCCGACGCGTTCGTCGTAGGCCGGCGTGATGACGTACTCGATGATCCCGGTGACGAGCGCGCCGAGCACGATACAGCCGAGGAAGACGAACGGCTTGTTCGAGAGCGGGATGACGAAGATGCCGCCGTGCGGGGCGGGCATCGTCACGCCGAGACCCATCGCGACCGCGCCGGCGATGGCCGAGCCGGCGACGATCCCCGGGATGACGCGGCCGGGATCGGAGGCGCCGTAGGGGATCGCTCCTTCTGTGATGAAGCAGAGACCGAGCGGGAGCGCGCTCTTCGCGTTCTCGTACATCGAGGCCTCGTACTTCTCGGGGGCGACGAGGTTCGCGATTGCCATGCCGAGCGGCGGCGTCATCCCGCCGATCATCACGGCGGCCATCGGCGCGTAGATCTGCTCGCTGATGAGACCGGTCGCGAAGACGTACGCGACCTTGTTGATCGGCCCGCCCATGTCGAAGGCCATCATGCCGCCGAGGATGGCGCCGACGATGAAGGCCTGCCCGCCCTGCATTCCGCGGAGCCACGTCGTCAGCGCCGCGTTGAGAATCGAGACGGGGATGCCGACGACGAACAGCATGACGGGGAGGAGCACGAGCGTCGTCGCGACCGGGATGATGAGGACCGGCATCATCGGCTCGATGAACTCCGGGACGTCGCGCTGCTTGAACCAGCGTGCGACGTACCCCGTGATGAGACCGGCGACGAGCGCGCCGAGATAGCCGGCGCCCGCGGCGCCGCCCTGAATGCCGATTATCTTCCCGGCCTCCTTCAGGACGTCCCCCTGCTGGATGAGGTAGGAGAGGACGAACCCGGGGGCGAGACCGGGCCGATCGGCGATGGCGTACGAGATGTACGCGCCGAGGACCGGCACCATGAGCATGAGTCCCGCATTACCGACCTGCGCGAGGAACCAACCGAGCGTTCCCGTCGCGTCGAAGACCGTCCGGACGTCACCGAAGACGGACGCGGACGCGTAGCCGAGCGCGAGGAAGATCCCGCCGATCGTGACGAACGGGATCATGTGCGATACGCCTGTCATCAAGTCGTCCTTGATGGAGGTCAGGTAGTTCCGATACGCTGTTGACAGATCTGGCATGGTCTATCACGATAGTTGTACGAGGGTGGTTAAAGGCGTTCGGATATGCGTTCTTCTGCGTGCTTCTGCTCGACTAGCGGCGCCGGACGCGCACGCCGTCGCGAACGGTCTCGATGCCCGCCAGATCGGGGACGCTCGTCCCCGCGACGCCGACGACGCGCGACGCGACCGCGACGCCCGTCGCGAGCGCCGTCTCATCGGACGCCCCGCCGTCGTACGCCGCGAGTACGCCCGCGAGGAGCGAGTCGCCCGCACCGACCGTGTCGACGACGTCGACGGCCAGCGCGTCGGCGACGAACGCACCTTCGGGACCGACGAGTATCGCGCCGTCGCCGCCGAGCGAGGCGATCACGCGCTCGTACCCCATCGATCGGAGTTCCTCCCCGGCCGCGACGCAGTCGTCCACGCTCTCCGTCGCCATCCCCGTCGCCTCGGCGAGTTCCGCGCGGTTCGGCTTGCAGAGCGCGTAGTCGGCGTCGAGTTCGGCGAGCATCGCCCCGCCGACGTCGACGGCCGTCGCCCACTCACCGGCGTCGGCGAGCCGATCGACGTCGGCGGCCGTCACGCCCGGCGGCAGGCTCCCGCCGACCACGAGCACCGGCGGCGCGACGTCCGCCACGCGCGCGAGCAGGTCGTCGACGGCCCCCTCGGAGACCCGGGGGCCGTTCTGATTGATCTTGTACTCGCCGTCCGGCGCGAGGATCGTCTGGTTCAGCCGCGTCGACTCCTCGACCGGAACGAACGACGTGTCGAGGTCCGCCGCGAGTTCGTCCGCGAGCACGCGTCCGAAGGGATCCCCGAGAAAGCCGCTCGCGACCGTCTCCGAGCCGAGCGCGCGGAGGTACTGCGAGACGTTGATCCCCTTCCCGCCCGCGTCGACGCGCGCGCCGTCCGTCCGGACGACGGTATCGGCTTCGAGGGGGTCGTCGAGTTCGACCGTGTAGTCGAGCGCCGGGTTCGGCGTGACGGTGAGGATCACGTCGTCACCTCCTCGCTCACGCGCACGTCCGCGGCGTCGAGCGTCTCCGCGAGGCGATTGGGGAGCGCGGCGTCCGTGATGACGTGATCGACGTCCCCCAACTCCGCGAACTGGATGAAGCTCCGCTCGCCGACCTTCGTGGCGTCGCAGACGAGGACGACGCGATTGGCCTTCTGGACCATCAGCTCCTTCATGCGGGCCTCGTTCTCGTTCGGCGTCGTCAGCCCCGCCTCGACGTCGAGACCGTTCGTCCCGAGGAAGAGGAGATCGAAGTTCGTCCGCTCCATGAACGACTCCGCGGTCGGCCCGACGAGCGCGCGCGTGCGACTCCGGAGCGTCCCGCCGGTGAGCTTCACCTCGTCGACCGTCTCCTCCAATTCGACCGCGAGCTGCGGGGAGTTCGTCACCGCCAGCAGATCGCTCGGAGCGCGTCGGGCGATCTCCATCGTCGTCGTGCCCGCGTCGAAGAAGACGACCTCCGTGTCCGCGAGTTCCTCGACGGCGCGCGTCGCGATGGCGCGCTTCGCCTCCAAGTTCTGGACCTCCCGCTCCCCGTACGGCCGCTCGCTCGCGACCGACGACGTGGGCAACGCCCCGCCGTGACTCCGCTCGATCAGCCCCTCCTCCGCCAGCGCCCGCAGGTCGCGCCGGATCGTCGCCTTCGAGTAGTCCAGCTCGTCGGCAAGCTCCGCGACGGACTGGCCGTCGTGCGTCGACACCAGTTCCACTATCTTCCGTTTTCTCGCTTCCGGTAGCATTGCTAGACGTGGTCTCTATCGAGAGAAGACGCGCACCTCCTATAACTATTTATTTCCGATCGTGTTCGTTTCCGCTCGTCTCATCGTGAAACGGTCTGCTGGACGCGTTGTGGGACACGGTACCACGACGAAGGGGAACCGTTTAACCGTGTAGCCGGCCTATTTCCTCTATGAGCGACAATCAGGGACGTCGGAACCTCAGGATGCCCGACGACGATCAGGTGTTCGCGGTCGTCACCGAGATGCTCGGTGGCAGCCGCGTCCAGCTCCGCTGTGCGGACGGCGAGGAACGCATGGGGCGCATTCCCGGCCGGATGAAGTTCCGGACGTGGATCTCGGAGGGCGACGTCGTCATCGCCGAGCCGTGGGACTGGCAGGACGAGAAGGCGAACGTCGAGTGGCGCTACGACGACGACGCCGCCGAGCAGCTGCGACAGGAAGGCCACATCCAGTAGCGTCGTCGCGGGGACCACGACCACGCCGGCCCGGACGCTTTTCTTCTCGCCGCGCGTCGCCCCGACGTGGATCCCCGACACAACGATCTTCGACGGACGCTCGCGGACGGCGACCCCGCTTTCGGCGTCCTCGACAACACGTACAGCCCCGCGGTCGTCGAAGTCGTCGGCGAACTCGGCTTCGATTTCGTGTGGATCGACCTCGAACACGGCGGGCCGAGTCCGTGGGACGCCGACGCGCTCTCCGGTCTCCTCCGCGCGGCCGAACTGACCGACACGGAACTCCTCGTGCGCGTTCCCGAGGCGAATCCCGCGATGGTCCGCAAGGCCCTCGACGCGGGCGTGCGCAATCTCTTCCTCTCGCGCGTCGAGACGGCCGCGGAGGTCCGCGACGCCGTCGCGGCCGCGAACTTCGAGTACGACGACGGGCCGGGCGAGCGCGGTCTCGGCGGCCCGCGCGCCGCGCGCTACGGCCACGCGGACGACTACGTCGGCACCGAGGACGAGGAGGTCCTCGTCGGCGTGACGATCGAGACCGCCGAGGCCGTCGAGAACATCGACGAGATCCTCTCCGTCCCCGAACTCGGGTTCGTCTTCCTCGGCCCGAACGATCTCTCCGTCGCCTACGGGAGTCCGGGCGACCTCGACGATCCCGAAGTCGAGGCGGCGGTCGAGACGGTCCGCGAGGCCGCGATCGAGCGCGACGTCACCGTCGGCGGTCTCACCTTCGGCATGGACGACGCCGTCGCGAAGGTCGATGACGGCTATCAGCTCCTCCACGTCGGGAGCACCCTCGGCGCCGTCTCCGGGCAGTTCAGTGGGTGGCGAGAGGAGTACGAGGACGCGAAACGGTAGGTTCGCTTCCTCGAAAAGGCGAACGCTGAGCGAAGCGAGGCGCGAGCAACGAGGGCGTCCAGTAGGACGCCCTCGGAACGGCGAACGGCGGAGCCGCGAGCAACGAGGAGGTGACGACGTGCGGGCGCGCGTTTCGTGGTCCCCTACTCTCCTGTCGCCCCGTCGCGACTGTCGTCGGGGACCTGCGTGTGGACGACGAGCGCGGCGAGCAGGGAGAGGACAGCGGTGGCGGCGAACGGGACGGCGAAGCCGTATCTGGTGAGGGGGCCGGCGACGATGGGTCCGACGCCGGCGCCGAGACCGAACGCCATCGTGAGCACGGAGAGCGTGGAGGCGTCGTCGCCGCCCGTCGCGTAGTCGCCGGCGAGGGCGAGCGCGGGCCCGAACGCCATCGCGGCCCCGATGCCTTGGAGGGCGCGGAGGACGCCGAGACCCCACGGCGTCGCGACGAATCCCTGTCCGAGGAGGGTCGGGGTGACGAGGAGGAGACCGGCGACGACGAAGCGCTTGCGCCCGTGGCGATCGGAGAGCCGGCCGGCGATGGGTTGCGTGCAGACGAAGGTCGCGACGAAGGCGGCGAACTGCGCGCCGAAGGCCGCGGCGCTCTGGTCGAGGCGGGCGTCGATCGTCGGCTCGATGGCCGCGAAGAAGGCGATGCCGAGCGCGAGGACGAGCGTGGCGACGCCGAGCGCGAAGACGGGATCGAGACCGCCGGAGCCGTCCGTCACGGCGAATCCGAGGTCCCTTGCCGCGGCGGCGCTCGTGCTCGCGGGGTCGCGGACGAGCGCGAGGACGACGACGAGACCGATGGCGGCGGTGGCGGCCGCGACGTCGAAGGAGAGCGCGAACCCGCCGAGCGTGTGTCCGAGGAGGTCGTAGGGTCCGCGGGCGACGAGGAGGCCGGCGACGAGCGGGCCGACGCCGAAGCCGACGAGGCGGAGGGCGTTGAAGATCCCGAAGTGGACGCCGCGGGTGTCGGGCGTGCTGTACTCGTTGATGAGCGCGACGCTCGCGGTGACGGTGCAGCCGACGCCGAGACCTTGGACGACGCGGACGGCGAACAGCCCGAGATAGGTGTCGGTGGCGAGGAAGGCGAGGTCGGTGGCGAGGAGGACGAGGAGACCGGCGACGACGAACGCGCGCCGACGGCCGAGCTGATCGGAGAGCCGGCCGGCCCACGGCTGGATCACGGAGTCGAAGACGCCGAAGGCGGCGAGGACGACGCCGCTGAGGACGGCGACGGAGAGACCGAGCGACGCGCCGCTGACGTGACCGCTGGCGACGTACAGCGGGAGCGCGACGATGAGGAGGGCGTTCCCGAACGAGTCGGCGAGGCGCGCGATGCCGAGTGCGATGACGCGGTGGTCGAGGCTCACGCGAGACGCCTCCGGCGTCGAGTGTGCGTCAGTCGGATCCCCGATCCGACGCAATTCACGCGATTCCCCCTCGCGGCGTGCATGTGCGGTCGTTGGCGGGCCGCCCACAAATCCTCCTCGAATCGATGATACCGCCGCCCTCTCCGGATCGGCGACGTCGGCACACGTCTCGACTCGCTGACGCTCGTCCCTTCCCGAGTCGGCTACGCCGGTCGGACGGTCGTGCCGGCGTCGCCGTCGAGCGCGGCGGCGAGCGAGTCGGGTGCGGTGACGATCGCTCGCCCGCCCGTCTCGTCGACGAAGCGCGCGCACGCGGTGACCTTCGGTCGCATGCTGCCGGCGGGGAACTCGCCGACGTCGCGGAGGGCGCGCAGTTCGGCGGGCGTGGCCTCGCGGATCGGCGTCGGGTCGTCGCTCGCGTAGTCCTGATAGACGGCGTCGATGTCGGTGAGCATGACGATGGTGTCGGCGTCGACGACGTCCGCGACGAGGCGGGTGGTGTGGTCCTTGTCGACGACGGCGGGGACGCCCTCGAACGCCTCGTCGCCGGTCTCTTCGTCGCCGTGCGGGACGACTGGGACGCCGCCGCCGCCACCGCAGACGACGGGTCCGTCGCCGTTCGCGACGAGCGCGGCGAGGTGGTCGGATTCGAGGATCTCGATCGGGTCCGGCGAGGCGACGACGCGCCGATACGCCGTCCCCGCTCCGTCGCCGTGGACTTCCGCAGTTTGGAACTCCTTCTCGGCGGCCTCGTCGGCGGTGTAGTACGGTCCGACGGGCTTCGAGGGGTCGTCGAAGCCGGGATCGTCGGGGTCGACGCGGACGCGCGTGACGAGGGGCGCGGGCGGCCCGCCGAAGGCGTCGCCGAAGCCCGTCTGGAGGAGGTAGCCCACCTGCGCTTGCGTCTCGGCGACGAGGACGTCGAGGGGTTCGGCGTCGCCCTCGGATTGCTCCTCGGCGAGCAGGCGGTTGCCGACCTGCGGACCGTTGCCGTGCGTGAAGACGAGGTCGTGCCCGCGTTCGCGGAGGGGCGCGAGGGCGTCGCGCGTCTCGCGGATTCGGGCGCGTTGATCGGCGATCGTTCCCTCGCCCGAGCGCAGGATCGCGTTCCCGCCGAGCGCGACGACGAAGCGGCTCATGCGTGTGGGTGGCGGGCGACGGCCGAAGGGCGTTGCGGCCGCGTTGGAGAATCGCGGCGCACGCGATCGATGTGAAATGACGCGGGAATCGGCGGCGGCGACGGTCGGCCTCGGCGTCTCACCGGGCGCCGAGAAACGCTTATCCTGCCTCGGTCGAAACGGGAACCGTGATCGCCCTCCATCGACATCCGCTGGCCGTCGGCGTCGTCGTCGCCGCCGTCGCGGGCGGGGTCGCGCAGCGTGGTTCGCCGATCCGTGGCTGAGCGTCGGCGTCGGCGTCCTCTTCTTCGCGGTCGGCTACTACGCGGTGGCGTACCGCCGGATCGGCGTGTCGCTCGGGTCGCTCCCGCGCCGTGAGCGCGCGGTCGGCGCGCTCGGACTCGTCGCCTCGTCGCTCGTCCTCGGCGAGTCGTCGCAGGTGTTCGGTCTCACCGATCACGAGACGTACCTCTACGCGGCGACGATGTTCGCACAGATCCTCCTGTTCGCGTCGTTCGCGGGCGTCCGCCGGGATCGCTGACCCGGCGCGATACACCACTATGTCCGCAGAAATCGGGCGGTATCAGGTGCGATCCCGACGCGTGCGGACGGCGAGTCCGAGCGTGCAGAGACCGATCAGGCAGAAGGCGATGAGCGACTGATTGGGGATGGTGACCGGGCGGATGTAGACGGCGGCGCACCCGCCGAAGGTGCAGGTGCCGCCGGCGACGACCTGCAGGTAGGACTGGTAGGCGGCGAGCGCGGCGCCGCCGACACAGAAGGGGAGGACGAGTCGGTAGATCCCGGTGTCGGCCGTGTAGTAGGCGTACGCGAGCACGGCGACGAGCGGATACATGAGGATCCGCTGGTACCAGCAGAGCTCGCAGGGCGTGAGACCGAGTCCGAGGCTGTACGTCAGACTGCCCGCGGTGGCGACGGTCGCGACGATCGCGGCGGCCGCGAGGAGCGACCGCGAGCGGGGGAGCGAGAGCACACCGGCCGTTCGAGGGGGATCCCCTTTACTCGTCCGCTCAGTCGGCGGCCGCGGGTTCGGCGTCGGCGCGCTCGCTCGACCCGTCCGTGTTGACGGTCTCGTCGACCTGCGTGTAGACGAGGAGGCAACCGAGGAGAGCGAGCACGGCGCCGAAGGCGAAGGGCGCCGCGTAGGAGGTGCCGAACGGGAGCGAGATCCCGGCGAGGTAGCCGGCGGAGAGCGGGCCGACGGCGGTGCCGAGACCGAACGCCATCGTGATCACGGAGAGCGTCGTCCCGGAGCTGCGGCCCTTGGCGATGTCGCCGGCGAGGGCCATCGCGGGCGCGAAGACGGCGGCGCCGGCGACGCCTTGCAGGAAGCGCGCGACGATCATCGCGAGCGGGGTCGTGACGAACCCCTGCACGAGCGTCGTGGGCACGAGGAGGAGCAGGCCGGCGATGATGAACGGCTTGCGGCCGTACTCGTCGCTCCACGTCCCGATGGGCGCTTGGAGGACCACCTGCGCGAGGACGAACGCCGAGAACTCGATGCCGAACATGGTCGCGCTCTGCCCGAGCGTCGTGTTGATGTGGTGTTCGAGCGGTTCGAGGAGGGCGATTCCGACGGCCATGAACAGCGAGGCGACGCCGAGCGTGAAGACGGGATCGAGGAGCTTGTCGTCGCGGACGTGATTGAAGACGGCGAGGCTGAACTCCTCGCCCGCGTCGGCCTCGTCGTCGACTTCGGGGTCCTCGACGAGGAGGTAGACGCAGACCGCGCCGAGGAGCGCGCTGATCGTGGCGACGTAGAACGCGGCCTCGAAGCCCGTGACCGCGCCGCCGAGGTAGGGACCGCCGGCGACGACGCCGCCGGCGACGACGCCGCCGGCGACGACGGGACCGAGTCCGAATCCGAGCATCCGGAAGGTGTTGAAGACCCCCATGGACTCGCCGCGCGCGGTGTCGCTCGCGAGCTCGTTGACGAGCGCGATGGTCGCCGGGACGGTCAGCGCGACGCCGATCCCCTGCGCGACGCGCACGAGGAGGACGGCGCCGTAGCCCCCGACGAGCGTGTAGACGAAGTTCGACACCGTGAGGACGAGCAATCCGGCGATGACGAAGATCCGGCGTTTCCCGGTGCGATCGGAGAGGTTCCCGGCGAACGGCTGGATCGCGCTGTTGAAGAAGCCGAACGCGGAGAGGATGATCCCGGTGATGAGGGCCGGCGCGAGTCCGAAGGTCCCGCCGGAGACGACGCCGCTTGTGATGTAGAGCGGGAGGACGACGATGAGGAACGAGTTCCCCAGCGAGTCCACCATTCGCGCGAACGCGAGCGCGAGGATGCGCCGGTCGATGTCGAGGTAGCCCACTAGCGGCTCACCTCGCGTCCTGCGTCCGTTTTAGTGTGTTCGTCGTACATAGTGGATAGTGACTGAACAGTTAGTCAGCCTGTATTGACTGTATGGTCAGTCATGCGTATAAGGGTTGTGGCGGGCGACTCGATCGCCGGGTGGAACGCGGTATCGGGTCGCACGGATCGGTCGTTCGGGCGGAGGCGTGCGGGAGACCGGGACGAGTGGCAGAGGGAGGAACGCGGAGCGCTATCGGACGCGGTAGCCGGCGGATTCGAGGACCCATTCGGCGTCGCCGACCGCGACTTCCCCTTCGGCGACGAGTTCGACGGTGGACGCGTCCGCGTCGGGACGGACTTCCCGCACGCCCGGCGCGCGTTCGATGCGCTCGGCGAGGCGGGACTCGTCGGCTGACCGGAGACCCACGACGGAGAGCTCGTAGCGGTCGTACGAGACGTCGTCGCGGGGGGACGTCGAGCGGGACATACCCCGACGTAGACGCGCGCGACGCATAAGCTTACTCGCCGAAACGGGCCGCGAGACGAATGAACGGATACAAACCGCCCGACGACATCTGGACGGACGTGCTCGGGAGACGCGACGCCGCGCTGTACCTCGGCTTGGCGGCCGCGTGGGGGACGGCGTTCGTCGCGACGGACGCCGCCCTCGACGCGGTCCCCCCCGTGCCGCTCGCCGCGGTCCGGTTCGACCTCGCCGCGCTCGCGCTGTTCGCCGTCGTCGTCGCCACGGGACGCACGCTCCGCCCGCGCGGGTGGGGCGACTGGTCGCCGATCCTCGTCGGCGGACTCTGCAACATCGGTCTCCATCACGCCCTGCTGTTCGCGGGCCAGCGGACCGTCCCGCCGGCCGTCGCCGCGACCCTCCTCGGTCTCGTCCCCGTGCTGACGCCGGCGGTGACGCGCTTCACACGCCCGGACGAGCGGCTCTCGCCCGCCGGCGTCGTCGGCGTCCTCGTCGGGTTCGGCGGCGTCGCGCTCATCGCGAACCCCGATCCGTCGAACCTCACGGCGAGCGTCGGCGTCGGTCTCGTCCTCGCCTCGGCGGTCGTGTGGACGGCGGGCGCGGTGTTCACCGACGAGAGTGACGCCGAACTCGGCGGACTCGCCCTTCAGGCGTGGACGCTGCTCGTCGGCGCGCTCGCACTCGACGCCGGGACGCTCGTCGTCCCCGGCCAGTCGTTCGCGGCGGCGTCGTTTCCGCCCGTGACGACGGCGTGGGTGCTCTACCTCGCGCTCGTCCCCGGCGCGCTGGGCTTCCTGCTCTACTTCCGCCTGCTCGATCGCCTCGGTCCGATCGAGATGGGACTCATCGAATACGTCATCCCGCCGTTCGCGGCGCTGTTCGGCTGGGTCGTGTTCGGGGAGACGATCGGCGCGGCGACGGTCGCGGGGTTCGCCGCCATCGTCGTCGGCTTCTGTCTCGTGAAGGCCGACGTCCTACGGCGGCGGCTCCGCGCGTGGACGGACGCGTGACAGTCCAATCGCGAGTCCCAGCGGGGGGCCTCGCGCACCGTGCCGGAACGATTATGCGGCGGCCGGATCACACGATCACACATGAGCGAAGACCTCGCCGAGACAGCGGAGGATCTCGCGAACGACCTCGTTCGCGATGACATCGTCGTCCTCTCGCGTCCGGACGTCAATCACCGACTGAAGACGCGCCTCGACGTCTCGAAGGTCGATCACGACGTCGTGACCGGGTCGTTCGAGACGGCGGGCTGGGAGTACAGCCGCCACCTCTACTACCACCCGCAGGGTCTCCGCGACGCGGCGACGGACCTCGCGAGCGACCTGCGCTCGGACGGACGCCTCCTCGTCACCCACGAGGAGGTCTGCGACGAACTGGCGAAGGAGAGCGAGGAGGAGGAGCCGGTCCGCGATCACGTCACCGGGTGGACGAGGGGCGGCTTCGACGAACTCGTCCGCGGGGCGCTCGACGAGGCCGGGTGGCGCCACGAGGCGGTCGAGCGCCGCGGCCACGAACTCCGCGTCTACCTCCGCCCGCTGTACGACGTCTTCGAGGAGAGCTACCCGAGCGGGAAGTCGCCGCTCACGACGAACGAACTGTTCTCGCACTACCTCTCCTCCTCGATGGCCGAGGCGCTCGAAGACCGGTAGCGACGCGCGAACTCCCACTCACTTATACGTCGGGAGCGGACACTCTTGCCCGAGCTGGAGTGGTACGTGATAGATCGTCTCATAACGCGGCGCAGTCTGGCGATTTTTCGTTCGGAAAGGCGCGTCGGCCGCCCGAGGAAAGGGGCGGAAGGGGACGGAGCGAGTAACTATTTTTGGCTGGGGCGAGAACCCCGAGACGAATGGTGACACGTAGTGACTGATATCTCCGAGCGAACGACCGCGGTACGCGTCGCCGGGGCGGGCGCCGCCGACCTCGTCGCGGGCGTCGGGAGCGAGGACGTCCCGGCGGTCGCGGTCGGGTCGACGGGGGCGCGCGCGCTCGAACCGCTCGTCGTGGCGACCCGCGAGGGATCGTCGGCGTTCGTGGCGAACGCGGGCGCGGACGCCGTCGCGGACGCGTCGAGGCGCTGACCGATGGGTCGCTCCCCGACGGCGCGGACGCGCGAGTCGACCACGACGAGGCGCCCGGGACGCTCCCGATACCGACCCTCGCCGTCTTCGACGGCGAGCGAACCGTTCTCGCGCGCTGCGGGTGGACGGATCCCCGCGATCCCGACGACTACGCGAGCGCCGTCGGCTTCAGCGACGCGGACGCCGACGCCGTGCTCGACGCCGCCGAGGACCTGCGCGGGCGCGGGTGGGGCGACTGGTGTACGGACGACCCGTACGCCGACCTCTGGGCGGGCGTCCGAGATCGCGACGGGCCGACCTCCGTCGTCGTGAACGCCCACGGCAACCCCGGGGACGCCCTCCTGCTGGAGAGCGACCCCTACGCCGTGCTCGACGGCGCGAGCGCCGCGGCGCGCGCCGTCGGCGCCGACTACCTCTACTTGTACGCGAGCGAGGCCGACGAGACCGCGCTCGAACGGGCGCGCGACGCTGCCGAGTCCCGCGACTACGGTCTCCCGGTCGAGGTCGTCAGCGGGCCGGACGTCTACCGCGCCGCGGAGCCGACGATGGCCATCGAGTCCATCGAGGGCAATCACCGACTGGAGGCGCGCCTGCGCCCGCCCGGTCCCGAGGACGAGGGCGTCTACGGCAATCCGACGATCGTCCACACGGCGCGGACGTACGCGCACCTCGCGAGCGCGCTCCACGGGGACGCCCCCGAGACGCGCGTCGTCTCCGTGACGGGCGACGTCGAGGCGACGACGACGGTCGAACTCGCCGAGTCGGATACGGTCGCGAGCGCGACGGACGCCGCGGGCGTCGACGACTTCACCGCCGCCTGCGTCGGCGGGAAGTTCGGCGGCATCACGACCGACCTCGACGTCGGACTCGCGCCCGAGACGCTCGCGGAGGCCGACCTCGGTACCGAGGGCACGATCGAGGTGCTCGGGAGCGATCGCTGCCCGGTCGCGTTCGTCGGCCAGCGGACGAACGTCGCCGCGGAGACGAACTGCGGGCGCTGCGTTCCCTGTCGCGAGGGGACGACGCAGCTCACGGAGAAGCTCCGCGACGTCTACGACGGCACGTACGACGAGGGCGGCATGGCGGAGCTGATGGGCGTGATGGAGTCGACGAGTATCTGCGCGTTCGGGCGCGACGTCCCCCGCACGGTGCGGACGGCGATGCGGGAGTTCGACGACGCGTTCGAGGCGCACGCCGACGGGACCTGCCCGAGCGGCACTTGCGCGATCGGAGGGACACAGTAGATGAGCTCGGAACACGCTGACAGAGCAGACGCACCGCCGCTGACGGAGACGATCGCGCCGGGGACGGCGACCGACCCGGACGTGAAGAGCGCCGAGGAGGCGACCGTGACGGTCGACGGACAGGACGTCACCGTCCCGGAAGGCTCGACGATCATCGAGGCCATCGAGGCCGTCGAGACCGAGGAGAACGTCCCCGCGCTCTGCTACTACGACCGCGACAGCCCGGAGGCGGAGCGGATCGGCCCGCGAAGCGAGTGTCGGACCTGCATGGTCGAGACCGAGGAGCACGGGATGGTGCCGTCGTGCAGCTTCCCGGCCGAGGACGGACTCACCGTCTCGACGGCCGACGAGGACGCGACGGAGGCCCGCGACGTCAACCTCGACCTCGTCCTCTCCGATCACAACCTCCGCTGTACGACCTGCGGGCAGAACGGGCGCTGCGAACTGCAGGACGCCTCGATCGAGAACGGCGTCGTCGAACCGCGCTACGGCGTCTTCGACGACCGCGAGGCGTACGAGCCCCTCGACGATTCGAGCGACTTCATCCAGATCGATCGCAACAAGTGCATCCTCTGTAATCGCTGCGTGGAGGCGTGCAACGACGTGCAGGTCGAGGGCGTCCTCCGGATGGAGGGACACGGCAACGACACCCGCATCGGCTTCCAGAACGGCTCGGAGACGATGGAGGACTCGACGTGCGTCTCCTGTGGGCACTGCGTGACGGTCTGCCCGACGGGGAGCCTCGTCGAGCAGGGCATCACGGACGCGGCGACGATCCCGCTGCCCGGCTTCAGCCAGAAGAACTCCATCGGGAAGTCCCTCGAGAGCACGGGCAAGGAGGAGAAGGGACCGATGACGCGGATGAAGCGCGACGAACCAAAGGACCGCTCGGGCGAGGAACCCGACGAGAACCCCGGTGACTGGCTATGACTAAGGAACGAGAGCAGGGCGTCGCTGGCTACATGCAGCGCGCCAAAGAACAGGCGAACCGGAACGTCGAACACTTCGCGGAGGGGATGGCGGCCGGCTCGATGCCGGAGGGGAAGCTCTTCGACATCGCCCAAGAGGTCAGCAAGGAGCGCCTCGGTGAACTCACCGTCGACGACACGACGTGCGGCTACTGCGCGGTCGGCTGTCGCTTCGACGTCTTCACGGACGGCGAGGAGGTGCTCGCGACGCGCGCGACCGACCCGGAGAAGTCCCCGGTCAACGACATCTCGACCTGCGTGAAGGGGAAGTTCTCGTACAGCTTCGCGAACTCCGAGGAGCGCCTGACCAGTCCGCTCGTCCGCGACGAGAACGGCGAGTGGCGCGAGGCGAGTTGGGACGAAGCCCTCTCGCGGGCCGTCGAGGGCTTTCAGGACGTCATCGACGAGCACGGCAACGAGGCGATGAGCGTCATCGCGTCCTCGAAGGCGACGAACGAGGAGAACTACCTGATGGGCAAGTTCGCCCGGCAGGTGCTCGGGACGAACACCGTCGATAACTGCAACCGTCTCTGTCACTCCTCGACCGTGGCCGGCCTCGCCAAGACGTACGGCTACGGCGCGGCGTCGATCAGCGTGAAGGACTTCGAGGAGACGGACCTGATCTTCCTCACGGGGTCGAACACGACGGAGGCCCACCCGGTGCTCGGCACGCGCGTCAAACAGCACGTCAAGGACGGCGGCGACCTGATCGTCTTCGACCCGCGTGAGACGCAGATCGCGGAGTACGCCGACCAGTACACCGAGATCCGGCCGGGCTACGACACCGTGTGGATCAACGGCGTCACGCGCTACCTCATCGAGAACGACCTCTACGACGAGGCGTTCGTCGAGGAGCGTACGACCGGCTTCGAGGAGGTCAAGGAGGCCGTCTCCGAGTTCACGCCCGAGTACGTCGAGGAGGTCACGGGCGCGCCCGCGGAGGAGATCAAATCCGCCGCGGAGGCCATCGCGGAGGCCGACCGCGCCGTCTTCGGGTGGACGCTCGGGATCACCGAGCACTCCCACGGGACGGACAACGTCGCGGCGCTCGCGAACCTCGCCGCCGTCACCGGCAACGTCGGCAAGCCCGGGACGGGGGTCTCGCCCTTCCGCGGCCAGAACAACGTGCAGGGCGGCGGCGGCGACATGGGACCGCTCCCCGACAACTTCCCCGGCTACCAGAAGGTCGCGGACGACGAGGTCAGGGAGAAGTTCGAGGAGGCGTGGGACTGCGATATCTCACCCGAGCGCGGCTACTACACGACGGAGATGTTCAACGCCTTCGACGACGGCGCGTTGGAGGGGATGTACTGCATCGGCGAGAACCCCTCGCTCTCCGAGCCGGGCAAGACGCACGCTGATGAGGTCTTAGAGGAGATGGAGTTCCTCGTCGTGCAGGACCTCTTCATGAACGAGACGGCGAAGTACGCGGACGTCGTCCTCCCCGCCGTCTCCTTCCTCGAGAAGGAGGGGACCTTCGCGAACACGGACCGTCGCGTCCAGAAGGTCAATCAGGTGCTGGAGAAGAAGGGCGACGCGAAGGCAGACTGGGAGATCCTCCAGCTCCTCGCGAACCGGATGGGTCGCGAGTGGGACTACGACAACACGAACGAGATCAACGAGGAGATGCGCTCGCTGACGCCGATCTACGGCGGGATCAGCCACGAGCGCGTCGAGGAGGAGGGCGGCATCCAGTGGCCGTGCTGGGACGAGGAGCACCCCGGCACGGAGCGCCTCTACACGGAGGAGTTCAACACCGAGGACGGGAAGGCGAATCTCGTGCCCGTCGGCTACGCGGAGCCGATGTCCCCGCAGACCGATGAGTTCCCGCTCACGCTCACCACGGGTCGCGTCCTCTATCAGTACCACACGGGGACGATGACGCACCCCGAGAAGGGCATCATGAAGTACAACGACCGGGACTTCGTCGAGATCAACCCCGACACCGCCGCCGCGTACGGCATCGAGAACGGCGACCCGGTCCGCATCGAGTCCGATAAGGGCGAGATCGTCGTCACCGCGCAGGTGACCGAGCGCGTCGGCGAGGACACCGTCTTCGCGCCGATCCACTTCGCGGAGACGGCCGTGAACACGCTCACGGACTCCGAGCGCCTCGATCCGGAGGCGAAGACGCCGGAGTTCAAGGCGACCGCCGTCCGCATCAGCCCGGTCGAGGGCCAGCGGTCGACGAGCCGGCCGAACAGCGTCGAGCCAGCCCGGGGTGACGACTAGATGGCCCAGCCGGTCCGGGACGTCCCGGAGGGCGCGACGAACATCGAACCCGAGCGCCCGCAGGAGGGCGAGGAAGCCCTCCGGTCCGTCCTCGAGGAGTACGGCGGCGACTACGCGGACGCCGCGGAGTACACGGACGAACTCGAGAACGTCCTCGAGACGGCGATCCTCGTCATCGCCAGCGCGGACGACGAGGAGGTCGATTACGTCACCGAGTCGGTCGTGACGCTCGTCGAGGCCGGTGACGCCATCAGCAACGAGGGCACCGTTACGCTCGCGGAGTCGTTCGGCGAGAACTCCGGGGAGTTCGCCGACCTCCTCGACGACGTGATAGAACTCAAGAAGTCCGGCCAGCTCGACGCCCTCCTCGATCTCGCGGCGACCTTCTCCGCGCTGGAGGCGGACGAGACGACCGCGAACGCCCTGAACGACGTCCTCGGCGCCGTCGGCGACGCCGAAGAGGAGTCCGAATCGATGGGACTCTTCGGCGCGATGCGCGCGATGAGCGGCAGCGACGCGCGCGCCGGCCTCGGCTACGTCGTCGAGATACTGAAGGGGCTTGGACGCCGTACGAACTAGGTGATGCAGGAAGCCGGCGAGAGACGGGATCGAACGCGCTCGGGCGGCACGGAGACCACGGTCTGCCCGCTCTGTGCGGTCGGCTGTCGCCTCGCACCGGCGGACGGGGACGCGGACGACGACGGGGACGGTCCCGACGCGACCGGTCGGGCGCGCGGCGTCGCCGGACCCGCGAACCCGAACGGTCGGCTCTGCGCGAAGGGCGCGAGGGCCTTCGAGCCGGTCGGCGACCCGGAGCGACTCACGGAGCCGCTCGTCCGCGAGGACGGCGAACTCGTCCCGACGGACTGGGAGTCGGCGCTCGATCGGGCCGCAGGCGGACTGCGCGGCGTCGCGGAGACGCACGGTCCCGACGCGCTCGCCTTTTTGGGCGCGCCGCACTGTTCGAACGAGGAGAACTACCTCCTCGGGAAGCTCGCGCGGACGATCGGCACGAACACCGTCGACAACCGCGCGCGACTCTGTCACGACAACGCGGCCGCGGCGCTCGCAGACGCCTTCGGCCATCCGGCCTCGACGCTCGGCGTCGACGAACTCGCCGACAGCGACCTCGTGCTCGTCGTCGGCGCGAATCCCGCGGTCCAACAGCCCGTCGCGTTCAACGCGTTCGTCCGCGGCGGCGACGCCACGGTCGTCCACGTCGACCCACGGGCGAACGAGACGACGCGCGCCGCGGACGTCCACCTCGCGCCGAAACCCGGAACGGACGCGCTGTTCGTCCACGCCGTCGCCGCGACGCTCCTCGCGGACGGCGCCATCGACGAATCGTTCGTCGCCGAGCACACCACTGGATTCGACGCGTATCGCGAGGCGCTCGCGGACGTCGATCACGTGCGGGCCGCGAGCGCGACCGGCGTGCCCGCGGGCGATATCCGCGATCTCGCCGCGCGCGTCGCGGACGCCGAGCGCGTCGCCATCGTCGCCGGGACGGGCGTCGAGGCGGACGACGGCGCGACGGCGCGCGCGCTCTGCGATCTCCTCTGTCTCACCGGGAACGTCGGCCGGCCCGGCGCGGGCTTCGCGCTCTTCCGCGGGCTGAACAACGAGCAGGGCGCGACGGACGTCGGCTGTCGCCCCGACGAACTCCCCGGCCACGCCGCCGTCGCGGACCCCGAGGCGCGCGAACGCGCCGCGGACGTCTGGGGCGTCGAGCCGCCTGCCGACCCCGGCTTGAACGAGACGGAGGCGCTCGCCGAGTTCGGCGACGCGATCCGGGGCGCGCTCGTCGTCGGCGAGAACCCCGCCGTCGCGAAGCGCGACGCCGACTGGACGGCCGACCGACTCGACGCGCTCGACGCGCTCGTCGTCGTCGACGTCTACGAGACGGACACCACCGCGCACGCGGACGTCGTCCTCCCCGCCGCCGTCGGCGTGGAGAAGACGGGGACCGTCACGAACCTCGACCGGCGCGTACAAGCGCTCGCCGCCCTCTACGAGCCGCCCGGCGACGCCCGCCCGGACTTCGAGACGCTGTGCGACCTCGGACGGCGCCTCGTCGGCGACGGCTTCGACTACGACGGCCCGCGCGAAGCGTTCGACGAACTCCGCGCCGTGAGTCCGATCCACGCCGACGTCGCGGTCGGCGAGCGCTGGGGCGATGAGAGGGAGTTCGCCACGCCGGACGGTCGCGCCGCGTTCGGGACCGTCGACGCCGACGTCGAGATGGCCGACGACGGTCTCGCGCTCGTCGTCGGCTCGCGCGCCGGTGGCTTCGGCGCCGCGGACGCGAGCGCGGACGACCTACTCCACCTCAACCCCGACGAGGCGGCCGAACGCGGACTCGAAGACGGCGATCCCGTGATCGTTCGCGGCGCTGACGGCGCGAGCGTGGAGACGACCCTCGCCGTGGACGACGGCGTCCGCGACGGCGTCGCCTCCCTCCACGCGGACATCGCCGACCCGCTCGTGCGCGCAGGGACGGCGCGCATCGACGTCGAACGGGCGTGACGAGGGGGTGCCCGCGTGCCCGCGTCGCGACGCAGATCACGCATCGGACTCCCGCCCGACCGAAGATGTTTCAATCCCGTGCTGGGTTTCTACCGCGTCGCGACCCGGATCCTGCTCGACATCGCGAGCGCCCTCGAAGAGTTTCAATCCCGTGTTGGGTTTCTACCGCGTCGCGACCACCTCCTCCACAACGGCAGCGAGATCACCGCCCGGTTTCAATCCCGTGTTGGGTTTCTACCGCGTCGCGAC
>NZ_BATA01000004.1 GCF_000474235.1 Halarchaeum acidiphilum MH1-52-1
GCGTCGCAGCCAGTACGTATCTTCGAGAATCCTCGAAGGACGGACCATCGAACCCTGATCTACGTCGTTCAGTTCCCCTCTTCGGACTCGTCAGACCACGTCGCAAGCTCCGGGAAGCACGACGCGCAGAACTCGACGACGTTCCCCCGCTCAATAACGTCGGCCACGGTCTGCCGTTCCTCATCGAGCACCTCCCGCAGTTCACTGTCTTCCTCGTCCCCCAGCGGAGAGACGTCACGCTCGTATCCGCACGGCGGAGTGTCCGCTCTGTGCATAACCGAAGACTTCGCGTTCCCCGTCTCGGAAGATCGGTGTTCGCGTTCGACCTGTGTTCGTATGACCTGGTCGCCAACCTTGTCACGAACTGCTGAGAGCTCTTCCGGCTGTATCTGCCTGAGTTCGGAAACGTGTGGCATGAACGGCTCCGCCTCCATCGCCTCCTCGAACGACGCGTACCCGGCCCGTCGGAGCGGCATGTACGAGACGCGCAGCCGCCCGGCGGCCGAGCCGACGTGCGCACGGACCGCGCGTGCCCGGTACAACAACGAGGTGTACGACTCGTGCACCGAGTCAATCTTCCATTCCGAGTTCAGATCGTGGCGAGTCGATAACGCGAACACGACTCCTTCGACGCCTGGCTCACAGAGGATTCCGTCATCGTCTCGTTCCCTCTCGATTCGACGTTCCGTCGCGTACGCCGGAAGCACTCGGTACACGGGCCGATACCGCGTTCGAGCGCCTCCCGATGTGTAAGGAACAGATGATGAGAGTCTCCCGTGTCGTCCTCCCGGTCACTGCCGGGCTCTACGGCAACCCCCGCTGCGGTTACGATCTCACCGTCCGTCACTGCGGGCGGCTCCCCGTCAGCGATCTTCTCGGCGTCGTGAAACCCGTGGAAGGTGTCGAGACGCGGTCGTCCGTCACCCTCGAACTCGAACCACCATTCCACCGCGACCGACGCATCGAGCGGCGGCGTTTCCTCATTCAGCGGCGGGAGTTCCGCCGGGTCCCTCCCAGTCATACTCGATAGTTCGCCTGAACGCTCATAAGTCCACGACTGGACGCTATCTTCCCGCACGGCCTCCTGACCGCTGCTCAGCGCCTCTACCCAGCCTATACGGAGCGTCTTCAGAAAATCCGGGAGATCAACGTTGGTGTCGTCTGTCGTGCGCCTCTACGGAATTATATTCGACATCCGGTGTGCCTCTCGGTGGACGATATATGCCTCTGTCGCTGGATAGCGGAAGCGAAACGCCGCCCGAATCACCGAAGATCGTGATTTTGGTGGGCACTATCGGAACGTACCCCGACGACGCTCACAGAGAGAACACCGAGTCACCTGACGCCCAAGAACAGGGTCATGTCCCGGTTAGAATCCCTCCATCTCCGAGAAGAACGAGAGTTACTCGCCGGCGATGACTTTGTTGTGGTACGCGAGGTGGTCGTCACTGAGTTCGTGGGGGTCTTCGAGATCCAGATTGGTTCCGTCAACATCGTCCTCATATGTATGTGTAACGCGGTACGTTCCAGGATCAATGGTGAGCCGGCCGTAATCGAAATCCGCGTGGTGATTCGGGCAGAGGACGAGTATATTCTCGGGCTCGTCAGGCCCATCGTGTGGACGACCAAGCGGCCGGATATGATGAGCCTCGGCATACGGACCCCCGTCGGGACCACGACGGGAGACACCACAGATCTGGCACGTGTGACCGTACATCCGCTTCATATCGTGTGTGAGGTCGGTGTTACGAACTACCCGACTCCGCGTCGTTTCAACTCGCTCCGGATCGGGGGTCCCCAAGTCCCGGGCCGGCTCCTGCCGATCAGCGTTCTTAGCGCTCTCCAGCCGGACAATCTCCTCAGAGCTGAGTTCACTTAACTCATCGTCTACTGCCACACCCGACTCAAGAATATCCTGAACCGCCCCAATACCGGTAACCAACGCGTTCACAGGTGGATGTGAACACTGGAAGGTTACGTGACGTTCGATGGTTCCCGGTGAGCAATCGTACTCTTTCGCAATATCGCTAACTTCGGTGTCCGGACTGGCCCGATACGTCTCTCGGATCTCCTGACAATCTGTCGTTGAGATATCCTGACTCCGATCCGCTGGCTCTCGCGGCGGCACATCGACTTCATGTGTACACTCACCGTTGGCGTGCGCGAGCACAACCTGATACTCGTGCTCGATTGTATCCGCGTAAGCCAACACGCTCTCAGCGTTCCGGACCTCACGACGGAATTACGCACACTCCTCAGCCGTCACTCGATCCCGCCTAAGAATATCTTCTTTTGCCACTATCGGCGCTTCGACAGCGGTCTCGTGGGAACACGCTCCAGTAAGGTGCTGGACGAGCGTCTGCCAGCGACGCCCAGTCGAAGTTTGGAGAGCTTCGATAGTCTCCCCTTCCGCGTACCGATCTCTAATGTCACGACACTCACGGACAGCTACGCCGTGAGTCCGACCCCGTGATATCGGCGGTTCTTCTCCGTTATGGGAGCATTGCCCAGTCAGATGGTCGTGAATCTCCCCCCGAGGCAGTTCTTCCTCGACCGAAAGTTCGTACGGGGTTTGCCCCTCGCGGTACGCCATGCGCCACTCTTGACACCGCCGTCTCCCCGCTCGCTGCTCTTCAGTCGTCATCGGTAAACATCTCGTTGTATTTCGTGATTGTCTGCCGCCCGACACCGAGTTCGGAGCTAAGACCGTCAGCGGTCAACTCTTCTCCCTGTTCTAGGGCGACGTTGAGATACGCACCACCGACAATCCCTGCGGTACTGGCACTGTCTCCAACATCTGCGCCCATTGAGAGTTCGCGTGCATCGTCAGCGTACACGGCTGGGTGCTCGGAAAACTTAGTCTGAAGCGTCGCAATCGCTTCGTCAATCGTCTGGGGTGGAAGCACGTCCACTGGGACATCGTCAGCCAGCTTCAGGAATGATTTGTAACTCGTCCGGATTGAAACAGTGGTCTTGTTCACGAATTCAGAGATTTCCTGTTGGCGGACATCAAGCCCGTGTTTCTTAGCGACGGCATACAGAATCGCTCCGGCGACAGTCGTCGGTGCGAGACCACTGTGGAGATTGCGGTCTTTCCCGCGTTCAAGTAACTCGAAGCATTCGGTCGCCTGCTCTTCCGTGAATCCGAACTCCTCGATGCCGTCATTGAGGTACGTATCCGGCTCAACCGGTGTCGGCTGAATCTCCAGCTCCGACATCAACTTCGCGCTCAGGTTCCGGATATTCTTCTGTGATTTCCGAGCCTGATCCGCGACATCCGGGAGAGAAATCGGCTCTTTCTGCCGAGTACACGCGAGATAGAAACAAGCACCGGCGATGCTATCAATCGAATCGTAACTATATCCGGACCGGAGGACGTCGCCCCCCAATCGGATCCCATCGACCATCGTGTCTTCAGTAGCGTCGAGCGCGCCACCCATCCGTTCAATCTCGGTCCCTATGTAGAGTAGGACCGACCGATCCGAATATCGAACCTGCATCAGTTTTCAAATAACATCTCTGCATCATGTCTCTTCGCTGTGAGAGGGGGGTTCCAAGACTACTGAATCGTCTCAATCAAAATGTGAGCCGCAACGAGAGGACGGATAGCTTCCAGGCAGGACGTCCTCCCAGCACGCACCTTCGGATACCGACTGTGCACGACCACACTGACGCTAGTACCGACTCCTCTGGCTCGCTCGACGTCCGCTCTATCGACGAGGCGCGCTACAGCGCCTCGTCGGCCGCCTCCAGTGCGTCAATCGCCGCGAGTAACTTTCGGCGTGGCTCGTCTGCCGCGTCGTCTTCCTCCCGGGGCGCGCCGGCACGCTCTCTCGATCCGGGGTCGGACAGCCCGCCGTCACTACTGTCCGTCGCGTCGCTCGTACCCCACGTCTCGACGGGTTCCAAATCGTCATCGGTGGCGACGTCGAGTAGCTGCTGATCGTCATCCGAGTCGCGCTCGGCGATCTCTTCGTTCGTCGGCCGACCGCCGCGACTGAACGCGTCGAGCGGGAAGTCGTACGCGTTCGCGCGCTTCTCCTTGTAGAACGTCGAACGGCGCGAGACGTCCAGTACCGCCATGATCGCGCGGCGGTCGCAGCCGTCGTCGAGCGCTCGCCGCACCTGCTCGTCCTCCATGCGCTGGAGTAACACCTGCGGGTCGCTCGGGATGTGGCCGCGGGCGGACGTCTCGATCTGCCCGGCGAGCCCCCACTCGCCCGTCTCGACGTCCTTATCGACGAGCTGCCGCTCGCGTTCCGCGACGCGGTTGTCGAGCCCCATCAGCACCCAGAGGCGCTCACGCACCGCATTCACGGACAGGTCCGCGGTCAGCTCACCAGCGATGTCGCCCGTTCGCGTCGGGCCCTCGTCCGCGAGCAACCGGAGGATCTCGATGTCCTGCGGTAGCAACACGTTCAGATCCGCGTCCGTGAGCTCGACCGGGGACTCCTCCCGGGACAACTGCTGGTGCACCCAGCTGTGACACGGCCGGCACAGCGTCGTCAGGTTCGCCAGATCGTGTTCGGCCATCTCGTTCGGGTCGCGCTCGATGTGGTGGACGTGCAGCGTGGCGAGCCGCCCGGCCTTCGGACCGCGCCGGCCGCACACCTGACAGCGGTGGCCGTCTCGCGCCAGCACCGCCTTCCGCGTCGCCGCGTCCACCGTCTCGTTCCACCCGTGCAGCGGCGCTCGCTCGCCGTCGCTCGTACTCGATTCGCCGTCGTCGTGTCGTGTCGCGTTCGCCATTATCGTGTGCGTCGTCTGCGTCGCGGTCGGTTCCCGCTCGATCCGGTCCGGCGTGGGTGTGGTGTATCGCTTCAATCTGCGGACCACGTCTCGACCGACCCGGGGGGCCGGCGAGCGATGCATCACGCGCGTGTCAGTCCTCTCGGGTCGGCGTGAGCGACTTCAGCGAGAAGTCCGACTTACTGCAGTAGCGTTCGGAAACCCGGCCGAGCGCGCGCGTCCGCAACACGTCCGCGACGTTGTGGCAGCCGAGATCCGCGAACCGTCCGTCCGCGAACGCCGTGACCGCCTCGCCGCTCTCCGCGAACGGGTCGAGCGAACCGTATTCACCGTCGCAGAGCACGTCGTACACGCCGACCAGGTCGGCGTACTCGTCACCGCCAGCGGTCGTGTTGAACCGGTCCGTGACGAGCGGCATCACGTCCGCGTACGGCAGGTCCGCGAACGGCCAGTCGAGGCCGAGGCGCGCGTATCGTGTCCGGAGGAACGGCAGGTCGACTCTTCCAATAGTGGTTATTCGTATTGAGTCTCTCAGCGTAGAGAACCTGCGATGTTTCAACGGAGAGCATCAACTGGACCTCGGAGAAAACGACGAGGCCAGTATCGACGTGATCTCCGGCCCCAACAGCAGCGGGAAAACGACCCTGGCCGATTCCATCCAGCTCTGCCTCACCGGCGAATTTGAGGACGAGGCACTGCTGGTAACCTACGAACTGGTTGATCAGCTCTCCCCCGGCGAAGAAGTTTCTGCGAAGGTCTCGGCAGTCATCTCCGACAGCGATCTCGACCGAAAATTCCGATTCTCCCGCGAGTTCCAGACGTCGGAAACCCGACGCGGCCCGGTCAACTCCGTTGACTCTCTCCAAGTCGAAGAGGAGGAGGGCGGTGACTGGGTGAGCGTCAGTTCGTCAGAAGCCGTGAACACGGTGTTCCCGCTTCAAGCATTCACGTTTTGCAAACTTGATTCTGATTCCTCCATCGGGATCGACAATCCGTGGGGCGGAACCAGTTGGAGCGAACTCGTCGAAGACGTCGGTGAAGCTGCAGCCCAGCAGTCCGCAGCCAGGGGGGTAGATCTCCCTGACTTCTTCTCGAACAGCTACGATCTTGGCGACGAAATGCTGTGTCGGGTCAACGATCTGCTGGACAGTATCGATGGCCGATATAGAGTTGAGGAACGACAGGACGGGTTGGTTGGCCGGTCTGCAGAGAATGGTTCTGGAGGAAAAGTCCAGAGCCTCCCGGCAGGGCAGCAGATCCTGATCTCGCAAGCCGCCGCCTTAGTCGCCGGCGAGATGATGATTGCCACCCCACCGCTGATCGGGGACTCGATTTTTGGCCGCGTCGACAGAAATCTACGGAAGGATCTCGCAGAAGTGATCCAGGAGATGGATCGCCATGTCCTCCTATTCGTGATAGAACCAGAGCTTGAAGGATTAGACCTTAATCCACGGTTCAAACTGGAACGGACCCAGAAAGACATGAGCAGCCAAATCGTCTCCCTCGAATAATCCGCTTACTGGTGCGCGGTGGGATTGTCAAGCATCCCACTGCGTCAAATTGGTGACCCTTGTCGAGCCGGCTTCCGCGAAGGAGATATGACTGGTTGGTTCTGTTGAAATCCTTCGGCGTTGATATTGAGGAGAGTTACTCTTCCCATCGGATTTCACGGATCCGATGCGAAACTTGCTTCCCAGCAAACCGCAAGACGGCAAGAGGGTTTCAACAAAGCCTATCTTCTTGATTAGGAGTGAATTCCAACCCTGATATGCCGAGTTAGTTACTGTGCTGCGTGAGACAGTACGGTAAACCGACGACCTCAACGGCCTCAACGTCAGGGGCCTTCACGACGGCTTGGCCTTTGCCGAAGTTGGCGATGTCTTTCTCGTAGCCGCGCGGGACGGACGGGACTTTCTGCACAACCTCCTCTCGGAGACCGAGGAGGACGTTCGTGTTCGTTTGCTTGAGGATGTCGCCGTCGATGTCTTCGGGGTTCTGCGTGATCATGAAGAGGCCGAGCTTGTCCTTTCGGCCTTGCTTGACGGCGTCACGAGCGCGCTCCACGATGTACGATTCCCGCAACGTATCTGGACTAGAGACGTAATTGTGGGCTTCGTCGACGGCGACGAGTAGTGGCGTGTCTTTGACGTGCTCGTCGACGTCGTAGTCGTCGATCTTGTTGTCAATGATGTACGAGAGGATGGAGAGGACGGTGAGTTCCTCCTTCGCGCCGTGGAGGTGACTGGTGGGGATGACGCTGACTTGGCCCTCACGGAAGAGTGCATTCGAGATTTCAGGGAGGGGATTCGTGCCGTGGTCGAAGACGTCTTCGTAGGCGTCGTCGGTAACGCGGCGATTGATGGCCTCCCAGGTCTTCTCCCCGATGCTGTAGCGTTGCCGAAGCTGGCTCTCGGAGTCTGCGTTCGTGTCGAGGAATCGAATGAAGCCCGCGTACGAGGGGTCGTCAGTTTGGTCGAAGTACGCGCTGATACAGTTTTCGAGTGCGCCGCGCGTGACCTCGGTGGGCTTGTACGGCATGAGGAGCTGTGGGCGGTCCTCGACGAGGCTGAACGGAATCGTCAGGTTGCGGCTCTCTCCGGTGGACGGTGCGTTCGTACGTCCGATCTCCGGGACAAATGTCTGTAGCGAGTCGATGCCCCCGACCTCAATGCCTTGTCGTTGGAGTCGTTCAACCAGCCCGGACTTGTCAGCGAGTTCTGGGTTGCCGTTCCGCATCTCGGAGTACTCGTTCTCCGGATCGAGGATGACGATGTTGAGCCGGCTGTGCTCCGTGTCGCCGGTGTCGTGGTTCTCGATAGGGTAGCGCTTGTCAGTGGCGTACTGCCGGAGGAGGTTCTTCGTGAAGTGCGTCTTACCCTTCCCGGTCGAGCCGGCGACGAGCGTGTGACGGAAAATCGTGGGCTCACCAGATTCGACGTCACCGGTGACAGAATCACGCCGGGGTTGGCGAGGTAGTAGGGGAATGGGTCGCCGTCGATTTCGACGCGGTCGCCGCCGACGGACAGATACCCGGCGAATACGCCCTCGTGCGGGATGTTGAGCCCGGTGCGGAGATACGCTTGATCAAGCGAGAACGCGACCGGCGTGTTTGGTTTCGGGATCTTGTTGACGATCCCGCGGTCGAGGCCGTCGTCGGTCGGGGAGACGATGGCGATGGGTTCGAGCTCGGCGACGAGGACGAACTCGGTCTCGTCGAGCGCGTGCGCGGCGGCGATCCGATTGTGCGTGTCGGACTTGTCGTCGAGTTCCGTGTACGGCTCGTAGCGCAGCCCGTCGACGATGGCGAACAACTCGTCCGGGGTCGTGCCGTCCTCGGGAGACAGGTACGGGACTTGCACGTAGTCGCCGACGCGGACGTCGTCGCGGCAGTCGGTCTTGACGAACGCGTTGACCTTGTAGTCGCCACGTGTGACGTGGATCTCTTCGCTGGCGACGATGTGACCGAGCTCGTCCTCGTCGGAATCAGTCAGCGCGTTCGGGACGGGCGTCTCGGGGACGCTCGCGTCGGATTCGACATCGCCACTCCCGTCCGTGGCTTGTTCGGCTGTGTCGGTGGATTCGGTCGTGGTTGATTCGTCGTCTGCGCCGGGGTCGTTTTCGAGGAGGTCGTCGAGGTCGTCGCTCATTGTTGGAATTGGGTTTCGGGGGATTGTTCGATGTCGTTCCAGCGGCCGTCCCAGTTGTAGTCGTACGCGTAGTCGGCGGTCGTGAGGAAGTCTCGGATGGTGTCGCGGTTCTCGGGACTAACTCGGGCGATGCGGTCGGCGCGCTTGACGGCACGCGGTACGTCTTGCGTCTGCGCGATCTCCTTCAGTACCTTGTACTGGAGTTCGTCGCGCGTCTCCGCGTCGGCGATCATGAGCTGCGGTGTTTCGACGCGGAGGACGCCGCCGGTCTTCGGGAGGCGGACGTAGAAGAACGCGCGGCGATAGTCTGCCGGCGCGCCGTGTGAGAGGTCGTCGCGGTATGGCTCCAGGAGTTCGAACGCCTCTCCGTTGACGGGAGCCTGTTCGTGGACGAACCAGGACGTGTACGTGAGGTGTTCGAGGCTCTCGTCGCGGAGTACCTCTGCGATGAACTGGTGGTCGCGCGTCCACGGCACGTCGGGCGTCGTCCCGCGCTCACCCACGACATCATTCTCAGCGAGTTTGTCGTCGAGCGCGTCAAGGAGCTGGCTGATGGTGGAGGTCTTCACGACGCCGACGACCGGGAAGCCCTTCTCGTACTGGGTGTCGATCACGTCGATGTAGTTACGGACGATCTCGTCGGGTTTCTCCCACGTTCCGACGGGTGTCGTCCGGCCGACTTTGTCGAGGAGGACCCAGTAGAGCACGCCGAGCGGGTAGACCGCGCCGTCGATGAACAACACCCCGTCGAAGGCGTCCACGTTCGCGGCGACGTGCGAGCTTTCGGCGAGGCCTTGCGCGGCCGTGGCCACGGACTTCGAGAGCGTCGCCGAGCGATTGGTCGAGGGGAACTGGACGACTTCGCCGGACACGTGGTCCGTTTCGAACTGCTGGGGGTGGAGCGTGCTCTCGCTGTCGGCGAGATAGACGACGGTTTCGATGGTTCCCGAGTCCTCGATGCGTTTGTCCGCGTTCGCGCCGGCGACGCCGATCTTGGCGTACGCCGTGTCCACTATCAGCCCGTTGTTGAACTCTAAGGGGCGGGTGGTGCTCGCGTCGAGGCCGTACGTCGGACTGCCCCACGGGTCGCCGGTCCACGTGCCGAGCTCGTCGATCCGCGTCTTCCGGTACGACGGGTCGTCGAGCGCGCTCACGCGGCCGCCGTCGAGCGCGAGCCGGTCGAACAGTTCGCGCGCGTACTCGGATTGTGACGTGACGTCACGCGGGATGTTCGTGTCGATGTGGGCGAACATCTCGCGGACGATGCCGAGCGCGTCCGCGTCCATTCAGTCGTCCCCCGCGGTCCGCATCGTGATCTGACTCGTGTTCGACGCCTCGTCGATGGTGACGTAGCACTCGTGGTCAGCGCCGTGGATGAGGCTCTCGTCATGCGAGACGACGATGATCTGCGGGACGTTCCACTCCTGGATCGTGGTCAGCATCTGTTCGAGCTGCCCGACGTGACCTTCGTCGAGGAACGTCGTCGGCTCGTCGAGGATGAACGGCGGGAGCTGGCCCTGGTTGCCGCCGTGGAGTTCGGCGATGAGCTTGTAGATGCCCGCGCGGAGCGCGAGATTCACGATAGCGCGCTCGCCGCCGCTCGCGTTGCTCGGGTCCTCGGTCGTCCCGTCGTCGCGCAGCAGGCGAATGTCGTACTCGTAGCTATTGCGTCGCTCGTTGTACGCTTCCTCGATGAGGACCTGCTGGTAGCTGCTGTTCTTGTAGATCTCTTTAAATATGTCGTTCGTGTACTCGTTGATGTACGCGAGGTACTGCTCGCGGAGGTCGGACTTCGTGCTCTCGTAGATGGCAATCGTCGAGTCCAGTTCGTCGTGGACTTCCTGCGCCCAGCGTTCCTTCCGTTCGAGCAGGTCGATCTGCGCCTGCGTCGCGCGGAAGTTCTCCAGCTCGGTTTCCAAACGCGTCCGTTCGTCGCGGACGTTCTGGAGTTCGTCCTGCCGGTCGTCGCGCTGGTCCTGGCGCTTCTCTACGAGTTCCTCGACTTGGTCCAGGTCATTCCGGAGGTCCTCGATGTCCTTGTCACCGAGGTCGTCCTCGATGTCCTCTTTCTCCTCGCGGAGACGGGCGATCTGTCCGTTGAGATCTTCGACCCGGTCACGCGAGTGCTGAATGGACTGCTGCTCCTGCTGGATCGTGGTTCGGAGGCCGTCAATCTCGTCGTAGCGTTCGACGGCATCGTCGACTGTCTCCCAAGCGTCGTCACGCTCATCGACGCGCTCGTCCGCGGCTTCGAGGGCGGCTTCGGCGTCCTCGACAGTCTGCTCCTGATCGGCGATGTCGTCTTCGAGGTCCGCGATCTCCTCGTCTAGCGTGTCGATGGCATCGACCACGTCTTCGATCTCGCTCTGGAGGTCATCGGTCTCGGTGTCGAGCGCGTCGACCGCGTCACGCTGCTCGCGGACCGCCTCGAACGTGTCGGCCACGTCGTCCCCGGTCTCGATGTCCGCGGTGACGGTTTCGATCTCTTCGTCGAGGTCCGCGACACGGTCGTCGAACTCGTCGATTTCAGCCTCCAGTTCGATGATCGTCTCGCCACGAGCCTCGATGGTGTCTTCGAGATCGCCGATACGAGTCTCTAGGTCGTCCGCTTGCTCTCGAAGCGATGTCACGTCCTCCCGAGCCTCGGCCAGCGTGTCCTCACGGAACTGGATAGCGTCGAGGACACCTTCCCGGAGCGTCTGCAGCGACTCTTTCTCTGACTGGAGCGCTGCCTCAGTCTCTCTGGCATCTTCGAGGGCGGCCTCCGCGTCATCGATCTGTGCTTCGAGATCCGTGACCTCATCAGCCACGTGTGTTTCATCGACTGACTGGCCACATTTCGGGCACATGCCTTCGTCTTCGAGGGCTTCGAGCTCAGCGATCTCTTCCTCGTAGCGCTCGATGTCGTTCTCGTGGCCGGCGATGGTGTTCCCGACGTCGTTCAACTCGGCGTTGACCTGCTCGATCCGGTTCGGGAGGCCCGTATCGCGGAGCTCGTCGAGGTCATCCGTGGTCACGTCGATGTCGAGGTCGGAGCCGGCCGACGCGAGGTCATCGAGGCGGCGTTCGAACTCGTCCTCGGCGTCCGCGAGGTCGTCCTCGGCGCGTTCGATGTCGTCCTCGATGTCGGTGAGCTCGGCCTCTGCCTCTGATAACTCGTCTTCGGCGTCGTCTCGCTCAGACCGCGCGTCTTCGAGATCCTCGCTGGTGTGCTCGCGCGTCGCGGTGACCTCTCGTTTCGTCCCGGTCAGATCTTCGCGTTGCTCACGGAGGTCCTCGATCCGGTCCGCGACCACTTGCTCGTGCTCGTCAGTGACCTCCTCGGGATCGTCAACATCTGGGAGGAATGCCGCGACGCGCTCGTTCCGGTCGCTGAGCCGAGCATCGAGGTCCGACTCGGCGTCTTCGAGGCCTGCCTCTGTCTCGTCGAGGCTTGCTTCGAGTTCGTCGCGCTCGTCCACGCGTGTTTCGCGCTCGTCACGGGCCTCGGTGAGACGCCCCTGTAGGCGCTCTAACTCGGCTTGCGCGTTCTCGAAGTCGTTCCTCCGCTCTGCCCGCTCGGTGGACGCGGCCGTGTATTCGCTCTGTGCCTCGTCGCGTGCGTCACGAGCGCTATCGGCCGTGGTCAGATCGTACTGGACCCCGTCGTCGAGGGCGGCAATCTCGTCTTCGAGAGCGTCGATGTCGTGGTGGGCGTCTTCGATTGCGGACTCGCTCTCGTCGATCTCAGACTGCGCGTCCGCGCGTGCCTCCTGCGTGGACTCGATCTGTTCGACCTTGTCGTCGCGTCGCGCTTCGAGAGTTTCGTAGTTCTCGATGTCGCCCTCGATACGGTTGCGTTGCTCTTTGAGCTGGTCGATGAACTCGTCGAACTCCTCGATCTTCGCGTCCAGTTCCTCAATCCGCTCGGTGAGAGATTGGATCTCGTCCTCGTACTCCGGTTCGGTGTACTCGAAGTCGTCGAGGTCCTCCTCGTAGTTCTCTCGGCTGCTCTTGTTTCGCTCTTGGACGCGCCCGGCCCCGCGGCGTGCGAGTTTCATCCGCTCGATGTAGTCGTCAATCTCGTCGAGGCCGAGCAGGCTGTCGATCATCTCCGCGCGGTTGCCGGCGTCGATCAGCCGGTCGATCTCGCCCTGCTTCACGTAGACCGAACTGGAGAAGTCGTCCTCGTCCATGCCGAGCAGGCTGATGACTTCGTCGCGGACCGGGCCGATCCCGGTGATCGGTTCTGAGAACGAGGGAGCGTCGAGCGTGGCGCTGTTCGGCGTGTTCGTCGTGTACAGCTCCCACGTCACAGTGTACTCGGTGCCGTCGATCTCGAAGACCAACTCCACTGTTCCTTTGTCTTCGCCGCGCCGCACGAGGTCGTCGAGCGTGAAGTCGTTCGTCCCGACGTTCCGGATCTTCGAGAGGAACAGGCCACCGAAGATCCCCATTAGGAGCGAGGTCTTCCCGGCCCCGTTCTCACCGTGGATGAGGATCGTTCCCTCTGGGAACTCGACGGTCTGGTCCTCGTAACTCCGGATGTTCCGGAGCGTGAGCGAGGTGATCTTCACTGCTCGCTAACCTCGTCATCATCCGTATCGTCCAGGTCCGCGAAGGCGTCCGTTTGGGCGTCCTGAATCATCTCTTCGATGACGTCGTCGATCTCGTTGGTCGAGAGGTCGTCATCGGTCCGAATGCGATCTTCAACTGCAGTCGAAATCTCGCTGAGGTTCTGCTCGGCGAGTTTCTCCTCGATGAGTTTATCCGCGCTCTGAATCGCGCCCTGCGGGCCGTCATCGGGGTCGAACTGCGTGCGTCCTCGGCGGTCATCGACCTTACAGACCGCAGCACCGTTATCGACGACCATTTCGTAGACGTCACTCGACGTGACCGGGGTCCGCTCACCGGCAAGCGTGACGATGGCGACCTTGTCGTCCAGCCGGTGTCGCGCGATCTGGTCGCGTGCGTACCCGTGACTGTCCTCTTCATCGAACCCGATCCGGATCGAGACGAACTCCCGCGTGTCGAGTTCGAGCTCCCGTCGATCCAGTTCGCCGTCTTCAATTTCGAGCAGACTCACCGTCCGCGGATCTATCTCGTCCGTCGCACAGCGTTCGGTCGAGCCAGCGTACCACGCCGGGACGCTGTCGATGAGGGCACTCTCGGTCTGGTGATAGTCGCCGAGTGCGAGCGCGTCAATATCGATGTTCACGCGGTCGAGTACCTCCTGGAGGTCGTGGTCAGCGAGGAACTCTGGGACGGGGGGCTCGAAGAGCTGGTGGAGGCCGAGCAGGCAGAACGCGTCTGGGTTATCGGGTTCGTCGAGCGTGAAGTCGGTCGCCTCCCACGCGGGTTTGGTGACGGCGTCAATCCCGTAGAGCGCGACGTCGTCGGTCACCATCGTCGGCGTCCGCTCTAAGCGTTCGGCTGTGCCGGTCTCCCGAATGAGGTCGAGCCATTGCTCGTCCATCTTCCGGTCGTGGTTCCCGACGATCCCGTAGAACGGGATGTCCGCGTCGGCGAGCTTCCGGAGGATCTGGATGCACTCCGTGACGACCGGGAGCGAGGGCGTTCGACGGTGGAACAGATCGCCTGTATGGATGACAGCGTCCACGTTTTCGCTGACCGCGCGGTCGATGGCTGCCTCGAAGGCGTTCGTAAAGTCGTCTCGTCGGACGTCACTGCCGTACTGTCGATTCCCGAGGTGCGTGTCGCTGACGTGGAGGATCGTAGTCATGAGATAGTGATGTATGATACCCGGGGCGCAGCGCACAATAATGTATCTAAACCAAGGTGAAAGTGGTCGTGGAGGAGGAGTGTGCTGATGCGTTTGGTTTTCTCATGGGCTCCAGACTGGCGTCTCAGTCTCTACTGTCGAACACCCTGGATAACGTCGGCCTACCAAGATTTATACGCTGTTGGGGAGTGTCGTGTCCTAATGAGCGAGGTTCCCCCTACGAATTCAATCTCTCAGCAGTCGGACGTTGACCCCGGCACGTATCTCCTTAACGCATATTCTAAGGAACAGTTGAAGAATGTCTCAGTCACGCAGTATCGGCTAGATGTGGAGGGCGGAGTGAGTGGTGATAGATCGAGTTTCACGGGCTCTGCTGCCTATTGGTTGGACCAAGAGCACGGGACGCCTGTCTCAACGGCAGGTAAGATGCGCGTCGTATCTGCAACGAGTCTCTCTCAGCCAGTCTATGTCTGGGGCCAGCGCGTCGAAGCAGTCGAAGAGAAGAAAGTCACGCTCAGCCCCGAAAACCCACGAGAACGAGAAACACTCCGAAATTTCGTACAATCGTGTCTCCGACGAGCAGTCCCAGACAAGAAATACGATTACGAGTTCATTAATGAGATCGTCCGGCGGGAGCCAGAATTCACTTCAGAGAAATTTGCTGCCCATCCGAAACACGAAGTCAGAGTCCAGATTACGAACGCTGGTACTGTTCTCGCTCATATCGAATCAGGGTATACTCTTCGGAGCCGAATGACACTCGATGAGCTGTACAGCGAATCAGATAATCCGTATGGCGTTAAAGCAGCTCATGACCCCGAACGGTATTCGACCGAAGGCAGGGGTGGCTTCGTGGTTGGAGTGACCTACACTATACTGACCTTATCGAGAACGCCGGTGCATCGGTCGCGGAGATGCACGAAGGGGTCGCCGACGAGGAGTGGCGTCAAAAGCTGATCCAGGATGACCCTCGATTGCTCAAAATCAAGTACGGGAGCAACGTTCGCAATCAGGCCCCCCATTTCCTCAAACTAGCTCCGCGAATCGAACAGGTTCAGGACGAGGATTACGCCTTTTTCCAGCGGTTCGCGTCTCGCCGTTCGATGATGCCCGGCGAGAAATTTGAGTACACGAAAGAGTTCATAGAGAGCCTGTCGTGGCTACCGGTGCTGGAATTAGCATTCGAGCCGGGCCCGACTAATGACGGATATAACTCCATAGATATACGGGGAACTCGGGATCGGTTGATCTTCCAGAACAGTGCACCGGCAAACAATCCGTCTGCGGGACTACGGCAATATGGCGTCTATCAGTCGCCCGGACAGTATCGCGTTGGTGTACTCGTCCCAGAAGCATGGAGTGAGATACAGCGGGAGTTCCCAGGACTGATCACGAAAGGGCTCGCGGAGATACAGGCTCCGGGCGGTGTTACAAAATACGAGTACGAACTAGGAGATATTTCGAAATATACGCCTATCGCGCATCAGCTCCACGACGAGACGGAAGTCGTCGTCGCGGTAGTCCCTGATCCGGGTAAGTCTGAACAGTTTGGTATCGAAGATCCGCATCATGAGGTCAAACGGACTCTGATGCGGCAAGGCGTTCCAACACAGATGACCACCAAATCCACGGTGGACGAGCTGATCAAACTCGGTGCCGATGCTGGAAACGATAAGATGCTGAATATCCTGAGCGCCGTGGTCGGCAAGGCCGGTGGAACGCCTTGGCACATTCACGATATGCCCGGTGAGACGGACGCTTTCATGGGATTGGACGTTTCTCACGATCAATCCTCTGACAAGCACACCGGTGCGAGCGCGAGCGTTGTACTATCGGACGGAACGACATATGCTGCGGAGTCAACTGTCGGTCAAAGTGGTGAGACATTCTCGGCGGAGCACGTCCAGCAGTTCGTTCGAGACTTGGTGTTCGACTTTGCGATGGAGCAAGGTACGGAGATCAACCGGCTCTGCATAATGCGTGATGGGAAAATCTCAGAGGATATAGACGCGATTCGGGACGGACTCAGTGAGTTATCTGCCGAAATCGACATCGTCGGCGTACGCAAAAGTGGCCAGCCGCGGGTTGCAGAATATGACGGGACTCATTTCTACATCGCACAGAAGGGTGTCGCATTCGTCTCGGATGGGCAAGGACACGCGATAATCCACGGATCTGGCAAGCCTGAGATCAAAGACGACAACAGCGTAGGGACTCCCCAGACGTATCGAATCACCCGACATTCAGGCCCGACGGATATCGAGACACTGGCCCGACAGGCATACTGGTTATCAGAGGTCCATATCGGGAGTCCTGTTCGAAGTCCGCGACTCCCCATCCCAATTGGTTACGCTGATAAAGCAGCTAGCTACGTAAGTGACGAAATCGTTTCACCTGGCACCGTGATCAAGGGCCCCGCGTATATCTAGCTGATAGCAATACAGACCGACGAAACCACTACCTTGCCACTGACGTGACTCGGGTTCAGAATGACTTGTCAATCAAAGCTACTCCTCCCACTCGATAGCGCGCTCGATGATCGGCTCGTCGTCGAAGTCAAAGCTGCGCAGGTCAACCTGGACGTTCCGTTCGTGCGTTTCGCGCTGCCGGTTCCGTAGTCGCTTGAAGGGCTGGGGGATTTCGAGGATCTCCGCGTCACCGCTGTTCCCGACGCGGATGTTTCGGGCGACGTAGAGGTAGTAGTACTCGCTGAGCGCGCTGCCCGCGGCTTTCCACTCGTTCCACGAGAGGGAGGGCTTCTGCGTGTTCACGCCGGACGTCTTGAGCTCGATGCAGCGGTCGATCACCGGCTCCCCGTCGGCGCCGGTCTTGATCGTCAAGACGTCGAAGCCGGGCCAGTCGCGGTTGAGAGGATTCTCCGTGGCGGAGAGGCCACGCCGTGCGGCAAAGCGCTGGATCGCGCGTTCGAGTAGCCGTGAGTCCTCACGTCGCGCGCCGTACATCTCGGGCGTGTGGACGTCGAAGACCTTCGAGTCGGGATCTGATTCACCGGCGTCGGCGAGCCTGTTCCGTTCGGCGTTCATCGTGACCGCCATGCCGAACGCGTCGATCTCGTCGCGGTACTCCTGCGATGCGGCTCCGCTACCGCCACGAGCCCCGGAACCGGACTGGCTGTGTGCCGTGGACTGTGGGCCGCTATCGTCGGCCGGGTCCGATGGCGCAGCGGCATCTCGGAGCGATTCCGCGATCCGGCTGTCGCCGATCCGGGTGACGGCGTCGATGCTGGGGACGCGTGAGGAGTGCGCGCTGGTCCCCGACGTTCCCCCGGATGGCTGTGAGCCACCGTCGCCGGTTGTGGTCACGGTCGTTGCGGCGTCGAACGCTCCTGCGGTGTCCTCCTCGGGCGCGGGCGGACGCGCCGCATCGTATTCCTCGCTCCCTGCAGTCTCGACACTGTCCTCGAAGAGATCTGCCCGGGTGGCGTCGATCTGGCCGTCCGGGACTTCGCTCCCGACGGTGCGGAGGCGTTCGCGTAACGCGATTATCGGTGTCGCGTTTCCGAACGCGTGGTCCACGAGGTTGTTGACGGCCTCGTAGTACTGGGGGACGTCGAGCCGGTCGGTGTACGCGCCGGTGAGCGCGTCGACGAACGCGTCCCGGTCGAGCGTCGAGTCGATGAGAACCGTCTCGACCGTGTCGCCGTCGCGTTCGATGTGGTAGGGCTGGGGTGTCGGGTCGAGGTTCCGGTCCCAGCTCCCGTCGACGAGCGAGACGTTCAGGTCGAGGTCGGTGACGAACTCGACGGTCTCGAAGAACGACCGAGTCCGGGTCGTGTCCTGGTCGACGAGCGCGGTGGAGGGCCGGTTCGTGCGGAGGCGGAGCACGAGCGCGGTGAGGACGGTCCGGAGCCACGCGGCGTCGATCTCGAAGCCCGAGACGGTAATGGGAAGCGGGCGGTCGTCGCCGTATCCGGGTTCTTTCTCGACGGCGGCCCGCATGTCGGTCGCTCCGCAGTACGCGCCGAGGCTGGCGACGGCGGGCTTGAACAGCGCGAGGAGCGGGACGCCGAGGCCGCCATAGCGCTCGCGGCTGCTACGGGAGCGGACGAAGTAGGTGTCGTCCGCGCGTCTGAGCGCGTATTCGCCGTCGACGCGGCACAGGACGAGCGCGTCCGCGAGCCCGCTCTGCTTGGGTCGCCACTCGCCGGTGATGGGGTCGCCTCGCGTCAGGCCCGGGAGGAGTTCGGCGACGCGCGTGTAGAGGAGTTCGACGGCGCTACTGTACTGGGCGAGGTCGTCGTCGGTCCAGTCGAGGAGGTCTCCGATCCGCCCGAGCACGCGTGCGGCGTCCTGCGGCGAGAACGCGCCCTGCTCTAGACGCACCCCGATGCCGAGCGTGTCGGTGAGTTCTTCGAAGCTGACCGGCGTCTCGGTCTCTCTGGTCGGGAAGTCGGGACTGTCGACGAACGGGAGGAGGGGCTGCGAGCCGTTCAGGTCGAGGCTGAATCGGTCGCAGTCGCGTTCCGGGAGGCTCCACGCGGCCGTCGGGCGCACCGCTCCGAAGCCGGTGGGGACCCAGTCGGATTGACGGAGCTGCCACACCCAGAGGTTTCGACCGAGCGTGGCTTTCTCGTCGTCGCTGAAGACGTAGCTGACGTTACTCCCGCGCCAGCACTCGTTCGTGAACTCGGCGACGACGGCGTGCCGCCGCGCGGAGAGCCCGTGGTCCCACCAGCGCGTGAGGTGCGCGAGGAGTCGCCGGCCCACGGTGTCGGATTCCTTCGCGGCCGAGAGGATCTCAGAGGCGTACTCCAGGGCGTTCACCTGGAACAGGTATCGCTCGTCCGGGTTCGGGATCTCCGGCTCGACCGCGTCAGTGAGGTGCTCGCGGTACGCCTCCCACTCGGCGTCAGTGAGCCCCGTGTATCGGGGATCGAGATCGCTGTCCCTTCGAAGGTCGTCGGGCGACGTGATCGTCGAGTTCGAGGGGCGCTCGATCCCGCCCGTTTGACGGTACGTCTGCTGCTCGCCCGGCGCGAATAGCGGGAGCGGGCGGAGGTGTTCGAAGACGCCGAGCCACGAGAAGAACGCCGCCCACGCGTCGAGTGTCTCCGTGCGGGATTCGTTCTCGTCCTCTTCGGTGACGAACCACGAGGGCGGGGCGAGGAATTTCGGGTCGTAGCGCTCGGAGTCGGTCCGCGCGTCGACGGCGTCGAGGAGCGATTCGACGTGCGCGTCCGCAGGCCGGCCGAGCGCGGTCTGCCAGGCCGAGCTGAAGTACACGCGGTGCGCGGGATACCACTCGACGTCGCCGTCCTCGGGGGGCTGTGTCGGAACGGGGAGTTGCGCGAGCGCGGAGAACGGCTTCTTCGCGGACTGGTAGAGCAGTGGAGCGTCGGGGCTCCGGTCGTTCTCGGGCGACTGGACGTCCGTCATCTCGCGGACCGTGTCGAGTACGGCGTCGGACGCGAGACGGGACGGGTCGGCGTCGGGCGAATTCGGTCCGGGGAGGTGCGGGCTGATCGCGGCGTCGAACACCTGCGAGAACTGGTAGTCTCCGACGTCCCAGATCGCCTGGACGTCGGCGTCGAAGTTCGGCGGGAGCGCGTCGTCTCGGAGCGCCGGCGCGCGGTCGGGGTTCGTCCCGTGGTACAGTTCGCGCGGGAGGAATTCGAATTCCGGCAGCGCGTCCGCGGCGATCTCGCCCTCCGGCGGCATGAAGACCGTCCCGGTCTCGTTCGAGCCGCGCCTCGCGCGCACCGTCCCGTCGTCGGCCGTCGTGATCTCGACCGGAAACACGGTGTGTCGTCGGCACGCCTCGTCGAAGGCCGAACGGTCCTCGTCGCTTTCGAGCGTCTTCCTGAGACGGACGAGATAGTCGAGCACCGGATCGACCGTGAGGCGGCACGGTTCGTCGTCGTCCGCGGGCGTGTGCCCGTACTCGCGTTCGTCGATGAGACGGAGTGCCGGATCGACGGCGGCGTCGGCGAGCGCGCCGGGGATCGACGCGGCGTCGTACTGAGTCGCACCGTACGCGACCAGCGTCCGCACGTGTCGATGCGTGGCGACCGCTGACGCCGGAACCTTCGGTCCGCCGTCACGTCGCTCGTCACCGGACTGGAGGAGTGACACGAAATCCGCACCGAGGTCCAGGACGTGCGCGGACGTGGGCGGAACCGTCACCTCGTCGAGCGCGACGGGTTCGTCGGCACGCGCGCTCGGGAGGAACGAGACCGAGGCGAGGTATTCCCTGAGCGCGCCGAAGAGACAGTCCTCGACCGTCCCCTGCGTGAACGACCACTCGCGGCGCTGGCCGAGCGACGGGTCCAGCGTGTCGAGGAACTCGGCCGTCGTCGTCGCGGATCGTTCGACGAACGGAACGACGCGGTCCGCGACGAGGTCGCCGACCGCGGCGAACAGGAGCGCGTTGAACTGCCCCTCGTACCCGCGCGAGTTGTCGTGGTCGAGCGTGAGATTGCGCCGCGACGTGTCCGATTGGAAGGTCCCGGTCACGAGCGCGGGGACGGGGCTCCGTTCCGTGGTCGGGAGGAAGACGTGGAGGTACGGCGGCCGGTCCTCGGCGTCGCCGTAGACGGGCGCGAGTCGCCAGTCTTCCGGACGGCGGGAAGAGGCGTCAAGCGGCGTCGCAGTGAACGCGACGCCGACGCTCAGTTCGCCCATCGCCTTCACCTCCTGTTCGGTCAAGTCCGCTCGCTCCGAGATCCGCTCTCGGTCGAGGTCGGTCTGCTCGAACAGACAGAACCAGTCCGTTCGTGTCTCGCCGGCGTCGTTCGTTTCGTTGCTAGCGTCGCTCGTTTCGTCGGTGGTGAGTTCGATCAGCGTCGCGTCGCAGTCGCGCATGTCGTGGCGGTCGATCCCCCACCTCCATTCCTCGTCCGGGCAGCTGATCTCGATGGCTTCGAGTTGCGGGAGCAGGGCGACCGTGTTCGCGTCGAGCCCGGCGAGCTTCGCTCGGATCGACTCCCGATGCCGGTCGGGCTCTCGGAGCGGGAGCTCGAACACCGTCGTGAATCCCTCGTCCAGCAATTCGCGGACGGACGCGGGGGTCGTCGTTTCGTGCGGGAGACAGAGCAGGGGAACCTGGTCCGGGTCGAACTCGTCGTCCCGTCTGGAGACGATGTCGTCGTCGTCGTTCAGCAGGTCCGCCGTCGCGTCCCGGTCGAACTCCGCCTGGACGGTCTCGGAGAAGACCCGCGGGTTGTCCGTGACGCCGAGGACGGACGTGAACCCGCGGCCTTTGTGTCCGATTGTCGTTTCGCCGGCTTTCGTCGTCCGAGTGGTGAGCGTCAGCGCGTAGAGGTCCTCGATGGAGAACGCCGCGCCATTGTTCGCAACGAGGAGGGAGTCCTCAGTGAGTTCGAAGCGGATCCGGGGCTCGTCGGTGTCGTCCATCTCGTCGACGGCGTTCTGGAGGAGCTCGAAGACGAACCGCCCCTCGTAGTCGGCGCGGTCCTGACGCTCGGTCCCGGCGTCGGCCTCGACGCGGTCCGGATTGCTCTCGTAGGTCTCGACGTGGCGTCGATGGATCTCTGAGAGAGACGCCGGGTCGGAGTCGCTCATGGAACCAGATGTCGGGTCGACAAGATAGACTCTTGCGATGAGGGCGTCAGAGAGTTCCAGAAGTTGTTCCCTCAGAGAGCACAGCAGGACCAGACGTTAAGTTGATATGCCGACTTAACGCGCCAGATGTGACGTTCGAACATCATGTTGTCCGGGTCATGCTGAATACCGGGCACGATCTCAAACGATAGAATGTCGTGAGTCCGGCCAGGGCACTTCCTCAATTATGAGACCAGCCCCAATCTATTAGTCCCAGTGCAAAAGACACATATCCCAACGAGCCTGCGTGTTTGGCAAGAGCGGTAGTCTTCCGAAAGGAGGACGGGGTCAAAATATGAGCCCATCATTTCATAACCAAGGTGGAAACCCTCCCGTTACCGAGGGCGCTTTGCTTTCAAAAATCGAGACAGCACTTGATGGCGCATTGGACGATCTTGACCTTGACGGCAGCCAGTCGTCTGTAAAGCGGGAGAAGTACCTCTGGTTAGCCGTTGAAGAATTCTCTGAGGAAGGAGATGAGCCGATAACGTATAGCTGGTTCAAATGGGGTGTGAGTTCTTTGGCAGGCCCGGGTGGTGAATCAACTAGCAGAACGTTGTCGACAGACTTCTCTATCGCAGCGAACCTTTTTCAGGCCACTCATAGCCAGATTAAGGACTTCTTCGTTCAGGGAAACCACCAGATGCCACTAAAGGAGTGGTGGGACGCGGAGTTCCTCGAATTTTTGGAAGAATTTTACACGCATTATGCCCCCGAGGACTATCGGCAGCTGTATCTGACGAATATCCGCCTACTTAAGATTATTGATGACATCGAAGAGGCGCTGAATTTCCGGCGTTCCCCTGCTCGGCGGGCTACGTACGAGGATATTACGGACGCAACAAAGACCCTTAAGAAGCAGGTGTTGCGTTCTGACGCCCTTGAAGACAACTATGAGTACGTGAACGACTTCGCCCAGCTTCTAGAAGACGTTGTGATGATGCTAGTGGACATCGAGGGGGAAGATATCGAACAAGGACACCAGACGGCGATTAGTGAACTAGAGGACTTTTACCGAGATGAGGTCTGGTTGATGACTGCTCATTCGATCTCTATTGATACGGCGGAGGGGCCGAACAAGGGGGATATCTACGAATGGTCCTCACAAAACCGTGATAGACTAAAGGCATCTTTCGAGGAAAGCCTTAAAAAGAAAAAGGAGATCTGTGACGCAGTTGGCCTACTGCCTGGAATTCAAGACTACACAGGATTTGAAACGGGAGACAAGAATTTGGATGAAACAGTAGATGAATTCTTGAAGGTTGCGGGAGGTCGGTCATCACATGAGTAGCGAAGCCCCTTACTCCCCTACTGATTTCTCTGAGGTATTTTACGACACCTCCGTACTACTCGATTTCGTCCTATCTCAGGATGATGGGGAGGCTAAAAAACTCCTAAAGAACCACCCCTCGGCGAATTACACTGGGAGCACTGTTGAGCGTGAATTCAGGAATCTGAAGGAACGACGAGAGAAGATCCTAAAATCCGTCTACAAATCTGATGACTTGGATGACTGGAATCCCCCCTCAGATGTCGATATGAGCCCGAATGATCGTGATTGGTGTGGGGACCTACTGACAGAGTTAGATGAGATGACGACTAGAGATAAAATCGAGAATCGGCTTGATTTTGAGCAAAGAAAATTGAACCGTGGAATTGACCTTCTGTTTGACTTGAGGAGCAATCTGATAGAATCAGTATGGCCAAATAATCTTGAAACTACGTTACTAGGGAGATTGGATTTCGTCGACAATAACAACGATCGGCATGTTATCTGTGAGTCTGCCGATTGGGCTTGTAGCTCTGACTCAGACAATCTACTAACTTCAGACTGTACTGACCTACTAAGCAATCGACAACGTATCTCTGAAGAAGTCGGTAGGAACCGGAATTTAGAAACTCTGCATCTCTTTTCGGCTGACGAATTCCTGTCCCAAGACTCGGCTTTCTAATCATCAATTACGGCGCGCAACGGTCACACGGACTACGCGAAGCGGTCGGCGCGTAGAGGAGCGCGTAACAACCGGATGTACCTCTGTATTCAGTAGACGACTACTACCGGTTGGAGTGTTGCTAATCAGCATGTTTCGTTTTTCTCTAGGTCTAACGATTAGACGACCTACAATAGCGGTGTGAAGCTCAGTCCAGAACACGCTCTCTTAGGATAACAACCACGTCGGCTGCCTGCAACACTTAGACCGAAATCCAGGGAGTCCCTAATACGATCAGGACCGGCGGCTGCCCGGCAGAACACCTATCTGATAGGTCGCGGAACTATCGCGCATGCCGGATACGATTAGTCTCTCTCCTTCACTCTGGGGCCGTCGATGAGCGCCGCAGACCGCCACGTCTTCGACGGCGAACTGGTAACGGTGCCGTTCGGCGCGCGAAACGTCACACAGGCCACGCGTGACGAGTACGCAAAACTCCTCGCCGAACACGATTCCGAGGATGTGCTCGTCATAACCGGCGCGCCGACGAGTACGGACGCGTTCCGGGACTCGTTGAACGCGGAACTCCCGGGCGCGGCGACGCCGTGGGTGACGTCGCTCGTCGTGCACGCGACGGACGTGCTCGACCAGACGGACGACCGAACCGTTCTCTCCGACGCGTTGCGGCGCGAACTCCTCCATCGATTCCTCGCGGAGCACGAGTGGGAGACCGAATACCTGCGGCGGGCGTCCAAACAGCCGTCGTTCGTCGAGGACGCGGCGACCGTGATCGACACGCTCTCGTGGCAGTCCGCCCACCCGGACGAAACGACGGAGCTCCGCGACCTGCGGGATGCGCTCGACGCGTTCCACGGGTGGCTCGCCGAACACGACCATATGGAGCGCGGACAGCTCATCTCCGATGCGCGTGACGTCCTCGCGTCGGACACACGCGACGACGTCGTAGATGCGGAGGCGGTGCTGGCGGTCGAGTTCGAGGAGTTCTTCCCGGGTGATCGCGCGTACCTCGACGCGCTCACGACGGACTGCGACCTCGTCTGCGTCGCCGAGGAGCACGCGAGCGTGCGGCGGACGTGGATGGAACCCGGCCCCGTCACGGAGTACGTCTCGTTCGCCGAGACGCGACGCGGCCACGCGGCGTCACCACCAGCACGACCGGCCGCGACGGCGGCGTACTTCGCCGAGGAGACGACACTGGAAGATCCGGAAACGGGCTCGGTCTCCGTGCTCGCCACGGACTCGCGCGACGACCAGCTCGACGCGGTCGCTAACGAGATTGAGGCGCTCGTCTCGCGGGCCGACTGGACGTACGACGACGTCGCCGTCGCCACCAAGCAGAGCGGGAGCACGGTGACGGACGCTATCGACGCGCTCGAACGCGCCGGACTCCCCACGGAGTCCGCGACCGTTACGGGATTCGGCGACGACCCCGCGATCCGGGAGCTCCTCGCCGTCGTCCGTCATCTGGCCACCGATGAGGACGACGACACACAGGACCACGGGCCGGAACTCGACGCGGAGCGCGTCGAGCTTGTCCGAGAGTTCGACCGACTCGACGACGGGATTCGGTGGTGGGCGACGGACGCGGGGTTGAAAGAGCGGATCGCGGAGCGGGCGTCTCCGCTCGACGCGCGGGCGCAGTTCGGGAACGTGCGCCGCGCGTTCCGGATGGCGGCGTTCCTCGAAGACACGGACTTCCTGGACGCGACGTGGGCGTCCTACGAGGCGATGCTCGAACGCGCGCACGAGTACGCGCCCCAGCACAATCAGACGAGCGCGACGGACCTCAGTGGTGGCGTTCGCGTCGATCACGTGCAGGCGTTGAAGAACGAGTCGTTCCGCGCGGTGTTCCTCGGGGACCTCACGGACGCGGAGTACCCCGGTGATCCAACGTTCACGCGGCTCTTCCCGACCGAGCGCGTCGCCGCGATGCCGGACTACCCGGGCGTCACGGAACTCGACGCGGACGCGGTCGAAGCGACGTTCTCGACGGAATCGACGGCGTCGAGTCGGCCGTTCGCGCGGTATCACGCCGAGCACGCGCGCAGGCGGCTCGCTGTCGGCGCGGGCGTCGCAACGGAGCGGCTGTACTGCTGTCTCTACGAGTACGAGGACACGGCGCTCGAAGAGCGCGCACAGGCGTCGCGCTTCCTGACGGTGGCGTACGACGAGCTCTCGTGGCTGGATGAGGCCGACGACGCGGGGATTACGAGCGAGCGGGCCGCCGAGGAGTACCTCGTCTCGCGGGTGGACGACGCGCTCGCGGAGGTGCGTCGCGCGAACAGTCAGGACGTCTCCGTGTCGCTTGACGACGTCGAGGCGGAACTCGGTGAGATACAGGCGCTCCTCGACGCGAGCGGAGTGCGCGGGGAGGATTTACGGAAGGCGTTGCGTGCGCGCGTCGAGTTCGCCACGGGGGAGGTGCGGCGATGAGCGAGCGAGCGCTCTCGCCGTCGCGGCTGGCGACGTACGCGACGTGCCCGCGGCAGTACGACTACGGCTACGTCCAGGACGTCAACACGCCCGACCGCACCGAACTCTACCTCAACCAGGGAACGATCTATCACGAGACCATCGAGGACGTCTGCGACGCGACCGAGCGCGACGACGACCCGGAGGCGATTCACGACCGAGCGATGCGGGTCTTCGACGCGAAGTGGGACGAACACAGTAATCCGGACGACTACGAGTCGAACGCGCACCGGGCGTACCAGCGCGCGGAGAACCGCGCGGCCATCGACGCGTTCTTCGACCCCGATGGCGGTGACGGCATCAAGCACGCGCGCCGGTCGGTCGCCACCGAGGTCTGGGTGGAATGCGAGATCGACGGGCGCGCCCTCCACGGGAAAGCCGACAACGTGATCCGAACCGACGACGGACTCCACGTCTTCGACTACAAGCGGAACACGCGCGGCGTGCTCTCCAACGGAACGGCCGAGCGGCTCGCCGACCATCTCGACGGTGAGGCCCACGAGCCCAAGCGCGCGCGGAACGCGTTCCAGACGGCGACGTACGTCGAGGGCGTGAAGAACGAACCGTTCTACGAGGACGGGATGACGGTCCGGTTCAGCTTCTACGGCCTCCTCAACAGCACGTCGTTCGAGAGCACGCCCGACAGCTACGAGGTGTCCGTTCGCGGCTACCCGCGGGAGACGACGGACATTTACGCGGACCACTACGACACGATCAGGGCGCTCATTCGGGAGGCCCACGACGGGATCACGGGCGAGGCCTACGCGCCGGAGCCGTTCGACGTCATCGGCGACGAGGCGTGCCCGGACTGCGACTACCGGGAGATGTGTCCCGACCGCCTCTCGACGGAGGTGCGGCGATGAGCGACGACCGTGCCGAGTACCCGTCGTGGTATCCGACGCCGGAGGAGGACGCCTCGCCGGAGACCCAGCAGGAGACGATCATCGACTCGGACGCGTACCCGATGCGCGTGCTCGCCGGCGCGGGGACGGGAAAGACGTTCACGATGGTGCGGAAAGTCGAACACCTCATCGACGAGGAGGGCGTCTCCCCGGACCGGATTCTCGCGCTGACGTTCACGAACAACGCGGCGGACTCGATGCGCGAGAAACTCAACGCGAAGCTCGGAACCGCTGGATACGACATCGACGCGTACACCTACCACTCGATCTGCAACGAGATCCTCACCGACTACGCCTACGAGGCCGGGCTCGACCCGGACTTCGAGGTCGCAACAGACGCCGAGAAGTACGCCATCGTGCTGGACGTCCTCGACGAGATCGAGTACCGCTCGGTCAAACCCAACGTGTACGGCTCTGACGGGTACGCGTCGGGCGCGGCGTCGAAACTCCTCGGCTTCATCGGGTCGATGAAGCGCAGCGGCATCACGCCCGACGACATCGACACGTTCCTCGGCCCCGCCGAGCGCGTCTACACTCTCGCCGACCTCCCGGAGCGTATCGAGACCATCGCCGGCGACCACCTCGGCGGGCGCTCCGTCTCGACGGTCGGTGATTCGCTCCCTGACGTGCGCGCGACCTCGTCGCGGAACGCGACGCGCTCGGCACACAGGGTATCGAGGCGAGCGCGCGCGACTTCCTCGACCGCCTCGTCGACCTCATCGATGCGCTCGAAGCGGCGTTCGATGCGCACGAGGCCGGCGACCGGGAGTTACCAGAGAACGCGTACAAGCTCCCGAAGTACCTGTTCGGCGGGTACGCGAGCGGCGCGCCGGCGGGTATCCCGGACGACCTCGACCTCGAACTCACCGACCACCTCGACTCGTTCGTCGGGGACTGTCTCACCGCGCGTGACCTGACGGCGGGGTACGCGGCGTACGAGCGCGAACTCGACGAGCGGAACTACATCGACTTCGACGGCCTCGTCGTGGAGACGGCCGCGCTGCTGGACTCGCCGGTCGGCGACGAGATCGCCGAGCGCTGGGACTACGTGTTCTGCGACGAGTTCCAGGACACCGACCGCCTCCAGTTCGACCTCGTCACGTCGCTCGTCACCGACGACAATCTGTTCGTCGTCGGCGACGACGACCAGGCGATCTACGAGTGGCGCGGCGCGCAGGTCGCCAACATCACCGACGAACTCGACCGCGCGTTCGACGCGCTCTCCGATGAGCCCCTGGAGGAGAACTTCCGCTCGCGCCAGCCGATCCTCGACCTGGCGAACGAGGCGATCCAGAACCTCGACCACCGTGAACGACACAAGACGCTGCGGCGCGTCGACGAACCCGCGTACGACGGAGACACCGTCGCCACCGTCGAACTCCCGGACGAAGACGACGACGCGGACGGGGCGTCCCAGCTCCGCACGGTCGTGCAGAATCTCCTGAGCGGCGATGCGGCGAACCTCGACGACGCGTACGATCCGGGCGACATCGCACTCCTCGTGCGGAAGAACGAGCACGCGACACCGGTCATCGAGGCGTTCGAAGACGCCGGAATCCCGTACCAGGTCGCGGGCGACCTGTCATCGGAATCGGTCGGTGTCGGCACCGTGACCGCATACCTGAAAGCGCTCGCACGACCGGAAGACGAAGTGAGTTGGAATCGCGTCCTCCTGATGCGCTACCGGCTCTGCGACGCGGACCTCCGCACGCTCAACGCGGGCGACGAGCCGCTCGTCGAGACGCTTCGAGAGGCACCGCTCGAAGAATTCGAGGAGCGCGAGCGCGTCGCCGAGGCCCGCGCGCACGTCACGGAGCTGTTGGCCCTCCGCGACTCGGCGTCGCTCAGCCACCTGTACCGTGAGCTCACGGACGTCACGGACATCGAGTGGTACCTCAGCGAGCAGGAGCGCCGGGACCTCGCCCAGCTAGAGGCTATCGTCGAGCAGTATGGCGACGGTGCCGTTCAGCCACCGCTCACGCCGGAATTCGTCGAGTCGCTCGACCACTACGACTCGCTGTTCGACGAGAGCGGCTCCACGCCGACGAGCCAGCCTGACGTCGCGGACGACGCGGTCAACGTGATGACGGTCCACAAGAGCAAGGGTCTCGACTTCCCGGTCGTCCTCATCCCCGAGATCACGGCTGACGAATGGGAGCCGCGCTCGCGGGACTACGACGCACTCGAAACCGGCCTCTCGGACGGCGCAGACGCGGCGTTCGCCCAGGACTTCCTCCGACGCGACGGTCGTGAGACGCGTCGCGTCCTGCACGTCGCGCTCACGCGCGCCGAAGACGTACTCGTCCTCCAAGGTAGCCGTGTCGACGCGGCAGACGGCGAAGACGACGCGACGGCTGCGGCCGTCGAGGAGATTCTGCCGGCGAGCCTCCCGTGGCGGCCGGCGCGGGGGTCGCTTCCGATTTGGACTGACCTGCAGGACGCGCTCCCGCCAGAGACAGCAGACTGGACGAACACGCTCGCCAGCGAGACTGTCGGTGATATCGGTGGTGTGGTCCACCACGACGGCGACGACCTCTCGGTGTCGGCGGCGCGCGAGCGCGTCGTCGATCTCGCGCGGAACGCGGTCGATAGTCGGCTCTCGGTCAGCGGTACGAGCGAGACGTTGAGCGTCGAGGCGCTCACGGGCCCGGCGTCGGTCCGACCCGCGATCTCGCACAGCTACACCTCGCTTGATCGATACGAGGAGTGCCCGCGCGAGCACTACTTGGACCACGTCGTCAACGCGTTCGAGGACTACCGCCCGGCGAGTCGCGGCTCGACGAGCGGGCCCTCGCAACTCACCATCGGGGACCTCTTCCACGACACGGCCGAGCAGGCCGCTTCGCGTGGAACCCGACAGTCAGAGGATTGGGTCGAGATCTGCGAGCGCCTCGCCGAGAAACGACGCGCGAGGGACGCCCTGCCCGCTGCGAGAGCGTGTATCGAGCGCTACTTCGAGCTGGACGTCGCCGACTACGAGCTCGTGGACAGCGAGCGCGCGTTCGAACTCGACGTCGACGGTCACGACGTCGTCGGGTTCATCGACGCCGTCTATCGGACGCCCGAGGGCGAACTGGTCGTGGTCGACTACAAGGCGACCACGCGACGCCGGGACGTCGAGCGCGACAAGCAGCTCCCGATCTACCTCTTGGCGTGCCGGGAGATCTACGACGAACCGATTGATCGAGCGGGGTACGCCTACGTCGGCGAGATCGGCCCGGAACTCGACGCGCGGACGTTCAGTGACGGGAGGCTCGCGGCCGTCCGCGACGACATCAGCGAGACGATGGCGCGGATCGAGACGTCCGCGTTCGACGAGTACGCGAGCGGAACGCACTGTCGATGGTGTCGGCACGATGGCCTGCCGTGTGCGGCGGACGGAGTCGCCGACACCGAACCCGACACGTAGCACGAGAATACGTATTGCGGGAACTGGGAGACGGTTCCGCGATCACTCGACGTGTCACTCGTCCAGAGCGGAAACGACTATACCTTAGCACGGGAACAACTCGGGAAGCCGATGCCAGTCTTAGACGAGCTTTCGGGGTTCGAGTTCGAGGACGTGATGGAGGACGTCTTCCGGAACCTCGGTTACGAGAACGTCCACCAGGCCGCCCGCACTGCCGACGAGGGCCGCGACGTCCTCATGGAGGAGGTCGTGGACGGCGAACGCCGCGGGATCGTCGTCGAGTGCAAGCACACCGACTCTGTCGGCCGACCCGTCGTGCAGAAGCTCCACTCCGCGGTCGCCACCTACGACTTCGACGGCCCGAAGCGCGGCATCGTCGCCACGACCGGGCGGTTCACACAGCCGGCCCGCGAGTACGCCGAACGCCTCCGCGAGAACGACGACCCGTACCCCATCGATCTGATCGACGGGCAGGACCTGCGCGAACTCGCCGACGAGATCGGCCTCGACCTCTACAACGGCCGCATCGAGATCCTCTGCGACGATACCCTCCGCCCGTACGATCCCGCGACGTCGCTCGACGCACCGGTCGCCGCAGCAATGCGCGATATCGAGAACCTTGACGCCGGGGATGTCTCGGATCCGTACGCGCAGGTGACGTTCCGGCCGACCGTGCTCGTCACGGCGGAGACGGACGCGACCTTCGAGACGTCCGTCGGCGTCGTCCACCGCGTGCACGAGCGCGACCGTCTCGCCGTGCGGGCCGAACGCGGTACTCCCGCGCCGCTCTCCACGCCGGTCGGCGAGCTCGTCACGAACAACCGGCACGCGACCGTCGAGTTGGACGAGGCGCCGTTCGGCGAGGTCTTCGACGAGATGGAGACGCGGCGCTTCGGCGAGACCCAGACCGAGTACAAGGAGTGGGCGATAGAGCGCCTCCGCGAGCACCACACGAGCACCGTCTCCTACACGGGCGGCAATAACGTCACGTACGAGAAGACCTGCGAGCCGAACCGCTCGGACGTCACCGTCCACGCCGTGGAGGCCGTCTACCTCCCGGAAATCCGCCAAACGACCGAGCTCGGCGAGTACGCCTACCCGCTGGAGTACTACGCGGCCGGGCCGTCGCGCGTGACGACGGAAGACGGTATCCACGCCTGCGTGCACTGCGAAACGAGCGGCGACGGCGAGACGTACACGTACTGCGCGAACTGCGGGAGCATCAACTGCGTTGAGCACGTCCGAACCGAGCGCTTAGAGGGCACACCTGTCTGTACGGGCTGTGCGGTTACGGAGCGGTTCATGCTCTCGACGAAGTACTTCTACGACGAGGCAAATCGAGACGCGTTCCGCGAGGAGTACGACGCGTTGCCGTTCTACGAGAAGTTCATGGAGAACGTCCCGCTCGCGGCCGGCGTGGTGCTCGGTGTGCTCGTACTTGTCGTCGGATCGCTCTTCGCAGTAGGAGTCCTGTAATTACTATCCCCTTCGGGGAATTCTCGCCCTTTAGCGCGGGGAAGCTTTGTTGAACTCCTATCGTTCCAATATTTGTCTCGCTGGAATAGCCGTTAGGTAGGTGTGCAAACCGACCTTTTGCTCTGCGCTCGCTGTGCTCGCTCGGCAAAAGCTCGACCAAAAGCACTCCTCGCTCCAGCCGCGGCGCAAAGCGCCGCGTTAGTCGCTCGTCGGCCTCGCCTTCGGCGAGTGAATCGGCGACCTTCCGGGTCCTGACGGACCGCTCGGTCACCGAACGCTCGTCACCTGAATCGTTCAATAGCTCTGCTTCATCAAACGTGCAGTCACTCTGCGAGTCAGATGCGCTTTATCTCCGCCCACAGTGGGACGAAAAACTCACGCTACCGTTCTTTGAGACCGGCATCTAGCCATGACAGAGCGAGTGCCTACTGAGGCGGAAAGTTAACTGTAACCACATTAAACAACAGATGTGGCGAGTTTGATTCACCTGTTCGGCGCGTCTCACTTGGATCGGTATTCAAGCATCCAAGAGGAGGTCGAAGACCGGGTCACTGAAACTGATGCAGAGGCAATCTGTATCGAAGCGCCAGAGCAACGGATACAGGTCAAATACTGGCTACTCGCACTCCTCCGACTACCATTGGTCATTACGGGGTTCGCAATGGTTGGATTTCCCCAACTTGCAATACTCGCCCTCTTCGCTCGCAGTGTATTTCCGGGAGAAGTCCGCGCTGCGCGAGAAGTTCATGCCAATCAAGGGATTTCACTCCACAAGGTTGACCCGCATTTCCAACGGTACTTCTCAACGGGAGGTTTCTGGTTCATTATTGTTAACTGGGTTATTCTGATCGGCATAGCCGTTGTCTTCTCACCGATCCAGGTGGCGATGATTTGCGTCCTCGCAAACATCGCGTATTGGTGTCTGCGAGGAATTGGCCAAATCTCAGAGCGGCTCGCAGTGATCATTGCAATCCCCGCTTGTATCCTTATTTATCATGCACTCTTCCAGATCACTTCGATCCTGCTCGTACTCGTCGTGTTCATTCTCGGGGTTGCTGCCCTTGTTATTGCAGCCAAGCTCACAGATGAGGAACGCACTGACGAAATGATCTCACGAACGCAGACTGCCATCGCAGATAACGAGTACGAGAACGTCCTCTATGTCATGGGGAAGGGGCGCATCTCGACCTCCGGGATCGCATTACTGACTTGGGTGACATCGAGCTTGGGTCGGTATGGCTCAAAGATCGTTCTGAGAGTGGCGAACTCGAACAGCCCACCCCTAGCGAGTGACACTCTACTGTACTATCCTCAAGATTCTCGCTCCCCGGGCAGTCCAATGATTTACCGCCGATTCCTGTTGACCAGCGGGCGTCATAGACCGCTTCACAAGGAATTATTTTCGCTGGTACCACAACGGAACCGGTCGTGAAGTTGGGGTGCGGGTGAAACGGACGCGCTACAATTTCATCAAACCATAGATCGCTGCGATGATCAAGATGACCGAAACGAGAACGGTCTCAATCAATTGGGTGCCGTGCATCGTATAACCACATCGGTTGACCCAAAGTATTATCCACGGTAGTAGGATGTCACTAGATGAGACGATGAGTGAGGTGCCTGCCGCGGCGAACGACGGCCCGTTCGAGGAACAGCGGCAGATCTACGAGCTCCTCTCGCAGGAGACGCGCCACCTCTCCCTCCAGTTCGTCCTCGGTCATCCGGACCACCTCGCGTCGCTCGACGAGCTGGCGTACCTGATCCCGAAGAACAAAGCCGCGATCCGGGATCAGTTGGAGGTCCTCATCGACAGCGACATCGTCGAGTGCTACCGGCACCCGTCGAACGAGGACGCACGCGACCTCCCGTCGCAGTTCTACGGCCTCACCGAGCACGGCGTCGACGTCCTCTACGAGTACAACTATCTCCGCGGGCTCCCGGTCGCTCGGGCGCTCTACGAGAACACGCGGCTCTCGGAGAAAGCGCAGCGACACCGCGACGCGCCGCGTCCGGAACTCCCCGACGCCGTCGCGGACGCGCTCTCGATAGAGGACACTGAGAGTGTTGACTTCGGCCGTGTAGAGACGTACATTCGGGAGCGCAAGGACAACACCCACAGCGTCGACGATCAGATCGCAGTGGCGGAAGCGTTCTCCGAGGCCGGAATTGGCCCGGACCACGAGGGGATCAAGCGAAGCGAGATGCTCGACGTCCGCGATATCGAGCTGTCGTACCAGCCCAGAACGGTCTTGGACCACCTCGTCGATATCGGGATTCTCAGTCAGACCGCGCCATCAGGGCCCGACGTTTTTGCGATCAGCGAGCGTCGGGACCAGATCGTCAACGGACACGTGACTGAAGAGGCGGAAGAGAACGTCGAAGCGCTGATCGCGCACATCGACGACGAGCTACAACCGATGACCCTGTCCGAAGATGCGGCCGAGTTCGATGGGGTCGAGTCCGGTATGTCCGCTCCGTCCGTCGCTTTAGCTGACGGCGCTGGACGCACCGTTCGCAGTATTCTCGCCGCCGAGTTCGATGTGGAGCCGGAACAGGTCACCGGTCATCTCCAGTCGGGCGACCCAGTTGATCGACTCAACACGGCCGTCGAAGCGATTGAGTCGTCCGAGGAGGTCACGAAATCGGAAGACTACGGACAGATCGTCTTCGTCCGGCCGGCCTATCGATACCAGCTAACCGACCGGACGATGTCGATGCTGTAAGCGGCCGGGTCGCGCCGTCTCAGAGGAACTCGGTGGTCTGCGGACCGTTCGTGATGTGGACTTCGAAGGGCTGCGTGCTCGGGTCGTCCTGCGTGACGAGGTGCCAGTAGGTCTCGGCCATCCGGTCGGGGTCGAGGAACGTCTCGGGGTCGCGCTCCGGGGAGCGCTCCTGCGCGCCGGAGCCGCCGATCTGGCCGTCGATCACGACGTGCGCGACGTGGACTCCCTCGCCGCCGTACTCTTGGGCGAGGTCCATCGCCATGCCGCGCGCCGCGAACTTCGCCGCCGTGAACCCGATAGCGCCGCCGCGTGAGCGGACCGCGGACGTCGCGCCCGTGAAGATGACCGTTCCGCCCTCGTCGTCGAGCATGTCGCCGACGGCCTCCTGCGAGCAGACGAACGCCCCGCGCCCGTTCACCTCCCAGGCGCGCTCGAACTCCTCGACGCTACTGTCCATCAGTCCCGTCCACGACGCCGCGCTCGCGTGATTCACGAGTACGTCCACGGGACCGAACTCCTCGCGGACGGTCTCGAACCCCTCGCGGATCGCCTCCGCGTCCGTGAGATCGACCGTGACCGCCAGCCCCTCCCCGGGGTCGGGCAGGTCGTCAGCGAGGTCCTCGATGTACGCCGTCGAGCGCGCGAACAGCGCGACCCGACACCCCTCCGCGGCGAACTTTCGGGCGAGCGACGCACCCAGTCCGGGACCGACACCGGCGACGACGGCGGTTCGCGTCATGGCTCCGCGTTCGGCGGCCGGTCCGAAAGGCGTTTGGACGCCGGCGACCCGCGCTCAGAGCGATTCGAGCGCTCGGATACCGTCGGGCGCGCGCCCCGCGTCCGTCCACGCGCCGTCCGCGGATCGCCTGACGAGCCGTCCCTCGTTCGTCCCGGCGTAGACGGACTCGCCGTCGTGCGTCCACGCGAGTACGACCTCCTCCGGGCCACCGGGGTAGGAGACGTCCGCGAACGACTCGCCTCGGTCGGTCGATTCGAGGAGGACACCGTCCGCGCCGGTCTCGCCGCGCCACGACCCCGGCGGGTCGCGGGCGGCCGCCGCGTAGAGACGCCCGCCGACGAGCGCGGCCTCCCGGAAGTAGCGATGGTCGAAGTCGGTGTCGAGGCGCGTCCACGACCGCCCGGCGTCCGCGGTGCGGTAGAGGCCGCCGCCGCAGGACGCGACGTACTCCTCCGGGCCGATGACGAGGACGTGGTGGACGTCGTCCTGGAGGCCGTCGCGGCGCTCCGTCCACGTCTCGCCGCGGTCGTCGCTGACGTGGACACCGCCGACCTCGACGCCCGCGATCATGCGGTCGGGCCGATCCGGATGCACGCCGAGACTCCGGACGTGCGCTTCGTTCCGGTGACGCGGCGTGTGCCAGTCGTCCCGCGTCGGGAGGTCTTGGAACCCGTCCAGCTCGCGCCACGTCTCGCCCAGGTCGGTCGAGACGTAGAGATGCGCGGGGTGCGTGCCCGCGTAGAGCCGCTCCCCGTCCGGGCTAGCGACGACCGAATACACTTCCGCGCGGGGGACGTCGAGGTCCGCCCACGTGTCGCCGCCGTCGCGCGAACGATAGAGTCCCGACGTCGTCGCGGCGAACACGCCCGCGACGCCGTCGAACGTCCGCACGCGCAGCGAATCTCCGCTGTCGAGCACCTGCTCGGCGTCGGTCCCGTCATCGTCCGCGAATCGATACACCCCGTCTCGCGTCCCGGCGATGATCGCCATGGCGGGGGTACGCTCGCGTCTCACTTGACTCTCGGGCGTGGTGGCCGGCCGCCGGGCGCGCGTGAACGGTGTCTCGACGCGGTCGTCAGCCCTTTTTGACGCTCTTCGACACCCGCGTTCCTCGCTCACGTCCAGCGGTTACGAAGATATCGTCGCGGTGTACGCGGTCAGTGGGGGCACGGCACCGCCGAGCCCCGGTGACTCCGAGCGAGAACCGAGGGGATACGCCTGGATCGCCGCTGGTACCGGCCTGAATGCGGGATGAGAAGCGACGCGCGGCGAGGGTTGAAAAGGGGGTGGTTCATGAAACCGGATCAGACCGATGTCGAGTACCCCACGGACGCTCACGCGGCCACGCGGCGACACGTACGACTCCGCCGCCACGCCGACGATACTCAGCGCACACGACACCGCGACCGAATCTACCGGTCGGCAGAACACGTCGTCGCAATCGGGCACGGGTTCGCCTGCGGAGCCGGCACTGCGGACGGACGTCGTCACCGAGTCCCTCTGCGAGCGCCTCACGGCCGCCGCGACGAAACTCGAAGCAACGCTCGGCGGGACGGTGCCGGAGAGCCTCGGAGACGCGGCTATGGAGTGGTGCGAACTCCACGGGCTCGATACGACGACGCTCTCGGACCACCTGCCGCGGCTCGCGCGCCACGCCGTCCTCACCGTCTTCCTCAAGGCTCGACGGGTCGGAGGCCCGCGTCGAGACTCGTCCAGACGAGCGACGGGATCTTCCAGCCGTTCGCCCGCTCCCAGTCGGCGGGGACGACCTCCGATTTGGGCTTCTCGAAGCGCTGGGCGAGGTACTGCTTCCAGCGGTCGCGCTCGGCCGGCGCGAGGTTGTTGTACTTCGGGATCGCGCCGTACTCCAAGGAGGCTTCGCGAACTTTCCCGCGTTCCTCGCGGGTGAGGTAGTCGCGGGGGTTCGTACTGGAGTCCGGGGAGAAGGTGATCTCTGGGTCCCACTCGCCGAGGCCGTGTTCGTGGTGTCGCCACTTGTACAGCATCTTGATCGACTTCTGGCAGTTACGCTTGTGGGTGGCGCTGACGTCGCGCTTTGCGAGGTGCGTCATCCACGCGTCGGCGTGCTCGTGGGTGACGTTGGCGGTGTAGCCGCCTTCTTCCTCCCAGACGAACCGGTAGAAGCGGTCCATGCGGTAGCAGCGCGGCTCGACGGTGCCCTCGGCGTAGCCGGTGGCCGTGTCCGGGTCCTTACCGAAGGTGAGGAGCCACTCGATGCAGGATTCGCGTTCGGCCTCGTAGTCGAGTCGTTGGCGCGGGTTGAGGAACTCGTCGGCGGGTTGGGTGACGAGCGGGAACTCGTCGAGGTCGCTCATCGATCCCGCCTCCGTCGGGGGGTTTCCCCGGTTTTGGTGAGTCCTTCGAACCGGATTGGTGCGACAAACGGCCTAATCGCAAGACGGCGTCGGGATGGCCGAGTCCTTCTGACTTTGTTGCCCTGGAGCAATGGTGATCACACACATTGTTCACAGACCAAAACCGCAAGACGGCGGAAGGAAAGGAGTGCTCCGGCAGGGATTCGAACCCTGGTCCTTGCCGTGAGAGGGCAAGATGATTGGCCGGACTACACCACCAGAGCACGGTGGTCCAACGCACCTCGCGTGCGTCTCCATTCATTCAGAAGGGTTGGATGTATAAAAACTCGTTGAACCGATCCCGTATTGGGAGACGCCATCACGCAACGATCGGGGACCACCGGGGGCCGACGCGCCGTCGGTCTGATGGTCGTCGGACAGTGCGGCGACGCCACGGACGACCGACGCGTTATGGTCGCGCGCCTCGTACGCGGGGTATGCGCGAACTCGTGTTCGCTCTGGAGTACGAACGGGGGTGCAACGAGGTGGCGGACGCGCTCGCCGCACACCCGGCGGCCCGAGTCCGCTCGCTCTCGCTGCACGCGACCGCGGATCGCCTCTGGCGGGTCGACCACGCCACCGGCGCACCGGCCGCGCTCGACGACGTCGCGGACGCCTTCCTCACCGGGGAGTACTACGCGGACTGTCTCGCGACCGAGGATTGCGGGGCGACGCAGACGACGCGCGTCCTCGACCGGACGGACGACGCGCTCGTCCTCTACTCGACGTGGGAGCGCACGGACGCGTGCGCGTCCGTGCCGCACGTCGCCCGCGCGCGTCTCGGCGGAGGCGTGTTGTTCGAGACGCGCCACGAGGGGCGCCGGCACACGTGGCGGCTCGTTCACGACGGCGAGGGAGACGTGGCCGGCTTCTTCGACGACCTCGAGGCGGCGCTCGGCGACCGCGTCCGCCTCGACGTGCTGCGCACCGCGGACGCGACGGGGGCGGAGGAACGAAACGAGGAGAACGGCCCGTCGCCCGAGCAGGAGGCCGCGCTCCGCGCCGCGGTGGAGCACGGGTACTACGAGTCGCCCCGCGAGGTCGACGTCGGCGACCTCGCCGCGCGCCTCGACGTGCCGCGCTCGACGCTCACCTACCGGTTGCGTCGGGCGGAGGAGCGACTGGCGAAGCGGTACGTCGCGGGCGGGCGGGTCGCGGAGCCGTCGTCGCTCTGACGCGCGCGATTGGAATATTCCAATCAAGCCTTATCGAATCGAGATACCTCCCTCGGGGTATGAGCGAACAGGCGGACACGGCGGGGCGATCGGACGCGGGAGGCGGGCAGACGGCGACGGCCCGCCTCGTCGTGCCCGAGATGGACTGCCCCTCCTGCGCGGAAACGATCGAGACGAGCGTCGGGCGCGTCGACGGCGTTACCGACGTGCGCCCCCGGGTGACGGACGGAACGGTCGCGGTCACCTACGATTCGGCACGCGCCACGGAGCGGGAGATCCGGCGGGCGATCGAGGGTGCGGGCTACGAGGTCGTGGACGGGAGCGACGACGCGGAGCGCGGCGACGAGCCAACGATGGCGCCGCCCGCTACGGTGTGGCGGAGTTCGCGAGCGAAGAAGACGTGGATCGGCGCCGTGTTCGTCGCGCTCGGTCTGCTCTTCGAGTTCGCTCTCACCGACCCGAACGTCGCGGTGGCGAGCGTGCTCGGTCGGCCGATACGCGTCGCGGACGTCCTGTTCCTCGGTGCAGTCGCGGCGGGCGGCGCCCCGGTCGTCCGCGGCGGCTACTACTCGGCGCGGAACCGCTCTCTCGACATCGATCTCCTGATGAGCGTCGCCATCCTCGCCGCGACGGGCATCGGCTACTTCGTCGAGGCCGCGACGCTGGCCGTCCTCTTCGGCGTCGCCGAGCTGCTCGAGGACTACGCGATGGACCGGGCGCGCGACTCCCTGCGCGAGCTGGTGGCGCTCTCCCCGGAGGAGGCCACGGTCCGCCGCGACGGCGCGGAGGTGACGGTCCCCGCGGACGAAGTCGCGGTCGGCGAGACGGTCGTCATCCGGCCGGGCGAGCGGATCCCGCTCGACGGCACGATCGTCGAGGGGGAGAGTGCCGTCGACGAATCGCCGATCACGGGCGAGAGCGTCCCGGTCGAGAAGGCGGTCGGTGACGCGGTGTACGCCGGGTCGATCGTCGAGGGCGGCTACGTCGAAATCGAAGTCACGGCCCCGGCGTCGGAATCGACGCTCTCGCGGGTCGTCGAACTCGTGCGGGGCGCGGAGGAGGCGAAGACCGAGCGGGAGCGCTTCGTCGACCGGTTCGCGAGCTATTACACGCCCGCGGTCGTCGTCCTCGCGGTCCTGACCGCGGCGCTGCCGCCGCTCCTCGTTGACGGAAGCGCGACGGTCGCGGTCGCCGGCGTCGCGCACACGTTCGGCGGGGGGTGGCGGACGTGGTTCGTCCGCGGGCTGACCCTGCTGGTCGTCGCCTGCCCGTGCGCGTTCGTCATCTCGACGCCGGTCGCCGTGGTCTCCGGGGTCACGAGCGCCGCGAAACACGGCGTCCTCGTCAAGGGCGGCACCCACCTCGAGTCGATGGGCGAGGTGAACGCACTCGCCGTCGACAAGACGGGCACGCTCACGAGGGGCGAACTCGCGGTCACGGACGTCGTCCCGTTCGGTGCGGCGTCCTCGGACGCCGTGCTGCGGTACGCGAGCGCGATCGAGCGGCGGAGCGAACATCCGATCGCGGCGGCGATCGTCTCCCACGCGGGGGACGCGGGAGTCGACGATCTCCCGGCCGTCGAGGCCTTCGAGAGCGTCACCGGCCGGGGCGTCCGCGCGGTCGTGGACGGCGACACCTACCGCGTGGGGAGTCCATCCCTCTTCGGACTGTCGGACGACGAGGCGGGGGCGACGCACTCGCAGAGTGACGGCGGTACAGAGGGGGTCGGTTCGGCCGCGCTGTCGACCGAGATAACGGATACGATCGAGCGCCTCGAGGGCGAGGGGAAGACGGTGATCCTCGTCGGTACCGACGCGACGGTGCTCGGCGCTGTCGCCGTCGCGGACGAGGTCCGTTCGGGGGCCGAGCGGGCGATCGCGCGCCTGCACGATTTCGGCGTGACGCGCGTCGTGATGCTCACCGGCGACAACGAGGGGACGGCGCGCGCGATCGCCGAGCGCGTCGCGTCGACGAGTACCGGGCGGAACTCCTCCCCGAGGAGAAGGTCGACGCCGTCGAGTCGCTCCGGCGTGGCGGCGGGGTGGCGATGGTCGGCGACGGCGTCAACGACGCGCCCGCGCTGGCGGCCGCCGACGTCGGGATCGCGATGGGCGCCGCTGGGACCGACACCGCGCTGGAGACGGCGGACGTCGCGCTGATGGGCGACGACCTCGGGAAGCTCCCGTACCTCCGCGCGCTCGCGACCGAGGCGAACGCGGTGATCAGGCAGAACGTCGGGGCGAGCCTCGTCGTGAAGGTCGCGCTCGCGCTCGGCGTCCCGCTCGGGCTGGTGAGCGTGGCGCTCGCCGTCGTCGTCGGCGACATGGGCATGAGTCTCGGCGTGACCGGGAACGCGATGCGGCTGTCGCGCGTGACGCCAGAGGGCGTCGTCGGGGCGGACGGGGGCGCGCGAGACGATGGGTGAGAGCGTCCGGCTCCTCGTCGCGTTCGTCGCCGCCTTCGCCGCCCTCTTCGCCTGCTACGCCGTCCTGATGGTGGCCGGGTCGCCCGGTCTCGCCGGGAACGTCCTCGGCGTCGGCGGATCGGTCGTGATCGTCGCCTTCTGCTACCTCGGGTTCCGGCGGGTGACGCGCCCCTTCGAGGAGTAAGGCTCGGAGACGGCGCGGACAGCGGGGCAGACCGCGTCACTCGCCGTCGAGTAGCGCGGACGGGTTCGTCGCACCGTTCCCGATGAGTTCGGAGTCGAACGACGCCAGCGTGGCGTCGCATCCCTCCGCACAGGCAAGAATCAGGCAGTCCATCGGATACAGGAGCGTCCGCTGCTGGAGGTCGTTCGCGTTCATCACGCCCTCCGCGTCGGGGATCACGACCTCCACGTCGCTTCGGATTTCCGTCTCGATCTCGTCGGCGCGCGCCCGGTCGAGACGATGTTTCTTCGTCAGCACGGTCCGGAGTGCCATCACGTTCAGCACCGAGGTCAGGAGTTCGTCGTCCCGATCGAGGAGTTCGACAGCGGCCGGGCCGTGTTCGGGGTCGTCGGCGACGGTGGCGATGAAGACGTTCGTATCGAGAAAGGGCCTCATGCGCGCTCGCGAGTCTCACGCACGTCCTCGACCGGATCGACGTCGAGATCGTCGGCCATGCCGCGGAGCCGATCGCCGAGCGATCCTCGCTCTTCGATCTCTTCGTCGGCTCCCGAGACCGCGTTCTCCAGTTCTTCGAGGGCGTCCTCCGCGGATTCGCCACGAGCGGTGATCCCGCGCTCCTCGTCGGTCGCGGCCCACCGACCCGACTCCTCCTCGATCAGTCGGATCTCCCGGCGTACGCTCATAGCGGGTTCCTCTGGCTCTCCACGACGTCATCGGGGTTGAGGTCGGATTCTTCGAGGTCGTCGTCCCTGATCGGCTCACCACCGCCCGCGTGGAGTTCGAGCGCGTCGGGTGACACGGAGTGGGGCGACGCTGACCGAGCGTGCTCGCCGCGATCGACCGATCCCCGGCCCAACCAACGTGACTGCTCCCGCGACTTCAGTCGCGGGAGTGGTTAGGGCGCGAGCCGATTCTTCCGGTTCTTCATGCGCGCCTCGTAGTGCTCGAAGGTGATCGGGCACCACTCGGCCGCGAGGTCGAGGACGTCCTCCGTCATGCCGCGGATCTCCCACTGGCTGTCCGCGGCGGCGCGCATGTCCGCGACGTGCATGAGCATCCGGGCGTTGAGGCTCATGACGACGTTCACCTTCGTTCCGATGGGGAGGACGAAGCGGGCGTCCTCGGGCGGCATCCCGAGGTCGAGGAGTTCTTGGTAGTCCGCGACGGCGCGCTCGACCGCGTTCCCGAAGACGTCCTCGCGCTTCTCGATCGTCTCCTCGTCGACGGCGCCGCCCTGTTGGTTGCGCCCGATCCAGTCGGGGTCGCTCGCGGAGGGCGGCGTGACGACGAGTTCGCCGTCACCGACGGCCGCGGGATCGACGTCGTCGAAGGCGACGTACCGCATCGACTGGACGTCGAAGGAGACGTGGCGGTGGCGGGTGAGCTGCGCCATGCAGGCCCGACTCATCCCCTCCACGTGGAACGTCGCTTGCGCGTGCTCGAACGGCCCGAAGTGGCCGTGATCGAGCAGGTGCGAGATGAGCGTTCGCTTCCGGTCTTCGAGCGTCTCGCCGTCGATATCGGCCATGACGTCCGCGAAGGACTGCTCGGCGCCGTACTCGCTCATGTAGTCGTTGCGTGCGGCGCGGCAGATCACCTCCTCGGGGTCCGGCGTCGCTTCCAAGAGCGCGACCTTCATGCGTGGCTGTCCCGAGGGTGCCGGGGGTGAAAAGCGATTCGTCACGCGGGACGTGGCGACGGACGGGTGCACCCTCTCGCGTGCCGCGATCGATCACGGCGTCCGCCGTCCGGCGAACACGCTGAAGTGAGTGGCGAGCACACGACTGCATGTGACGTACACCAAAGCGACTCCTGCGGACGCGGAATCGGTACTGCCGGACAACGTCGAGGGCGAACTCTGGATGATGCGCGACGTCCTCGAGACGGAGTCCCTCGGCTTCAGCGTCCTCGCCCTCGAGGCCGGCGAGGAGACGATGAGCCACGATCACGTCGACGACGACCTCGAAGAGGTCTACTACGTCGTCGAGGGCGGCGTCGACGTCGACTTCGGCGACCGCACCGTCTCCCTCGACGCCGAGGAGGCGATCCGCATCAGTCCCGACGAGGAGCGAATCATCCGGAACCGGGACACCTTCTCGAAGCTCGTCCTCGTCAGCGCGCCGGTCTGATCGGCCGGGCGACCGCGCGCTTTTGGCGCTCGCGCGCCGACGATCGAGTATGATCGCGAACCTCTCGGAGGGCGTCGCCGCGTTCACGTCGAACGCCTACCTCGTCACCGGCGAGCGGACCGTCCTCGTCGACGCGGGCGCGAACTACGACGTCGTGAGCGCCGTCCGCGAGCACGTCGACGACCTCGACGGCGTCGTCCTCACGCACACGCACGACGACCACGTGGAGAACGTCCCCGCGCTCCGCGAGGCGTTCGGCGTCGAGACGTGGGGCTTCGATCCGGGCCGCGAGCACGTCGATCACGGCATCGCCGACGGCGGGACGGTGACGCTCGGCGAGCACGACTACGAGGCGCTGCACACGCCCGGACACAAGGAGGACCACCTCGTATTCCTCTCGCGCGCGGCGGGCGTCGGGTTCGTCGGCGACCTCGTCTTCGCCGGCGGCTCGTTCGGCCGCACGGATTTGGAAGAGGGCGACTCTCGCAAGCTCGTGGAGAGCATCGAACGTCTGACCGCGTTCCTCGACGACCGCGGGACCGCCATCGACGTCTGCTACGCGGGCCACGGCCCGGCGATCGACGGCCCGATCGACGGCGTCGAGGCGTCGCTTCGCGCCGCCCGCTTCGCGCGCTGAGAGCGGCGGACGTCGTCACCCCTTCAGCGTCGTCACCCGTCTTCAGCGTCGTCACCCGTCTTCACGCGTCATCACCCGTCTTCACGCGTCGTCACCCGTCTTCAGCCCGTAGTAGCCGGGTTCGTCGTCGCTCGGCGGCTCCGCGACGACGAGTTCGTCGCCGTGATAGAGCACCCACGGGATCGCCCAGTCGAGCAGCACGTCCTCCGTCCCGGGTTCGAGCGCCGCGTCGGGATCGAGGTCCTGCAGGAGGCGCGCGATCTCGTAGACGGTGTACATCTCGTCGTCGTCGAGCAGTTCCGCGGGCGCGTAGAAGTCGCAGGGGTAGAGCGACTCGAACTCGTTCTTCGGGCGTGGCATACGCCGTGGTGACGGCCGCGGCCGGCAAAAGCGCCCCGCCTCCCGAGCACGGGGTCACGCCTCAGACGTGGCGGGGGAGAGGAACGCCGACGATGGCGGTGGAACACGCGAACGACGACCCTCTTCGTCCGGACGCACGTCGTACTCGTCGGCACCGCGTCGAGACCGTTCGGCGCCAGAGTTAAGATGCGTGAGAGCAATGGACACGGTAGCGGCGATGGAGTCCGCCCTTTAACTGCCGGGGACGCCGGCTGATGACTCCTGTGGAGAATCACAATGCCACAGGAGTCATTCCGTCTCGATTCGCGCGACCGACGAGGGAGTCCTACTCCCGAATTTTTCGCGAGTTGCCATAGTCCACTGCCAACTGTCGAGTACGCCACTCACCGACAGTTCAGAGGCGAGACTCCAGCGCCGCTGATTCCCGACACCGACGCATCTGTCACCGACGGATTTCCGTCCGCGTAGACCGCCGACTCGTTCGATTACAGGGTATCGCGTGGTCCCGCGGTTGCGTGGATCATTCTTTCAGTCATCATCGACAGCGACGTCATCCACCACTCGGACATTCCCGTCATCGCGATCCACGCCGACGCGACCGACGACCGAGCGGTGATCGACTGGACCGCTATCTCGCGACCGATACGAGGCAACGTCGCGTATCCCTTCGTTTCGCGGCTTCCCAACGCCGCGGCTCTCGGAGTGGCGCGCGAAAGAAACGTGGTGGGTCGCTACGACGCGGTTCGCTCGCGTCTGTCAGCGCTCGTGTGCTCGTCCGACTCGCGGAGTCGGACTGCTCACGGCGTCCGCCGTTCGCGTGTTCGGTCGTCCCTTCGGGCCGCGTTACTCGAATCGCGCGACGGCTTCCTCGTAGCGGTCGGCGGGCGTCTCCCAGTCGACGACGTCGAAGAACGCGTCGATGAAGTCGCCGCGAGCGGGACCGTAGTCGTAGTAGTAGGAGTGCTCCCAGACGTCGAGGGCGAGGACGGGCTGTGCGCCCCAGAGCGCGCCCTGATCGTGCTTGTCGACGACGAGGTTGCGCAGCTGATTGCTGTGCGTGTCGTAGACGAGCAGCGCCCAGCCGCCCGCGGCGGACGCGGCGGCCTCGAACTCGCCCTTCCACGCCTCGTAGGAGCCGAAGTCCTCCTGAATGCGCGCCGCGAGCGCACCGGACGGCTCGTCGCCGCCGTTGGGACCCATGGACTCCCAGAACAGCGTGTGGAGCACGTGCCCGGAGCCGTTGTGCGTCACGTTCCGGATCGCGCCCGGCGACCCCGAGAAGTCGCCCTCCTCGCGGGCCTCCTCGAGCGTCTCCTCGGCCGCGTTCCAGCCGTTCACGTACCCCTGATGGTGCGTGTCGTGATGCCAGTTCAGCACCTGTTCGCTGATCGAAGGCTCCAGTGCGTCGTAGTCGTACGGTAGCGGCGGTAGTTCGTAATCAGTCATGTGTGTCTCCTCCGTGTGGTGGTGCGTCGGGAACGCTGTTAAAGGTTGAGGAGGGGGCGGTTAGCACGCCACATACAGGGGTTTAGGAGGGCGGCTCGCGAACTTCCACGACGTGTCGTACGCCGCCGCGTTCGTCGATCTCGATGGAACCGTCTGGCGCGGGCGGAGCGCCGTCCCGGGCGCGAGCGCGGGGCTGCGGACGCTCCGCGACGCCGCCGTTCCGATCGTCTTCCTCACGAACAACACGGGCGTTCGCCGCGACGCGGTCACGAGTCGACTCGACGCGATCGGCGTCGCGTACGAGGACGAACCGGTCGTGACCGCGGCGTGGGCGACGGCCGCCTACCTCGCCGAGCACCGCCCGGACGCGTCCGTCCACGTGATGGGGCGGGACACCGTCGAAGCCGAGATCGAGGACGCCGGACTCGACGTCTCCGCGGAGGGACCGGCTGACGTCGTCGTCGTCGGCTACGACGATCGCGTGAGCTTCGCGCGCCTCACCGCCGCACTCCGGGCGTTCGGGCCGGGAACGGTGTTCGTCGCGACGAACCGCGATCGCACGACCCCCTCGGAGGACGGGCCGATACCGGGCGCGAACGCGTTCGTGAGCGCCGTCAGCGGGATGGTGGAGCAGGACCCAGTTGTCCTCGGGAAGCCCGAGACCCGGATGGCCGAACTCGCCGCCGCGCGGCACGACGTCCCCGTCCACGACTGCCTGATGATCGGCGACAACCTCGAAACGGACATCCTGATGGGCGAACGCGCGGGGATGGACACCGCGCTCGTCTGCTCCGGGGTCTCGACGCGCGACGACGTCGCCGCCTCGGACGTCGAACCGACGTACGTCATCGACGACCTCGGCGAGATCGCGTCGCTACTCTGAGGCGACGGGAACGCGCACGACGACCTCGGTGCCGTCCGCGCGGTCGTGAAAGGCGACGTCGCCGCCGGCGGCGCGCGCCCCCCAGCGGGCGATCCAGAGTCCGAGACCCCCGGCGTGGACGAGCGCGGTCTCGTGGTCGGCTTCGAGCGTCCGGCGCTCGATCGGGGGAAGCCCCGGGCCGTCGTCGCGAACGGTGACGACGGCCTCGTCCGCGTCGCCGTCCAGCGAGACCGAAACCCGGACCGTCGGGGTGGGTTCGGGGTTGTGTTCGGCGGCGTTCTCGACGAGGTTCTCGACGGCGGGCCCGATCTGCCACGGGACGTCGACGTCCTCGGGGAGCGCGTCAATGGCGACGGTGACGACGGCGTGCGGATACGCGCGCTGGACGGCCGCGGCCGCGTCTGTGACGGCGGTTCGGAGATCGGTCGGGTGGTCGCCCTCGCTCTCGGCGAGGCGTTCGATCGTCCGGGCCTTCTCCGCGGTGTCGGCGAGCGCGTCCGCGCTGCGCTCGATGGCGCTCGCGTACCGCGCGAGGTCGGATCGGTCGTCGTTCGCGGCGAGCAACGACGCGTAGCCGGCGATGACGTTCACTTCGTTGCGGAGGTCGTGTCGGAGGACGCGATTGAGGACCTCGAGGCGCTGGATCCGGTGGCGACGCTCCGTGACGTCGTGGAGGACGATCGCGGCGCCCATCGGCCGGCCGTGCGCGTCGTCGACCGACGTCTCCGAGACGTCGAAGAAGCGCGCGGTGCCCTCAACGGCGTGGACGAACGTGCCCCCGTCGAGCGCGTCCGCCGGCAGGAGGGCGTCCACGTGGGCGTCGTGGAGTCCCGTCTCTGTCCCGTCGAAGAGGTCGCGGGCCCCGGCGTTCGCGTCGACGACGTGGTCGCGCTCGTCGAGGACGAGGACCGCCTCGTCGGCGTGTTCGAGGACGCACGCGCGGGCGGCGGTGCTCGGGAGCGGGCGCGCGTCGAGGAGATCGAACCACTTGATCGAGAACGCGCAGGCGAGTCCGACGCCGGCGAGGGCGATGGGGATGACGGCCGCGAGCAGGGGGCGATAGCCGGGGAGCGCGATCAGCCCACCGGCGACGCCCGGGAGGAAGACGCCGACGGCGAGCACGCCCGCCTGCGGCAGGTACGGACCGGGGAGCGACAGCGTCGTGCCGACGAGGACGGCCGCGCCGACGATGACGATGGCGGCGCCGTAGCCGAGGGCGAGCCAGCAGCCGACGCCCGAGACGTGGGCGACGAGGTCGTATCCGTCGTAGACCGGCACCTGCGTCGCGCGCGTCCAGACGAGGTGGTGGGCGTCGTTCGTCCACACGGCGACGAGGAGGACGATCGGGAGCGCTGCGAGCGCGGCGACGGTCCGCGGCGTCAGGTGGCGATCCCGACCGGTGTACGCGAGCGCGAAGCAGAGCCACGCGACGGGACCGAACAGGATCCCGACCCACTCGGCGCGGGCGAACACCGACTCGATCGCCGGCTCGGAGGCGAACAGCTCGACGACGTAGGAGAGCGCCCACCAACCGGTCGCGGCGGCGAGCGCGCAGAGCGAGAGCGCCCCGGCCGTCGAACGCCGCCGCCACGCGTAGCGCGCCACCGCGGCGTCGAGACTCGCGGCCGCGAGGGGTCCGCCGAACGCGAGGGCGAGCAGGCCGCGGGAGACGAGCGGCGTCATCGCCGCCCGCCGACGTGACCGGTCCCCGCCGCGATCGGACGCTCGGGCTGGCTGGACATGTCAGTTCATTCGGGGTGGAGACCCAAAAAACATAGCTGGATATCGGCCGAAAGAAACACCCGTTCCCCTGTGCTCACTCCTCGCTGCGCGCGGCCTCGAAGGCGTCGATGGCGGCCTCGCGACGCTCGCCGTGATCGACGATCGGATCGGGATAGTCGGGTGCGAGGTCGTCGCGCTCGTCGGCGTCGAGATCGGGCCAGTCGTGGATCTTTCCCACCGGGACGTCGTCGAGTGCCGGGACGTACTCGCGGACGTACGCCGCGTCGGGATCGTACTGTTCCGCCTGCGACGCCGGATTGAAGATCCGGAAGTACGGCTGGGCGTCCGTCCCCGTCGAGGCCGCCCACTGCCAGCCGCCGGTGTCGTTCGCGGTGTCGTGATCGACGAGACGCTCGCGGAAGTGCCGATAGCCGACGCGCCAATCGCAGAAGAGGTCCTTCGTCAGGAACGACGCGACGATCATCCGCACGCGGTTGTGGACGTAGCCCTCCTCGTCCAGTTGGCGCATTCCCGCATCGACGATCGGATAGCCCGTCTCGCCCGCCTTCCACGCCGCGATCTCCGCCCCGTCGTTCCGCCACGCGATCGGGTTCTCGTAGTCGTCGTAGTTCTCCGTCACGACCGCGGGGTTGAAGTAGAGCACCTGCGCGTAGAACTCGCGCCACGCGAGCTGACGCCGGAACTCCTCGACGCTCTCGCGCTCGTCCTCGTCCTCGTCCTCGTCCTCGCCCTCGTCCTCGTTTTCCACTCCTGCCATCGCCTCGGTCGTCCGCGCGTACGCCTCGCGCGGCCCGAGCGTCCCGAACGAGAGGTCCTGCGAGATCCGCGCCGTCGCGTCCATCGCCGGGTACTCGCGGGCCTCCACGTAGCGGTAGATGTCGGCCGCGCAGAAGTCATCAAGGCGCGCCGCCGCGGCGTCGTGACCCGCCTCCGGGAGGTCGATGTCGGGCACCTCGAAGCCCAGATCGGCGAGGGCGGGGAGGTCGTCGCCCGCGACGTCCGCGAGCGGTCCGCTTGCCGGCGGATCGAGCGGATCGGGCTTCTCCCTATCGCGCCACTTCTTCCAGAAGTACGTGTAGACCTGATAGGGGTCGCCCGCGTTCGTCCGGATGGCGCCCGGTTCGTGGATCACCGCGTCGTGGTGTCGGTGCACCTCGACGTCCGCCATCGAGAGCGCGTCCGCGACGACCTCGTCCCGGTCCTGCGCCAGCCCCGAGTAGTCCGCGTTCCAGTGGACGGCATCGACGTCGTAGTCGAACGCGACGTCGGGGAGGACGCCCGAGGGATCGCCGCGGTGGACGAGGAGGTCGCCGCCGCGCTCGCGGTACGCGGCGCGGAGCCCGGCGAGCGCGTCCAACAGGAACGCGACGCGCCGATCGCTCCCGTGTGTGAGGACGGCGTCGTCGAAAACGAACACCGGGAGGACCTCGCCCGCGTCGGCGGCCTCGGCGGCGGCCGCGAGACCGACGTTGTCGTGGAGGCGGAGGTCGCGCCGGTGCCAGAACAGTTGCATGGCCGGGGGGTCGGGCGGCCCGAGGATAACGGTACTGCCCGTCGTCGTCGATCCGCCGACTCAGAGGTCCGGCGTCTCGTAGGTGTTCGGCGTCCCGGTGATGCGGACGGACTGGCCGTCGACGAAGGACGCCGCGTCGCTCGCGAGGAAGCGCACGAGGTCCGCGACCTCCGCGGGCGTCCCCCACTGGCGGTCCGCGTTCCCGCGCTCGATCTCCGCCTCGTAGCCGAAGTTCTCGCGGAGCTTTTCCGTGGCGATGAAGCCCGGCGAGACGGCGTTGACGCGGACGTCCGCGTCGGCCCAGTCGCGCGCGAGCGTCCGCGTGAGCGAGATGACGCCGCCCTTCGCGGCGCTGTACGGTCCCATGCCCTCGACGCCGTACTCGCCGGCCATGCTCGCGACGTTCACGACGGCGCTCGGCGCCCCGCCCTGCAGGCGTCCGCGAAGGCGTGCGTGACGTTGTAGACGCCCGTGAGATTGACGTCGATGACGTGTGCCCACGTCTCGGGCGTCACCTCGTCGAGGGGCATGAGACCGGCGCCGCCGCCCGCGTTGTTCACGAGAACGTCGACGGTACCGAACGCTTCCTCGGTGGCTTCGGCGAGCGCCGCGACGTCGTCGCGGTCGGTGACGTCCGCCTCCACCGCTTCGACGTCACCGGGGAGGTCGGCGAACTCGTCGGCGACGGCCTCGACATCCGCGAGGGTCCGCGAGCAGACGACGACGTCCGCGCCGTCCGCGAGGAACACTTCGGTGATGGCGCGGCCGATGCCGGCGGAGGCGCCGGTGACGACCGCCGTTTTCCCGTCGAGACTGCTGCGCGAACGCACCGCGTCCGTGGTCTCTGTCACACTCGATCGGAGTGCCGTCGCGCGGTTAAGGGGCGAGGCCGCGGAGAGGGTCGCGGATTCCGGGGGCTACGGGAGCCAGTCGAGATCCCGATACCCATCGAGGATCGGATAGGTCTCGTCGCGGCGCGCTTCCAGCCACGAGAGGAGGCGCGCGGCCCACCGGAGCTTGCGGCGTTTCGCGGCGTTCGACGCGGCCGCGAAGTCCCAGCCGGCGAAGACGAGCGACTCGGCGCCCATCGCGTCGGCGAGGAACGCGGCCCGGTCGCCGTCCGTGAACCCGCCGAAGTTTCGGACGCCGTCGACGGGCCGGGCCTGCGTCGTCCCGAGGACGTAATCGTCGTCGAACTCGGGCACCCACGCGGCCGCGAGGTCTCGGTTGTCGCCGTGTGCGTGCGCGGCGACCGGCGTCCCAGCCTCGGTGAGCGCGCGGCTCGTCCCCGGGTTCTTATCGAGATCGGTGACGTGGACGTCGATATCGATGCCGTGCTCGCGGCAGACGTCGGCGGCGGTCGAGGCGACGAAGGCGCGATCGGCGGCGGCGACGTCGGCGAGGTCGTCGGCGAGGTCGGGCGCGGCGCCGACGACGGCGACCGTCTCACCCGTCACGTCGAGGCGCGAGACGTCGAAGCCGCTCACGAGCGCGGCGAGTTCCTCGCGCGCGGCCTCGTCGCCGGCGCGGTCGTAGCCGAAATCGCGGAGGATCGCCTCGTAGGCGGGTTCCCACTCGTGAAACTGCACTATCGACTCACCGGCGCGACGGCGTCAGAAATTCGGATCGCGGTGGTTCGAGCCGAGTCCCCGCAATCGCAGTGTACTCCTACCAGCGCGGGGCCTCGGCCTCCAGTCCGGGGTTGCGGGGCGTCCGGCATAAGCTTTCTCGTTATTCGACGCTGGTTCTGATCTCGCCGGCGATCCCCGCGAGCGCCTTCGAGGCGCTCGTGATCCGGTCCGCGAAGGTTTGGAGGTCCGAGACGGTGCCGGCGACGAAGAGCTCGTCGCCGCCCGTGCAGACCACGCCGGCGTCCGACGCGGCCTCGACGAGCGTCTGTCGCATGTCCGACGGCGCGTGGACTTCGAAGGCGCGCGCGACGGCGTCCGACGCGGCCGCGGCGTCACCGCCGAGGCGTGCGATGTGGCGCTCGGCCTCGCGGACGGTCGTGACGTCGAGTTCCTCGACGGCGCGGTCGCGGTGGCGCTCGCGGGCGAACGCCTGCCCGACGAGCGCGGCGTCACGGGTCTCGGCGACGTCGTGCGTCCGGATCACGTGCGCGCCGCGCTCGACGGCCATCGACGTCGCCGCGAGCGAGACGGGCAGCGCCGCCTCCGTCGAGCGCCCGGCGATGTCGCGCAGGAAGTTCTTCCGGTTGATCGAGACGAGGAGCGGGCGGCCGTAGCCCCGGAACTCGCGGAGGCGACGGAAGGTCTCGCGGTCGTCCGCGAGGGTCTTCGCCTCGGACCAGCCGCCGAAGGCGGGATCGAGGATGGTCTTCTCGGTGAAGCCGTTCCGCGCGAGCGCGTCGTAGATGTCGTCGACGTCAGTGAGGGCGCCCGGCCGTTCGAGATCCGGCGGCGACGCCATCTTCACGACGGCGGCGTCGTGCGCCGCGCAGACGTCGGGCATCTCGGGATCCGCGAAGCCACAGACGTCGTTCACCATGTCGAAGCCCGCGTCGAGGGCGGCGTCGGCCACCGCGGCGTAGCGGGTCTCGATGCTGAAGACGACGTCGGCGTCGACGCGCTCGATCGTCTCGATCGCGGTGTCGAGGCGTTCGAGTTCCGCGGTCTCGTCGAGGACGTCGAGGCGTTTGTTCGCGGATTCGAGACCGACGTCGACGATGTCCGCGCCTCCGCGACGAGTTCCGTCTCGACGTAGGCGGCGGCCTCGTCGGGGTCGTCGAAGACGCTCGGCGCGTAGGGCGACTCCTTCGAGACGTTCAACACCCCCATGATCCGCGGGGGATGGTCGTCGCCGATGGGGAGACCGGCGGCGTCCACGGTGTGCATGGTCGGAGGTGGGGCGGGCCAGCGCAATAGAACCCGCGGTCGCGTCCACCTTCGAGCGCGGAAATCGGGGGACGCGTCGCTTTTGTTGGCTCGGCGGCTACCCCGTGGCGATGGGAGACAGCCCGCCCGCCGTCGCCGTCGTGGACGCCGAGACGTCCGGGAACGTCGGCACGATCGCCCGCGCGATGAAGAACTTCGGCTTCGAGGACCTCTACCTCGTCGATCCCCCGGATCTCTCACGGGAGTCCGAGGCCTACGCTACGCCGGGCAGGCCCGCGAGGACGTCCTCCCGAACGCCGAGGAGGTCGATCTCGATTTCCTCGTCGAGAACTTTCACACAGTCGGCTTCACCGCGATCACGAACGAGGACGCGACCAAGCACGTCCGCTTCCCCTTTCGCACGCCGGACGAACTCGCCGAGCGCCTCCGCGACGTCGAGGCGCCGACGTGTCTGCTCTTCGGGCGCGAGCGCGTCGGTCTCCACAACCGCGAGATCGAGCGCCTCGACGAGGTGTGCTCGATCCCCGCGAGCGCCGACTATCCCGTGTTGAATCTCGGGCAGGCCGCGACCGTCGCGCTCTACGAGTGTCGCGACCTCACGCTCTCCGAGACCCAACTCCCGGACGTCGCCGTCCACCGCGCGGGAGAAGCGGAGATCGAAGCCTTCTACGACCACTTCGCGGACTTCCTCGAACTCGTCGACTACCCCGAGGAGAAGCGGGCGAAGACGGGACGGATGCTGCGGCGGATCCTCGGGCGCGCACACCCCACGGGCCGCGAAGTCAACACCCTCCACGGGATCCTGCGGCGCGCGCGCTGGCACATCGAGGGCGACGGCCGAAAGGACTCCGTGGAGGACGAGGGATACGAGTGATCCGGCCGTACGAGCGGGCGGACGCCGAGGCGCTCTGGGCGCGCAAGCGCGACTTCGAGCTCTCGCTCGCGACCGGCACGGGCGGCGACGCGAAGGAGGACGCCTACCGCGGGAAGCTCGACGCCGACTACCGCGAGCGCTACCTCGCGTGGGTCGAGCGCTGCGTCGAGGAGGAACCCCGCACCGTGCAGGTCGCGGAGGCGGACGGCGGGCTGGCCGGCTACGTCTTCGTCCTCCCGGAGTCGCTCGCGTACGTCTGGGACGCCGCGGTGCTCAACGAGATCTACGTGGCGGACGAGCGACGGGGGACGGGCGTCGCGGACGACCTCATGGACGCGGCGCTCGACGTCGCGCGCGGGCAGGACCTCCCGCTCGATCGGGTGGTGCTCGACGTCGATCCCGACAACGGGCGCGCGGCCGCGTTCTACGAGCGCCGCGGCTTCGAGCCGTGGGGCGAACTGGTCGCGCGCGACCTCTGAGCGCCTAGTCCGACGTCTCGGAGGTCGCGCGGCTCTCACTGGGATACGCGGCGCGCTCGCGTTCGTCGGGATGGAGCCGAACGCGGAGGCGAGCGGCGACGTCGCGGACGCGGTCGCGCTCCACGACGACGAAGCCGGCGAGAACGGCGAGGAAGCCGACGGCCGTTGTGGAACCGACGCCCTCGCCGAGCAGGGCGACGCTCATGACGGTGGCGACGACGGGTTCGAAGTAGCTGACGAGGTGGACGGTGCTCGGCCCGGCGCGATCGAGGAGTTCGAAGTAGATGAGGAAGGCGAGGACGCCGGAGATCACCGCGAGGTAGGCGAGCGAGAGGAACGCGCTCGGCGTCCAGTCGATCGCGGCCATCGACTCGCCGCGGAGGCCGGCGCCGCCGAAGAGGAGACCGGCGCCGATGAGCATCGTCCACGCCTGCATCGAGCGCAGGGGGAGCGACGAGCGGAGGGGCCGAGTGAGCACTCCCCCGAGGGCGAACGCGACGGCGCTCAGGAAGACGAGCGCGACGGGGAGGAGACCGACGCCGGCGAGCGCGCCACCGCCGGGCGCGGCGATGGCGACGACGCCGAGGATGCCGAGGGCGAACCCGACCAGTTCGACGACACCGATCGACTCGTCGGCGAGGAGGAGGCTCGCGAAGACGGCCGTGAGGACGGGCGCGGTGGAGACGACGACGGCGGCGACGGCGCCGGGGACGTGGCGCTCCCCGAGGTAGAGGAGTCCGTGATAGACGGCGATGACGAAGACGCCGCCGACCGCGACGCTCAGCCACTCGCCGCGGGTCCGCGGGAGCCAGCGTTCGGTCGTGCAGACGGCGTACGCGAGGACGGCGCCGCCGGCGAGCGCGTACCGCAGGGCCGCGAAGAGCAGCGGCGGGAAGTCGTGTAGCCCGGCCTGAATGGCGACGAACGACGTGCCCCAGAACGCCGCGAGCGCCGCGAACATCGCGGCGGTGGCGCGGGGACCGCGGAGGGTATCGGCGAGAGACATCTGAGTACGAACGGGTAGCGCGCGAGCGATGTTAAATTTGTCTACAACGAACTCTCAGAGAGTGGCAGTTTCATCTAACCTAATTCATGATCGTGAGCGAGACGAGGTGACACGGGGCGTGGCGGACGACGGCAGAGCGCGATCGCGGGCCGCGGCGGTCGCGCGCGTACCGCTCCGGTGGAGTATTACGGCGGTCGCGCGACTACCGGCGTATGGACGAACGGGACGTGCGCCTCCTGAAGGCCATCTCCGACCTCGGCACCGGAAGCCCCGAGCGACTCCACGAGGAGACGGACATCCCCGTCTCCACCATCCACTACCGGCTGAACAGCCTCCGCGAGGCGGGGATCATCGAGAACGACCTCTACGACCTCGACCTCGACGCGCTCGGTCTCGGCGTCACCGTCGTCATCGAAGTGTACACCTCGTACAGCGGGAGCTATCGCGGCGTCGCCGCCGAACTCGAAGAGATCGAGGGGGTCACGCAGGTCTTCTTCACGATGGGCGAGTACGACTTCATGGTCGTCGCGCGCCTCCCCGACTCCGACGCCGTCGAGCGCCTCATCACCGACTTCGAGGCCATCGACGAGGTCGACCGCACGAACTCGACGTTCGTCACCTCGCGCACGAAGGACACGCCCCGACCCCTGCAAGCCTACTCGCTCGACACGCTCATCGACGCGCTCGTCGACAGCGAGTCGGAGTAGTCTCCAAAAACGGATCGTCGATTCGAAGCCGATTCAGCTCCGCTTCTGAATCTCCTCGCGCAGCACCTCGCTGACGAGGTCGCCCTCCGCCTTCCCGCGCAGCGCGCCCATCGCCTCGCCCATCAGTCCGGAGAACGCGCCCATCCCCTCCGCCTCGATCTGGTCGGCGTTGCGCTCGACGACCTCGACGACGGCGTCGCGCACGACGTCCTCGTCCGCCGAGCCGAGGCCGGCCTCCTCGGCGGCCTCCGCGGCCGTCCGGTCCGGCTCCTCGGCGAGCGCTTCGAGCAACTCGGGGACGCCCTCTTGGGTGATCTCGTCTTCGGCGACGAGGTCGAAGACGCCGTGGAAGTGCTCGTCGCTGAGGTTCGTCACGGGTACGCCGTCGCGACGCAGGCTCGTCACCGTCGACTCGACCGTACGCGCCGCGAGGTTCGGGTCGACGCCCCGAGCGACGGCGTCCTCGAAGAGCCGCCACCGTCGCCCGTAGGCGACCTGCTCGGCGACGTCCTCGTTCAGGTCGTACTCCGCCGTGTAGCGCTCGACCTTCGCCGTGAGGAGTTCGGGCACCTCGATTTCCGAGGGATCCGGCTCCACCGGCGGGACGTCCGTCTCGGGATACATCCGGGCCGCGCCGGGGAGCGGGCGGAGGTACTCGGTGGTGCCGTCCTCGTTCGCGCCGCGCGTCTCCTCGGGGACGCCCTCCATCGCCGTTCGCGCGCGGTCGGCCGCGGCCTCGATGGCGCCGCGCGCGACGTCCGCCTCCGCGGCCACCATCGCCACCGCGTCGTCCTCGCCCGCGCCGACGGCGGCGCGCATCGCGTCGACTTCGTCCGCCGTCACGCCGTACGCGGGCAGTTCGTCCGTGTGGAAGATGCCGCCCGCGCCGTGGCGCTTCGCGTGATCCGAGAACTCCGTTCCGAGCCGGCGGTCCGGCTGGAGTTCTTTCCCCACCAAACCGTCGAAGCCGTAGAGCGGCACCGCGAAGACGAGACCGTCGGCTTCGAGCGCGCCGCGGACGACCGACGACTCCGTCTCCGCGAAGACGTCCGTGACGTCCTGTACCTCGCCCACGCTCGCGTCCCGCGCGGCGAGCGTGTCCGCGATGTCGAGCAGGCGGACCTGCCGCTGCACTTCGAGGTGGACGAGGTCGTCGATGTCGTCGAGGCTCTGGACGCCCTTCATCTCGACGCGCGCGCCCTCCGCGATCGAGACGTTCACGTCCTGCCGGATCGTCCCGAGACCGCGTTTGACCTGCCCCGTCGAGCGCAGCAACATCCCGATACGCTCGGCGGCCTCGCGGGCCTGCGCGGGACTGCGGATGTCGGGTTCCGTGCCGATCTCCACCAGCGGGATCCCGAGGCGATCGAGCGCGAACGTCGCGCCCGCCTCGCTCTCCTCGACGCGCGCCGCGGACTCCTCTTCGAGCATCATGTCCTCGATGCCGACCGCCCCCTCGCTCGTCTCGATCTCGCCGCCCTGCGCGACGAGCGACGAGCGCTGGAACCCGCTCGTGTTCGAGCCGTCGATGACGACCTTGCGCATCACGTGCGCCCGATCGAGCGGCGTCATGTCCATCAGGGCCGCGACCTCCAAGGCGACATCGAGCGCCTCCTCGTCCATCCGATGGGGCGGCTCGTCGTCCTCCTCGACGAGGCACGTCGTGTCGAAGGCGAGGTACTCGAACTCGCGCTCGACCTGCGACTCCTCCAAGGCGGCCTCGTCGATCTCGCCGAGTTCGCTCTTCGTCGGGTGGAGGTAGCGCGTGAACGTCCGGTCGTGCGCCTCGGGTTCGCGTCGCGTCGTCGGACACGCGCAGAAGAGCTTCGTCGCCGTGTCGAGTTGCTGGTGGATCTCGAGGCCAGCGACCAGCCCCAAATCCTCGTAGTCGAAATCGCCGTCGGTCATTGTCCGTGAGTGTGCGACCGAGGGGTAAAAAACCGTTCAGTCCCGCTCACCCGCGCCGGCGGACGAGGTGCTCGCGGAGTCCGGCCGTCACGGTCGCGACGAGCCCCGCGGCGTCCGCGGCGTCCACGTCGACGACGGCGGCGTCCCCGCCCCCGCTCCCCGCCGTATCGATCACGACCGACGCGAGTCCCCAGCGACGCTGGAAGAGCGTCTCGCGCTCGATGACGGTCTGCACGCGGTCGATCGGGACGACGTGCGTCCGGCGCGTCCAGAACCCCCGGCGCGCGACCGCGTGCTCGCCGTCGACCGCCCGCCCGAGGTGCCGCCACCGGTAGTGCGCGGCGACCGGGACGACCGCGACGAGGGCGAGCGACAGCCACCAGAACGGGTAGGGCGTCACGAGGTAGTGGACGCCGGCGGCGAGCGCGACGGCCGCCCCGGCGAGGATCGCGTACCGCCCGAGGTAGCGCCGGCGCGCCCGCGTCGGTGCGGGAGCGAGGTCGAGGTCCCCGACCGGTTCGAGGTCGCGCGCGAGCGCGAGCACCTGCCGTCGGGTCGCGAGCGGGACCGCGGCCTCAGACCCCCCGGACGGCCCGGAACCGGGCGCGTAGCCCGCCGTCTCGACCGCGAGCGACGCGTAGCCGAAGCGCCGCTGGAGGACCGTCTCGCGGACCACGACCGTCTGGAGCTTCTCGATCGGAATCGTCCCCGTGTAGCGCTGGAAGAGGCCGCGCTCGTACCGGAGGTCGTCGCCCGCGCGCGTCAGCCGGAAGCCGTAGTAGCGGACGAACGTCCGGAACGCCGACGCCGCCCAGAGCGCGAGCACGACCGCGAGCGCGCCGACGGCGATCGCCACCGCGAGCAGGGCGCCGCCGAGGCCGCCGAACTCGTCCGCGAGGAACGGCCAGACGAACGGCTGGGCGACGAAGCCGATCGAGGCGAGCCGGACGTCGAAGGAGAGCGCGCTCGCGAGCAGGAGGTGCCGGTCGTCGAGTTCGAAGACGGTCTCGGGCGCCCCGGCGGCCGCCCCGGCCCGTGAGCCGTCGCCCGTCGCCGCCTCGCTCGCGTCCGTCTCACCGGCCGCGGCGCGCTTCAGCCGTCGGATCTCCGTCTGGAGCCGGTCGGCCTCCGCGGCGCTCACGCACTCGAGGACGACCTCCGTCTCCCCGCCGCCCGCCGTCTCGACGTTCACCGTGGCGATGCCGAGGGCGCGCTGGACGACGTTCCGCGAGACGTCGACGTTCTGGACGCGCCCGAGCGGGATCTCGCGCTCGCGTCGCGAGAGCACGCCCGAGGAGATGTCGAGGGTGCTCGCCGTGAGCGCGTACGCGAAGCGACGGTGGACGGCGACCTCGTGGCCGACGAGCGCGAGCAGCGCGAGGACGACGAGCGCGGCCGCGGCGAGCCGCCAGCGCCCCGGCAACGCGGAGGACGCGCCCGCGAGGCCGACGACGATCGCCCACCCGAACGAGACCGCGCGCTTCCCGACGCGGTACGGGACGGAGAGCGGGTGGAGCTTCATACGGCGTCCGTCGGGTCGCTCTCGATCGCGAGGTCGCGCAGGCGGTCTTGGAGGGCGAGGGCGCGCTCGGCCGCGAGACCCGGCACCGAGACGTCCGCGCCGCGCGAGCCCGCCGTGTAGACGACGACCGTCCCGAGGCCGAGGAGCCGTGCGAGCGGCCCGCGTCTGTTGTCGACGTGCTGGACGCGGACGTACGGGACGACCGTGCGGACGCGCGTGACGACGCCGCGCTCGATGTAGAGGGTGTCCTCGCGCACCTCGAAGCGCCACAGCCGGTAGCGCAGGGCCGCGTAGGTGACTCCGACGACGAACGCGACGCCGAAGACGGTGCCGGCGACCGCGAGCGGCGGGAGGGAGAGCGAGAGCGGGTCGAACCACGCGAGCGCGCCCGCGATCGCGCCGAGGACGGCCGCCGCGACGAACGCGCCCGCCGTCCACAGCAGGCGGACGCGCGGGTGGAGGTCTTCCATGCGATACGTCTCCGCGCCCACCGGGAAAGAAGTACGGACGGAAACGGGCCAACGCGGGGACGCCGCGTTCGTCGGTCCGCCGTCGCGTTGCTCACGGGTCACTCCGTCCCCCGTTCGCTTCTTCGCGACGTCTCCGCCGTCGCGTTGCTCACTCGCGGGTCGCTACCGCTCCCCGTTCGTCCGGTCGCGCGTCGCGCGACCTACTCCTCCCCGAGGATCCCGCGATGGGTCATCGTCTCCGGGTCGAGCACCTCGTCGGCCTCGTCCTCGGTGAGGTACCCCTCGGCGACGGCGACCTCGCGGACGGTCTTGTCCTCGGCGATGGCCTGCTTCGCGACCTTGCTCGCCTTGTCGTAGCCGATGGCGGGGTTGAGCGCCGTCGCGAGCGCCATCGAGCGCTCGACCTGCTCTTCGCAGTACTCCTCGTTCGCCTCGAGTTTCGCGACGAACTTCTCCGCGAACGCCTCGCTCCCGTTCGCGATGAGCGTCGCGGATTCGAGGAAGTCGAAGGCGAGCACGGGCTTGTAGAGGTTGAGGTCGATCTGGCCCTCCGCGGCCCCCGCGGAGATGGTGGCGTCGTGACCGACGACCTGCTTGTGGACCTGATTGACCGACTCCGCGACGACCGGGTTGATCTTCCCGGGCATGATCGAACTCCCGGGCTGGTTCTCGGGCTGCTCGATCTCGCCGAGACCGTTGCGCGGGCCGGAGGCGAGCAGGCGGAGGTCGTTCGCGATCTTGTTCAGGCTCCCCGCGACGGTGCGGAGCGCGCCGTGGGCCTCGCTCATCGCGTCGTGGGCGGCCTGCGCCTCGAAGTGGTTGTCCGCCTCGCGGAACTGGACGTCCGTCTCCTCGCTGATGTACTCGGCGGCGCGCTCGGGGAACTCGGAGTGGGTGTTGAGTCCCGTCCCGACCGCGGTGCCGCCGAGGGCGAGCTCGCGCAGGTGGGCCTTCGCGTTCTCCACGCGCGCGAGGCCCTTCTCGATCTGGGCGCGATAGCCGCCGAACTCCTGTCCGAGGCGCACCGGCGTCGCGTCCTGCAGGTGCGTGCGGCCGGTCTTGACGACGCCGTCGAAGGCCTCCTCCTTCTCCTCCAAGGCCTCGACGAGCGTTTCGAGGGCGGGACCGACGTCCTTCTCGACGGCGACGAGCGCGGCGACGTGCATCGCGGTCGGGATGACGTCGTTCGAGGACTGCCCGAAGTTCACGTGGTCGTTCGGGTGGATCTCGCGCGTGCCGATCTCCCCGCCGTAGATCTCGGTCGCGCGGTTGCCGATGACCTCGTTGGCGTTCATGTTCGTCGAGGTGCCCGACCCCGTCTGGAAGACGTCGACGGGGAACTGATCGTCGTGCTCGCCCGCGATGACCTCGTCCGCGGCCGCGACGATGGCGTCGGCTTTGTCCTCGGGGACGGTACCCAGATCGCGGTTGGCCTGCGCGGCGGCCTTCTTCACGACGCCGAGCGCGTGGACGAACGCGGGCTGGAAGCCGCGGCCGCTCACCGGGAAGTTCTCGACGGCGCGCTGGGTCTGCGCGCCCCAGTAGGCGTCCGCGGGGACCTCCATCTCGCCGAGGCTATCAGATTCGATGCGATAGTCGTCGTCTGCGTCGCTCATATGCGGGGGACTCTCGCGGGGACGCGTAAAAGGCACCGGTCCGCCCTCGCGTCGGTCGGCCGATCGGAGAACTCACTCGGATCGTGGTTAATAATAGGAAACTATTTTGTATGACCGGGGAGGATAGGTAGATGGTACAGAGACAATCATGACTGATGAAAACTCCGGTAACGCGCTGAGTCGGCGGCGTTACCTCGTGGCGGCAGGTGCAGCGGGAACCGCGGCCATCGCGGGCTGTGGTGGAAACGGCGGCGGCGACAGCGGCGGCAGCGGCAGCGGCAACGAGAGCGGTAGCGGAAGTGGTAGCTCCGAGACGCTCGAACTGCTCCACGGGTGGACCAGCGGCGACGGGGGCGACGCCGTCCAGAGCATGATCGAGGGGTTCAAACAGGAGTACCCGGACGTCGAGATGAACGTCAAGGGCATCGGCGGCGGTGGGAACACCAGCCTCGACACCCGGATCAACACGCGCCTCGGCAACGGGAACCCGCCGAGTTCCTTCGTCGCGTGGCCGGGCAAGCACCTCCTCCAGTTCACGGACGCCGACCTCCTCGGCGACATCGAGGACTCCGTTTGGAGTCAGAACTCGATGAAGGACGCCTACCTCGAAGGGCCGCAGAACGCCGCGAAGCCCGCGGGGAACTACGTCTGCGTCCCGACGAACATCCACCGGATGAACAACCTCTTCTACAACAAGACGGTCATCGATCAGGCCGGTGTCGACGTCTCCTCGATCGAGACGCCGAGCGACCTCGCGGACGCCATCGCGCAGGTCGCCTCGGAGACGGACGCCGTCGGGATGGCTCACTCCAGTCAGGCGCCGTGGACGACGATCCAGCTCTGGGCCGCCACCTTCCTCGGACAGTCCGGCTGGGACGCCTATCAGGCGTTCATGAACGGGAACGGCGACGAGGGGAAGATCGCCGACGCGTTCAAGACCCTCAACGACTACAGCGAGCACTTCAACAGCGACGTCAGCACCGTCGGCTGGAAGGAGGCCAACCAGATGATCGTCCACGGGAACGCCGGCTTCTTCCACAACGGCGACTGGGCGGCCGGCATGTACACCGGGACGGACGACTTCGAGTTCCAGGCCGACTGGGATCAGGTCACCTTCCCCGGGACGGACGGACTCTACTCCCTCAACATGGACTCGTGGGTCCACCCGAAGGACAATCCGTCCCCCGAGGCCAGCAAGAAGTGGCTCACATACGTCGGCACGAAGGACGCCCAGATCCGCTTTAACACGAAGAAGGGCTCCATCCCGCCGCGCAAGGACGTGCCGATGGATCAGTTCAACAAGTTCCAGCAGAACCAGTACAAGGACTTCCAGAACTCGACGGCGCAGCCGCCGAGCGTCGCGCACGGTCTCGCGACCACGCCGGAGGTCCTCGGCGAACTGCAGACCGCCGTCAACCAGCACTACGCCGAGTACACGGACGACGCCGCGGAGGCGACCGCCAAGGCGTTCGTGAACGCGTTCAGTAACTGACTCGACGCATGCGTGAGAAGCTCGCGACGCTCGCCCGAACGCTCTTCCGCCGTCGGCGCGCCCGCACCGACGGAGGGGAAGCCACCGCGAACCCCTCCGGTGGGTTCCTGAGCGACCAGTTCGTCTCGTCGCTCCCCTACTGGCTCCCCGCGTTCCTGATCATGGGACTCGCCGTCTACGGGGCCATCTTCTGGAATTTCCTCCTGAGCCTGACGGACTTCCAGCAGTTCGGCAACCCCGATTACGGCCACCTCGATCTCGGGATGTACGCGAAGGCGTTCGGCGATCAGGTCTTCCTCGGAGCGCTCCAGAACACGTTCGCGCTCCTCGTCTCGTTCACGCTGTGCTGTCTCGTCGTGGGGCTGCTGATCGCCATCCTCGTCGATCAGAAGATCCGCTACGAGAACACGTTCCGGACCATCTATCTGCTCCCGATGGCGCTATCGTTCGTCGTCACCGCGCAGTTCTGGCTCTGGATGTACAACAAACAGAACGGCGTCGTGAACATCATCCTCGGCGCGTTCGGACTCGGACCCTACGAGTGGATCGGCAATCCGGCGCTCGTGCTCGGCGCGGTCGTCTTCGCGCTCATCTGGCAGTTCAGCGGCTACGCGATGGTCGTCTATCTCGCGGGCCTGCGCGCCATCCCGACCGAGCAGTTCGAGGCCGCGCGCGTCGACGGCGCGACCACCCTCCGGATGTACTGGCGAGTCATCATCCCCCAGTTGAAGGGGGCCACGATCTCCGCTTCAGTCGTCCTGATGGTATTCGCGCTGAAGGCGTTCGACTTCCTCTACTCCCTCAGCGGGAGCTACTACCCCCCGAAGGTCGGACATCCTCGCGACGATGATGGTCCGGCAGGCGTTCAGCGTCGGCCACCGCGCGTACGCGGCGGCGATCGGCATCATGCTGTTCGCGCTCGCGCTCGTCATCATCGCACCCTATCTCGCCTACCAATACCGGGAAGGTGAACTATGACAGATACGACCGATTCCACCGGCACGGACTGGCGGCGCGTCGGCCTGTACGCCGTCCTCGTGCTCCTTGTGGTGTTCTATCTCCTGCCCCTCTGGACGGGGCTGATGACCTCCATCAAGATAGACGCCCTCAGTACCGCCCCGTTCCTCCCGCCCGCGCCCAGCGGCTTCACCGCGATCCACTGGACGCGGGCCGCTCACGCGCTCGCGGGGGGACTCGTGAACAGCCTCATCCTCGCCATCCCGGGGACGATCCTCTCCGCGCTCCTCGGGAGCATGGCCGCGTACGGGCTGACCACGCTCGAGTGGCGCTATCAGATCCCCGTGCTCGTCCTGTTCATCGCGGGGATCTTCATCCCGTATCAGGCGGTCCTCATCCCCGTCTCGAAGTTCTGGGCGGTCTACCTCCCGCTCGGGCAGTACGGCGCCGCGGTCGGCATCCCGAAGTGGCTCGGCGACCTCACCGGCCTCATCATCACGCACGTCGCGTACGGGATCCCGATCTGCACGCTACTGTTCCGCACCTACTACAAGGACTTCAGCGACGAGATGGTCGAGGCGGCGCGTCTCGACGGCGCGACCACCCACCGCATCTACCGGCGGATCATCCTCCCGCTCTCGGTCCCGATGTTCGCGGTGACGCTCATCTACCAGTTCACGCAGATCTGGAACGATCTGCTGTTCGCGCTGGTGATCGTCGGGCCCGGAAAGGGCGCGCCCGTCACGGTCCCGCTCGCCCAGCTGGGTGCGAGCCTCTCCGACGTCGGGTTCGGCATCCGGATGGCCGGCGCGTTCGTCGCGGCGCTCCCCACCATCATCGTCTACGTCCTATTCGGTGACCAGTTCGCGGAAGGAGTCTCCACCTAACACACCATGGCTACACTCGAACTCGACTCGATCACGAAGCACTTCGACGACGACGGCAAGACGATCGTCGCCGTCGACGACGCCAGCATCGACATCGACGACGGCGAGTTCCTCGTCCTCGTCGGTCCCTCCGGCTGCGGGAAGTCCACGACCCTGCGGATGATCGCCGGCCTCGAAACGATCACGAACGGCGAACTCCGCATCGGCGACCGACGCGTCAACGAGGCCAAGCCGCGCGACCGGGACATCGCGATGGTGTTCCAGTCGTACGCGCTCTACCCGCACATGACCGTGCGCGAGAACATGAGCTTCGGCCTTGAGGAGTCCACGGACCTCTCGAACGACGAGATCGCAGAGCGCGTGGAGTCCGCGACGGACACGATGGGCATCAACGACCTCCTCGATCGCAAGCCCTCCGAACTCAGCGGCGGGCAACAGCAGCGCGTCGCGCTCGGGCGCGCGATCGTCCGCGAACCCGAGGTCTTCCTCATGGACGAGCCCCTCTCCAACCTCGACGCGAAGCTCCGCGCGCAGATGCGCACGGAACTCCAGCGGCTCCAAGAGGACCTCGACACCACCACCGTCTACGTCACGCACGACCAGACGGAGGCGATGACGATGGGCGATCGCATCGCCATCCTCAACGACGGCGTCCTCCAACAGGTCGCGACGCCGCTCGAGGCCTATCACACGCCCGCGAACCAGTTCGTCGCGGGATTCATCGGCGAGCCGTCGATGAACTTCTTCGACGTCGATCTCGAGGGCGAGACCGTCGTCGGCGGCGGTCTCGACTACCCCGTGAGCGGGGACGTCCGCGCGACCCTCACCACCGACTCACTCGTTCTCGGCATCCGCCCGCAGGACATCGAACTCGTGGACGCGGTCGAATCCGGCCGCGACGTCGCCGTCACCGTCGACGTCGTCGAACCCATGGGCGACGAGAGCAACGTCTACCTCTCCCTGCCCGACACCCGCGAGGGCGAGACGTTCATCGCGAACGTCGACGGCCGGACGCCGGTCGAGGCGGGCGACGACGTCGTCGCTCGCATCCCCGAGGAGGCCGTCCACTTCTTCGACCGCCAGACCGGCGAGGCGCTGCGCAACCGCGAGTTCGAGGGCGACGCGGACGTCGACCTCTCGCTCTAGACGGCGCGTTCTCCGTCAGGCGTCCTCGGGCGTCTCCGTCGTCAGTTCGAGGGCGTGAATCTCGGTCGTCATCGCGTCGCCGAGCGCGTCGTACACGAGCTGGTGTTGATCGACGAGACTCTCTCCCTCGAAGGCGGGGGAGACGACGGTCGCGGCGAGGTGGTCGTCGTCGTGCTTTCCCCGCGCGCGGGTGACGTTCGCCGTGCTCTCCGGGAGGTTCGACTCGATGAGGTCCTCGACGTCCGCGGGATCCATACCGCAGCGGTGGGCGCGCGCGGGTAAAAGCCGTGCGGAGGCGGTCGTCGCTACGGCTACGTCCAGCGATCGAGACCCGTCTGCGTGACGGACTCCTCGATGCGCTCGAAGGCCCGTTCGATCTCGTCGGCGGCGATCTCCCACTCTTCGACGAGGTAGTCGCGCGCGGCGTCGAGGTCGGGATCGATCTCGGCGTCGTAGTCGTAGTCGTCGGTGACGTCGGGATCGAGGAAGAGCTCGCGGATGCGATCGGCGTCGTCGATGTACGCGTCCTCGTCGTCGAGGACGCCCCAGAGATCGCCGTGCTCCTTCACAGCCGTTAGCGCGGTCTTCGGGCCGTACCCCGAGAGACCGTCGTTGAAGTCAGTCCCACAGAGAATGCCGACGTCGACGAGTTGCTCCCACGTCACGTCGTGTGCCGCGAGCGTGGCGTCGAAGTCCATGCGCTCGACGTCGCCCTTGCTCGTGAGTTGGCGGAGGGTGAGGGGCGCGCCGAGGAGGAGGCAGTCGTAGTCGTCGCTGCCGACGTAATCGACCTCGTCGTCCACGCGAGCCATGTACGACGCTTGGGCTTCGCCCTCCGCGGGCGCCTCGACGACGGGGACGTCGAGCAGACGGAGGAGTTCGCGCGTCGTCTCGTGGATGACCTCGGTGAGTCGCTGGGTCTGCGATTCGAGGCGCGCGACTTCGAGGCGGTCGCCGGCCTCGCGGGCCTCCTCGAGCTTCGCTTCGCGCTTCTCGCGTTCCTCGCGACGCGAGGCGACCTCCTCGTCCTTCAGGCCGACGACGCGGCCGTCGAAGACGAAGACGGGCGTGAGGTCGTGCTCGAAGAACTTCGGGAGACCCTGTGCGACGCCGATGAGGTTCGGGACCTCGGTGCCGTCGCTCGTCGTGTACGCGTCGTCGCGGGTGAACCGGACGGTCGTCGTGAGGTACTTGTAGAGCCAGTTGTGCGCGTCGACGGCGACGACGCCGCCCCCGAGATCGTCGAATCCGACCTCCTCGATGACGGCGAGCTGGCGGAGGTCCGCGTTTCCCATACGCCCGCTATCGGCGCGCGGGCCTTAACGCTCGCCTTCGCCGGCCGGGGCGTCCACGACGGCGGGCGGGCCGTCGCGCGCGTCGAGGAAGGACCGCTCGTCGTCGCTGAGGTCGCGCTCGCGGTAGACGTCGAGACCCGCCGCGTAGTTCTCGGCACGCGCGTCGCACGGGCGTTCGAGGACGAGTTCGGCGAGTCCGGCCGTCTCGACCGTGTAGCCGAAGCCGGCCTTGTGGAGCGCCTCGTAGGCGTAGGGGTTGTTGACGTCGATGCGGACGCGGTCGGCGTCGTCGAGCAGGCGTTCGGCCGCGAACGCGCAGAGGCGCGCGCCGATTCCCTCGCCGCGGCGGTCCTCGCGGACGGTGACGTACCGGAGGACGGCGGTGTCGGGATCGCGCCGATGCGGGCTGAAGGAGACGGCACCGATGATTCCGTCGGCTTCGGCCTCGCGGGCGTCGGGGGGCCACCCCTCGCGGTCGAGGACGCCGTCCGCGACGGCGACGGCCTTCCCGGCGTCGCCGGTGACGAACTTCCCGGCGTAGCTGAAGCGCCGCCAGTCGAGGCGGAGGCGCGGGGCGTCTGGTGGCGAACCGAGGACGGCGAACTCCATGCGCCCGGGAGGGCGCGCGCGGCCTTAGGCTCTAATATCGTGGCGTACCCATCGGAACGTGTGAGCGACGTCGCCCGCTTCGACCGGCTCGCCGTCGTCTACGACTGGTTCGCGCCCTCGGCGTCGCTCGGAGACGTCCGCGCGGGCCTCGCGTACGCGGAGCGCGACGTCGAGTCCGTGCTGGACCTCGCTGGTGGGACGGGTCGAACGGCCGACGCGCTCCGCGAACGGAGCGACGCGAATCCCGATCTCGACGTAACGGTGCTCGATGCCGCACGGGGAATGCTCCGCGAGGCGCGCGCGAAGGACCTTCCAGTCGTGCGGGGTGATGCGACGCGCCTCCCGGTCGCGGACGCGTCGGTCGATGCGGTAGTGGCGACGGACGCGCTCCACCACCTCGACGCGCCCGCGGCGATACGGGAGCGACGCGCGCCCTCCGGCCCGGCGGCGTGTTCGTCGCGTGCGACTTCGACCCGCGCGGACTGCCGGGGCGGGCGCTCGTCGCGGGCGAGCACGCGCTGAGTTTCGACTCGTCCTTCTACGCGCCGGGCGAACTCGCCGGTCTCTTCGCGGACGCGGGCCTGCGACCGCACGGCGTCACGTCGGGGTTCGCGTACGCGCTCGCCGGCGTGAAAACGGACGGCACGCCGACAGGGGAGCGCGACGAACCGATACGCGAATACCGATGACGGCCCAACCGACGCGCATGGCTCTCCTCGACGTCGATCGCCGGACGCTCCGACTGTTCGCGCTCCCGGATCTCGTCGCTATCGTCGCGTTCGTCATCGTCGGCGAGTACCAGCACGGCCGGCTGGCGGCGAGCGCCGCGAACCCCCGACACCTCCTCGGCGTCCTCGTCCCGTTCGTCGTCGGCTGGGCGATCGCGGCGCCGCTCCTGCGGGCGTACAGCGCCCGGACGAACGGTCTCCGCGGTCTCGTCGGGTGGACGGTGCTCGCGTGGCTGGCCGCCGACGTCGTCGGACAGGCCCTCCTCGCGACGGGCGCGTTCTCCATCGGCTTCGATCCCGTCTTCCTCGTCGTCGTCGCGATCTTCGGCAGCCTCTTCCTCCTGATCGCGCGCGGCGTCACGCACGCGATCGCGCGACGCTGACCGCGCCGCCTCACCGTGAGAACCGGTACGTGAGCGATCCGGCTCCGGCGACGGCGGTGGCGCCGCGCATCTATAAGTTACGCGTTGCCATTACAGTAGCAACACATCATCTATGGAGAACACTTATATGAGTGCGGCGCATAGTATTGGATAGATTATGACGAGTTACTACGACCACATCTTGGGGATCATCCCCGTCGCGTTCGCCGCCGTCGCCGCCGCACTCACCCTCGCTGGCTACACGACGGCGGTCGCGATACCCGCCGCGGGCGGGGTGGCGGTCGTGCTCGTCGGCCACGCGCTCTTCGTGGGCGGTCCCACTGACAGCGCGGTGGAGACCGGACAGACAGGCTCGATGACGGCGCAGACCGGCGCGACGGCCGACGAGCGCGCGCCGATAACGGCCGCCGAATAGCCCCTCAATCCTTTTCCGGCCGCTCCGCTAACCCCCATGTATGACCGACTGTCTGCACCTCGCGAGCGACGACGTCGCCGACCTCGCGGACCCCGCCGACTACGTCGCGGCCGTCCGCGACGCCTACCGCCAGCGCGGCGAGGGCGCGCCCGCCGAGCCTCGAACGAAACTCCTCAACGAGGGGCCGCCGGGAATGTTCACGACGTACGCCGCCGTCCTCCCCGAGACGGGCGCGATGGGGGGGTACATGTACGCCGCGGGCTTCGGCGAGCGCGACGCGTGGTTCATGACGCCGCTGTTCGACGCCGAGAGCGGTGAACCGCTCGCGCTCCTCGACGGCGCGAGCATGAACCCCTACAAGACGGGCGCGGCGGGCGCCGTCGGGACGGACGCGCTCGCGCGCCCCGACGCGTCCTCGCTCGCCCTCATCGGGAGCGGCGCGCAGGCCCGCGGGCAACTGCGCGCGATCGACACCGTCCGCGACCTCGAAACCGTCTGGATCTACTCGCCGACGAAGGAGCACCGCGAGGACTTCGCGGGCGAGATGAACAAGCGCCTCGACGCCTCCGTCGCCGCCGTCGCCTCCTCCGCGGCCGCGATCGAGGACGCCGACATCGTCGTCACCGCGACGAACGCGCCCAGTCCCGTCTTCGACGGCGACCACCTCGAACCCGGCACGCACGTCACCGCGATGGGCCAGTACGATCCCGAGAAGCGGGAACTCGACGCCCGCACCCTCGAACGGGCGAAGTACGTCCTCGACCTCGAAGCGCGCGTCGAGACCGACGCCGGAGCGTTCATCCTCGCGAAGGAGGAGGGCGTCGTGGGCGAAGCCGACGTCCACGGCGAACTCGGCGACGTCCTCGCGAAGCGGATCCCCGGCCGCGAGAGCGCGGAGGAGATCACGGTCTTCGACTCCGGCGGCACGGGGATCGAGACGGTCGCCGCCGCGCACATGCTCTACGAGCGCGCGCGTGACGAGGGACGCGGCGACGCGGTCGATTTCGCGCCCGCGAGCGAAGCGCTGACGGGCGAATAGGGCGATCACCCACCGGTCACACGGACCACGCCCGCGACCACACGGATCACGCCCGCGACCACACGGATCACGCCGCACTCACACGTATCACTATCCGTTCGGGGCGCGAACGGAGACTCATGCCCGCCGCCGAGACGCTGCGCGACCTGCTCTCCGAGGGGACGGCGCTCACCATCGTCTGTCACAACAACCCGGATCCGGACTGCCTCGCGAGCGCGCTCGCGCTCGGGCGGATCGCCGCCGCGGCCGGCGTCGACGAGCGACGCATCCTGTATAGCGGTGAGATCTCACACCAGCAGAACCGCGCGTTCGTCAACCTCCTCGACGTCGATCTCGAATCGCTCGATCCCGAGGCGGTCCGTGATCGGGCGGACGGATCGCTCCTCGCGTTCGTCGATCACGGCGTCCCCGGCGCGAACAACCGCGTGCCCGAGGGGACGCCGGTGGACGTCGTCATCGACCACCACCCCCACGAGTCGATCGACGCCCGCTTCGTCGACCACCGCGAGGACGCCGGCGCGACGGCCACCATCCTCACCGAGTACGTCCGCGACCTCGACGTCGAGATCGACGCGACGCTCGCCACCGCGCTCCTGTTCGCCATCCGCCGCGAGACGCTGGGCTTCCTCCGCGGCGCGACGAGCGCGGAGTACGCCGCCGCCGCGTTCCTCCACGAGCGCTCCGACGGCGACCTCCTCCGACAGCTCGTCTCCCCGGCCGTCAGCGGCGCGACGGCCGACGCGATCGCCACCGCGATCGAGAACCGCTCGATCCGCGGGTCGGCGCTCCTCTCGAACGTCGGTCGGACGAACGAGCGCGACGCCCTCCCGCAGGCCGCCGACTACCTCGCCACGCTCGAAGGCGTCGAGACCGCGGTCGTGTTCGGCATCGTCGAGGACGCCATCCAACTCAGCGCGCGCTCGACGGACTCGCGCGTCCACGCCGGCGACGCGCTCGACGAGGCGTTCGGCGACGCCGGGAGCGCCGGCGGCCACCGCGAGATGGCGGGCGGCGAGATCCCGCTCGGCATCTTCGCCGACGACGCCGCCGACGGCGAGAAACTCGGCTCGCTCGTCGAGACCGTCGTCACCGCGCGCCTCGCGGACGCCTCGGGCTGGAGGAAGCGGAGAGCGCGGAGGGAGCGAGCGAGGAGTGAGACGAGTGCGAGGTGACTCGCGGGTCGCATTCGCTCCCCGCTCGTTCGTTCGGTTGCGCGACTACTCCTCGCTCAACCGGCTCGCGGCTCCCCCGTCGCCGTTCGCCTGTTCCCGCGCCGGACCTACTGGTCCGACGCGAGGTGGCCCGGCACCCACTCACCCTCGAACTCCTCGTGGAGGAAGGGTCTCGGGTTCTCGCCGGCGTAGGAGGCGACGAGCTGGCCGTCGCCTTCGAGGTAGTACTTGTACGTCGTCAGTCCGTCGAGACCGACGGGACCGCGGGCGTGGATTTTGCCCGTGCTGATGCCGACCTCGGCGCCGAGACCGTAGCGATAGCCGTCGGCGAAGCGCGTCGAGGCGTTGTGGAAGACGCTCGCGGCGTCCACGCGCGTCATGAAGTCGCCCGCGCGATCCGCGTCCTCGGTGAGGATCGACTCGGTGTGCTTCGAGCCGTAGGCGTTGACGTGGTCGACCGCCGCGTCGAGCGAATCGACGACCTTCAGCGAGAGCACGAGGTCGCCGTACTCCCGCGACCAGTCCGCCTCGCTGGCGGGATCGACGTCGACGATCTCGCGCACGTCGGCGTCCCCGCGGAGTTCGACGCCGGCGTCCGCGTAACGCTCGACCATCCCGGGGAGGAAGTCGTCGGCGACGGACTCGTGAACGAGGAGGGTCTCGACGGCGTTACAGACCGCGGGATACTGGACCTTCGCGTCGAACGCGACGTCCGCGGCCATGCCGAGGTCCGCGTCGCGATCGACGTAGACGTGACAGACGCCCTCCGTGTGCCCGAGGACGGGGATCTTCGTGTTGTCCTGCACGTACTGGACGAACGCGGAACTCCCGCGCGGCATCACGAGGTCGACGGACTCGTCCATCCCGAGGAGGGTGTCGACGTCCTCGCGCGCCTCGATGAGCTGCGCCCACCCGTCGGGCATCGTCGCGCTCGCGTCCCGCGGTCGCTCGCGCTCGCCGTCCCGCGGGCTCTCGCCCTCGCGCTCGCTCTCGCTCGACCCCGCGCACGTCGCGTCGCGGACGACGTCGAAGAGGACGCGATTCGAGTGCGTGGCCTCGCTGCCGCCCTTCAGGATGACGGCGTTACCCGACTTCAACGCGAGCGCGGCGATCTGCACGAGCGCGTCCGGCCGGGACTCGAAGACCGTGGCGACGACGCCGATCGGGACGCCGACCTCGTAGAGTTCGAGGGCGTCGTCGAGCCGGCGAGCCGCCAGCGTCTCGCCGAGCGGGTCGTCCTGCGCCGCGACGCTTCGCACCATCTCCGCGATGCTCTCGATCTTCGCGGCGTCGAGCGTCAGGCGATCGACGAACGCCCGCGTGTAGTCCCCGGCTTCGAGGCGCTCCTCGGCCGCGGCGACGTCCTTCTCGTTCGCGGCGAGCACGCGCTCCTCGGCGTCCTCGATGGCGTCCGCGACGGCGCGGAGCGCCGCGCTCCGATCGGCGTCGGAGACGTTCGCGAGGTCGAGCGCGGCCGACTCCGCCTCGTCGACCTTCGTCTCGGTGCCGCGGTCGGTCTCACTCATCGCCGTCTCCCTCGTCCGGCAGGAATATCGTTCCGACGGAGTCGGCGTCGGCGACCTTCGAGAGGACGTCCGGCTCCGCGGACGCCGCGATGATCGCGGGGATCCCGTGCTCGCTCGCCCGCCGCGCGCCCTCGACCTTCGTTCGGATGCCGCCGAACTCGCCGACGGACGTCTCCTCGACGAGGTCGCGAACGGCGTCGTAGTTCTCGCCGACCGCGTCGATCAGCGTCGCCTCCGAGTCCTCCTTCGGGTTCCCCGTGTACACGCCGCCCACGTCCGTGAGCGTGACGAGGAGATCGCTCTCGACGCCGACCGCGAGCGACGAGGAGAGCATGTCGTTGTCGCCGATCCGGAGTTCCTCGCTCGCCACCGCGTCGTTCTCGTTCACGATCGGGACGACGCCCCAGTCGAGCAGCGTCTCGATGGTCGTCTGGAGGTTGCGGTAGCGCTCGGGGTCCTCGAGGTCGTGCTGCGTGAGGAGGAGTTGGGCGACGCGGGTGTCGTAGCGCCGGAAGCTCTCCGTGTACCGGTGGACGAGCCGGCTCTGCCCGACCGTCGAGAGCGCCTGTGACTCCTCAAGGCTCTCCGCCTCGTCTTGGAGATCGAGCATGCCGATTCCGGCGCCGACCGCGCCGGAGGAGACGAGCAGGACTTCCGTCCCGCGCTCGCGGAGGTCGGCGATGTCGTCGACGAGCTTGTCGAGCTTCGCGTCGTCGAGATTCGACTCGTCGTCCGTCAGGGAGTTCGTCCCCGCCTTCACGACGACGCGCTCCGCGTCGGCGGCCCGCCGTCGCGCGGCCGCCGGGTCTACGCCGGCGTCGAGGGCGTTAGACACGCCGTGCCACCCCGCTGTCGGTGTGTTCCGCGTGCGTCATCGCGTAGAGCCACGGCCGAAGCGCTCATACGCGCTTTGGTTCCGCGCGTCCCGGGGGAAGACACTTACCGACCGCGGACGCACCGCCGCCATGCCACGCCCTCGGACGCGACGCCACGCCCTCCGCGCGCTCGGCACGGGTCTCGTCGCCGGTCTCGCCGGCTGCACGGACGACGGCGGAACGACCGGCACGACGGACACGAGCACCGAGACGTCGACGACGTCCCGCGGCACCGGTGCGGGCATCGACGAACGCGAGACGTCCGACCCACCCGGCGAGCCCGCGCTCTCCCCCTCGGGCGCGTGGCCACGGCCGCGTTTCGACGCCGCGAACACGGGCGCGAATCCGGACGGTGCGGGCCTGCGCGCCGGCGAACAGTACTGGCGACTCGACGCCGGCGGCTCGGCGAGCGTCACGGATGCCGGTCTCTACAACACCTCGCGCAGAGCGCAGAAGTACGCCGATCTGACGCGGCGCGATCCCGCGACGATGGCCGTCGAGTCGTCGACCCGCCTCGTCCAGTACGGCGTGAACGGCCCGCCGGTCGCCGCGGGCGGTCGCGTCTACGTGACGACGTTCATCGAGGTGTTCTACCTCGCCGCCGACCGCGACGCGGTGCTGTGGCGCGGTCCCGAGATGGACGGGATCCAGTGTCCGCCCGCGGTCGCGGACGGTACGGTGTACGTCAGCAGCGGCGGCTTCAAGGACGTTCCCGCACAGATCCGAGCGTTCGACGCCGCGAGCGGCGAGAAGCAATGGCGCTACGACACCGGATCAGAGGCGAAGGGGACGCCCGCGGTCGCGAACGACACGGTGTACGTCGCCGCGCGGGACGGTCTCCACGCCGTCGACGCCGCGAGCGGGGAGCGCCTCTTTCGGCAGTCCGCCGTCTCGGAGCCGTGGTCGACGCCGGTCGCGGCGGGCGGGGCGGTGTACGCGATGGGCGGCGAGAGCAACGACTCGCTGATCGCGGTGGACGCCGCGAGCGGCGACGTCCGATGGACGACGCGCGCGCCGGCGATGGGGAACGCGCCTCCGGTCGCGAGCGACGGACGCCTCTACGTCGGAACCGAATCCGGTCTCGCGGCGCTCGATCCGGCGGACGGGTCGGTCGCGGCGCACCTCGGGGGGAGCGGCGTCCCGGCCGCGCTCGTCGGGGAGACGCTCTACGCGATCGACCGGGGGACGCTTCGCGCGCTCGACGCTGACGGCGACGACGAACTGTGGTCGCACGAGACGGAGCGGGTGCAGGTGACGGACGTCATCTCGCAGTCGATCGGCGGCGTCGCGCCCGTCGACGGCGCGGTGTACGTCAGCGCCGCCGACGGCTTCCACGGCTTCGGGCCGGTGCGGGACTAGAGGTAGGGTCCGAGGCCGAGCGCCGACACCACGGAGAGACCGGACGCGAGCGCGCCGACGAGATAGCCGAGGATCGCGCCGCCGTTGAGCAGCGGGAGGCCCGCGTGCGCCCGCCCCTGCAGGACCATGCGGAGGAGGAGGGCGAGGCCGATCATCGTGCCGACGAGCGCGGTCGCGGCGGGGAGCGGGACGCCGGCGACGGCCGGGACGTCCGTGACGAAGAACGCCGCGGAGGCGACCATCACCGTCGGCATCACGGCGTCCCCGAGGCCGATCATGATGCTGTCGCGGCCCTCCTCGCCGTGCGTCTCGGCCTCGCCCTCGCGGGCGTCCGTCCCGTCGCCGTCGTCGCGGGTGTCGCCGTCGTCGCGGGCGTCCGTCCCGTCGTCGCTTGCCGTGTTGCCCTCCGCGTCGCCGTCATCCTCGTCCTTCGCCGCGACCTCGGCGGCACGCTCGCGGAAGGAGTAGCTCCGGACGGTCGGGTAGACGAGCAGCACCGGCACCTTCAATTCGACGACGCCGGAGGCGAGCGTGAGCATGTGTTCGGTGCCGTAGACGCTGATCGCGTCGTAGACGGCGAGCGCGCCGAGGAGGACGATCGCGGGCAGCACGCCGAAGCTGATGCCGAAGAGCGCGGCCGCCCCCGCGCCCATGACGACGCCCGCGGCGTCGATCACCCACCACTCGGGGTAGGCGTAGAGGGCGCCGACGAGGACGGCGGCGGCGAGCCACGGGAGGACGTTCACGCCGTCCGGGCCGCCGACGATCACGCCGGGGAGGACGCTCGTGACGTAGACGGTGATCATCGCACCCGTGAAGAGGATGAACCCCCGGAGGAGCTGCTGGCCGCCGTACTTCAGCGCGACGAGGATGGCCGCCGTCGCGACGAGCAGGACGACGACGTAGAAGACGCTGTTCGCGGGGTTCTGCGGGTCCTGAACCGTCTGGTACCCCGCTTGCTTGAACGGCTCGACGAGCGCGAGCGCGCCGATCTGGATGGCGAGGAAGGTGAGGAAGATGCCCCCGCAGGCCGCGAGCACGCCGGTTCGCTGCTTCATATCCGCGACGACCCGCGCGCGGCCCTTCGCCCTTTCGGGTCAGACGCGCTCGCGAAGGCGACGCGCCGTCTCCGCGTTCGCCTCCCCGTCGCCCGGCCACGCGAGCCGCACGTCGTCGTCCTCGTCGCGCGGGACGACGTGGACGTGCGCGTGCGGGACGTCCTGACCGGCCGCGACGCCATTCTGTTGGAGGACGCTCACGCCGGCCGGGTCGAGGGCGTCCTCGACGGCCGCCGCGACCCGCCGGACCGTCCAGAAGACGGCGCTCGCGAGGTCGCCCGGCATGTCCGTCAACGTCTCGTGGTGGGCCTTCGGGACGACGAGCGCGTGCCCGGTCGCGGCGGGCGCGTCGTCGAGGAACGCGAGCGTCCGGTCGTCCTCGTGGAGTCGGTGCGCGGACTGCTCACCGGCGACGATCTCGCAGAAGGCGCAATCGCTCACGCGCGTCAGTTCGCGCTCCCATCGGGAAAGGGCCTGCGCTCTATCGGACGTAGAGCTTCGACCCGAGGAGGTCGGCGGGCGTCGCGTCGTCCGGCGTCACGGCGAGATACGGCCTCGACACCGGCCCGAAGACGTCGACGACGCGACCCACGTCGCGAGGCGCTCGTTCACGACCTCCGCGCCGATATCGGGGTGCTCTGCGTCGGGACAGCGGACGATCGCGAGGCCCTGCGCGCTGCGGACGACGTCGCCCGCGCGCTTCATTCGCGGAGGGTGGCGACGTACGCGCCGACGGCTTGCAGGAGGTCGGACTTCCCGGCGTCGCCGGCGTCCTTCACGAGGACGCGACCCGACTCCGTCCACCCCCGTCGGGGATAGGCCTTCTCGCGTTCGATGACGGCGTCGTAGCCGACCTGTCCGACGGCCTGCGCGATCTCGTCCACCGTCGGATCGTCGACGGCGAGCGAGCGCGGGACGCGCCGGCCCTCGCGGCGCGAGAGCGTCGCGTCGAAGTAGGCAGGCCAGATGACGTTCTCGACCATACGAGCGCTAGTCGACGCCGTGGGTAAAGCGTGTCGGAGGCGCGGACGGCGCGCGTCAGCGCCGCCGCAGGGCGAGCGCGGCGAGCGAGAGCGCCAGCGCCGCGAGACCGAACCCGAAGCCGGGCGAGGATCCCGACGTCGTGCTCGTGGACGACGCGTTCGCGGTCGACGTGGTCGACGCACTCGGAGACGCGTTCGTCGTGGTCGTCGTGGTCGTCGTGGCGGTGCTCGCCGACGCTGTCGTCGTGACGGTGCTCGTCGTCTCGTTCCCGCTCGCGCTCTCGTTCGCGACCGTCGTCGCGTTCGCCGCACCGATCGCGTACGTCGAGAAGCCCGAGGTCGTCGCCGCGTACGCGCTCCCGTTCAGGTGCGTCGTGGGAAGCGCGTTCCACGTCCCGTTGTGGTGACGGTAGAGCGTGACGTTCGCGGAATCGGTGCCGTTCGGCAGGTCGTCCGGCGCGACGCGGAAGCGGATCGTCGCCTCGCTGACGTTCGCGTCCGAGACGCCGGTCGCGTTCAGGACGAAATACCGACTCGCGCTCGCGTTCGCCACGTCGAGCGGATCGGTGCCGTTCGGGACCGCCGTCGTGGGATCGCTGACGGTGAGCGTCAGATTTCCGGCGCGCGTCCCGTTCGCGAGCGAGACGTTCGCGCCCGTGACGGCGGTCGCGTTCGCCGAGATGTTCGTGACGGACGCGTTCGCCGAGGCGTTCGTGACGGACGCGTTCGCCGCCGACGCGTTCGCGAAGTCGACGCTGACGTTCCCGCTCGCGTTCCGGATCGACGCCGTGACCGAGGCGTTCGCGCGGGCGAACGACACGGTGGCGTTCGCCGTCGCGCCGGACTCGGACTGCGGGGGCGTCTCGGTCGTCGTGGTGGTGACGCCGACCGAGTAATCGTGGTCACTGTCGTCGAGGGAACCGCCGGACGGGACCGCCGAGCCGGTGACGGCCGCCCACGCGTCCGGGTGGATCGCCCGCGTGATGTTCTCGATGGCGTAGACGACGCGCGGGGCGGGCTGAGAGACGTGGTTCGCGTTCACCTTGACGACGTTCCCGTTCTGGTAAGCGCGCGTGTGTGAGACCACCTTCGTCTGCGGGAGGAGGTCCTTCGCGTCCTTCGACTTCGTCGAGGCCGTGTACGTCGCGAGGAGCCAGTCCGGGTCCTGATTGACGACGAACTCCTCGCTCGGCTGGGGGTAGGAGGTGGTGAAGTCGCCGTCGAGCGCGATGTTGTGCGCGCCGGCGAGGCTCATGACGTCCGTGATGAACGATCCGGGTCCCGAGGTGAAGCCACCGGTCTGCGGGTAGTACATCGTCGGCGTGTCGTCCGCCCGCTCGCGGACCTCCCGCACCGTGTCCATGTGGTCCTCCATCAGATCGACGGTGTCGTCCGCCTCGTCGCAGTTCCCGACGAGGTGGCCCGTGAGACGCGTCTTCGCCTCGATGTCGTCGATGCTCGACGCTTCGTGGAACTTATAGACCGTGACGCCGGCCTCGCGCAGTCGCTGTGCGGTCTTGTCCTTCTGGATGTTCGCGAGGAGGACGAGATCGGGCGACCGCGCGAGGACGTCCTCGACCTTCGCGTAGCCGTAGGAATCGACGACCGTCGGCTTCGCGCTCGCGTTGTCGAGGTAGGACGTGTACGAGGAGATGCCGACGACGCGGTCCTGTGCGCCGAGTTCCCAGACGGTCTGCGCGCCGCTCGCGCCCACGACGACGATTCGCTTCGGCGCGCCGTCCACGGTGACGCTCGTCCCCGTCGCGTCCGTCGACGTGAACGGGTACGTGCAGGTCGAGGGGACGGTCGTGTAGGTCGTGTTGACGTTGCTCGTATTGATGTCGGTGGTGTTGGCGTCGGCGTCGGTAGCGTTGGCGTCGGTAGTGTTCGTGTCAGTGATGCTGATCTCGGTCGTATTGGTATCAGTTGTGTTGGTCTCGGTCGTGGTGGTGTCAGTCGTATTCCCCCCACTCGTGTTGTTCGTCGCGGCCGTCGGCGCATCGATG